>JBGOTW010000007.1:0-35334 GCA_041476685.1 bacterium | reverse complement strand
GGCGCTGGGGTTCGCGGCCGTGGAGAACCTGGTGTACCTGGAGCGCTACGGCACGCCGACGCTGCTCGTGCGCAGCCTGCTGACCGTGCCGGCGCACGCGGGATTCACCGTTCCCCTCGGGGTGTGCCTCGCGTATGCTCGACGTACGGAGGGATTGCTGCCCAAATACCTGTGGCTGGTGGGCGGGCTGGCCGTGGCGGTGACGTTCCACGGCGCGTACAACATCTGGCTGTCGTTCGACCGGGAGTGGCTCAACCGCATCGCCTACGTGCAGGTGGTGCTGATGCTGGGGCTGGGAGTGCTGCTGGCGCGGTTCGAGCTTCCCGGCAAGGGCGGGGCATGGAAGCCCCGCGGGCAGGAGGGATGATCACGCTGGAACAAGCGCGGCGCGCCACGGGGGGGAGCTGGCTGCGCCAACCGCTGCCGGAGGCGACTCCGCTCCGCGCGGGCGCCTTCGACACGCGCGTCCTCGGGGACGCCGACATCTTCTTCGCCCTGCACGGCGAGCGCGCCGACGGGCACGACTTCCTCGCGCGGCTCGAGGGCTCCGCCGTCAAGCTGGCGGTGGTCGCGCGCCAAGTGGACCTGCCGCGTTTCGGCGGCGCCATCCTCAGGGTGCCCGACACCCTCGCCGCGCTCGGGCGGATGGCCCGCTCCCGGACCGACACGTTCCGCCCGAAGATCGTCGCCATCACGGGCAGCCACGGCAAGACCACGGCCAAGGAGGTCGTCGCCCACGTCCTGTCCGGCCGGCGCCATGTCCTGCATTCCCCTGGCTCCCAGAACAACGAGATCGGCATCCCCATCGCCCTGCTCGGCCTGGACGGCTCGCAGGACACCTGCGTGCTGGAGTTCTCGGCGCGCAAGCCCGGCGACATCGCCTACCTGGGCGGGATCGCGCCGCCCGACATCGCCGTCATCACCGCCGTCGGCCACGCGCACGTGGGGGAATTCGGATCCGTGGACGCAATCTACCGCGCCAAGGGGGAGATCTTCCAGCACCTGAGCGCGGGCGGACTGGCGCTGGTCAACGGCGAGGATCCCCGCCTGGCGGAGCTGGCCGGAGCGCACCGCACGCTGACCTTCGGGCGCAGCGGGGACTACCGGGCCGAGGGAATCGCGACCGACGGGGCGGGGCGGCAGTCCTTCACGGGGGTGCATGCAGGGGCGCGGCTGAGCTTCCGCTCCGAAATCTCCGGCGCCCATGGCCTGTATCCGATCCTCATCGCCTGGGCCGTCGCCCGGGAGCTGGGCGTTCCGGACGAGGACGTCGCCGCACGGGCCGGCCGCCAACCGGGTCAGAAGGGCCGCACCGTCCGCCTGAAGGGCCCCGGTGGGGCCACGCTCGTGGACGACACGTACAATGCCAGCCCGGAGACGGTGCGCAACCTGATCGCGACCTTGGCCAGCCTCGCCGAGCCGGAGAAGATCCTCGTCCTGGGCCGACTGGCCGAGCTGGAAGAGGGCTTGGCGGAATCCGCTGCGCTGATCGGCGAGGCGGTGCGGCCCCCGCTGAGCGACGTCTACGTGCACGCCCCGGGGCAACCGGAGCTGTTCGAGCGGCTTCAGGCGCTGGCGCGGGGCGTGCGGCTCCACGCGGCGGACAGCCAGGCGCAGCTCATCTGCGAGCTGCAGCGCAGGGACAAGCCCGGCACCGCCATCGGGTTCAAGGGTTCCCGCTCGGGGCATCTGGAGCGGGTGGTGCAGGGCGTCCTGGGCGCGCGCATCGCATGCACGCTCAGTCCCTGCGGGCTGCTCAAGCATTGCACGGATTGCGAAGCGATGACGCGCCATGATTAATCCCGTCCGCTACGTGTATCGCCGACTCATGCACCACCAGGCGCAGGGCTACGACCTGCTTCTCATCTGCATCACGCTGCTGCTCGCGCTGACCGGGATCGTGATGGTCTACTCGGCCAGCAGCGGATTGTCCGACCGCGCGTTCGGCTCCTCCGCGGTGCTGCTGCGCAACCACATGCTGCACCTGGGCGTGGGATTGGCGGGCCTGATGGTCGCCATGCGCGTGCCGCTGGAGCGCTGGAAGCAGTGGATCCCCCTCGCCTTGCTCGTGTGCTTCGTCCTGCTGGTGCTCGTCCTCGTGCCGGGCATCGGCTCCAAGGCGGGCGGCGCGCGGCGCTGGTTCCGCCTCGGGCCGGTCAGCGTCCAGCCCACCGAGATCCTCAAGTTCGCGCTGATCGCCTTCGTCGCCTCGTACCTGGACCGCAAGCAGGACGTGGTGGCGCAGTTCTTCCGCGGCGTGATGCCCGGCATGGCGGTGATGGGCGTCTTCCTCCTGCTGGTGCTGCTGCAGCCGGACTTCGGCTCGATGGTGTTGATCGCCCTCACGCTGCTGCTGATGATCTTCGTGGGCGGGGCGAAGCCGGCCCACATCCTCGCCAGCCTGTCGGGCTTCCTCGTGATCGGGGTGTACCTGGTCGCGAGCCAGGCCTATCGCATGAAGCGCCTGCTGATCTTCCTCAACCCGTGGCAGGACCCGCAGGACACGGGATTCCAGATCATCCAGAGCTACCTGGCGATCGGGAATGGCGGCCTGTTCGGGGTGGGGCTGGGCGGCAGCCGGCAGAAGATGTTCTTCCTGCCCGATGCGCACACGGACTTCATCTTCTCGATCCTGGCCGAGGAGCTGGGGCTGCTAGGCGTGCTCGCCGTGATGTTCCTGTTCGGCTGCTTCGTCTGGCGCGGATACCGGGCCAGCCTGGCCGCCGGCGACGACTTCGCGCGCTATCTCGGCTACGGCATCACGACGCTGTTCAGCTTGCAGATCATCCTCAACCTGGCCGTGGTGATGGGGCTGCTGCCCACGAAGGGCCTGCCGCTGCCGTTCATCAGCCTGGGGGGAAGCTCGCTCGTGCTGAGCCTGTTCATGACGGGGATCTTGTTGAACATCGGACGCCGGCCCACGCCCTGGTCGGGCGCGGATTTCCGGCGCGACCTGCGCTAGCGCCATGAAGGCATCGGGAGCGCGCGCCGGCCGGGTCAGGCGCATTCTGATCGCCGGCGGGGGAACCGGCGGGCATCTGTTCCCGGGCCTGGCGATCGCAGAGGCGTTCCAGCGCCTGCTGCCGGGCACCGAGGTGCGCTTCGCGGGCGGGGCCGAGGGCCTGGAACACCGCATCGTCCCGGCGCGGGGCTACCGGCTGTACCGCATCCCGGTGCGCGGACTGTATGGCGTGCCGTGGCGGCGCAGGCTCGCGGTGCTGGCCCTGCTGCCCTGGGCGGCGCTGCGCTGCGCAGGCATCCTGCTGAGCTACCGGCCCGACCTGGTGATCGGCGTCGGGGGCTACGCGTCGGGGCCGATGCTGGCGATGGCGCTGGCGCTGGGCCGGCTGTGCGTGATCCAGGAACAGAACACATCGCCAGGCATGACCAACCGCCTGCTGGGCCGATTCGTCAAGCGCGCCTTCGTCGTCGTGGGGGCGGAGACCGGAGCCTTCCGGAATCCCGTCGCGGCCGGCAGCCCGGTGCGGCGCGAGATCCTCACGCTGCGGGAGCGACCGCGCCCGGCGGGCGACGCGCCCACTCTGCTCGTGCTGGGCGGAAGCCAGGGCGCGCGGGCGATCAACGAGGCCATGCTCGCGGCGGCGCCACTGCTGGAAGGGCGGGCGCTGCGCATCGTGCACCAGTGCGGGCCGCTGCACCTGGAGGCGCTGCGACAGGGCTACCGCGGGACGCGGCTTGCGATCGAGCTCGTCGCGTTCATTGACGACATGGCCTCCACCTATGCGCAAAGCCGGCTCATTGTCAGCCGCGCCGGCGCCAGCGCCGTGAACGAGATCGTCTGCGCGCGGCGGGCCAGCATCCTCATCCCCATCCCCGGCACGAGCGGCGACCACCAGCTGAAGAACGCGCGCCGGCTGGAGCAGCACGGCGCAGCGCAGGTACTCGAGCAGCGCGACCTGTCCGGTGCGGCGCTCGCGCGGGAGATCCTCTCCCTCCTGGGCCGCCCCGCGGCGCTCGACGCCATGGAGCGGGCCTGCGATGCGCTCTTCCCCGGCGACGCGGCCGAGCGGATCGTCCGGGAATGCGCCACGCTGCTGGCGTGATCCGGCCTGGGCGCGGAACTTCCCGATGCGCCGCGGTGGTGCAAATCGCGGCATGACGGCGCCGCCCGTGCAGCGTCCCTTTCAGCTTCGGGCGGAATCGTGCTGTAATGGCGTTCGCCTCCGGGCCGTCGCGCCCAGGCTGCCCGCCGCGCCCCCTTGCCGGCGGCCCGCCCACGCGGGAATCGCAACGCCGTACAGCCCACCCCGCCAACATGACGTACCGCTTCGACAACCAGACCGTGGTCGTGACCGGGGGCACCGGCGAGTTGGGCCAGCACGTCACGTCCATTCTGCACGGTCTCGGCGCGCGGCTGATCGTCCCGTTCGTCTCCGAACAGGAAATGCAGGCCTTTTCCATGCGCTATCCGGCCGTGGTGCAGGCGACCCGCTTCGTGCGCCTGGATGCCAAGGACGGGGAGAAGGTGCGGCGTACCATCGATCAACTGGTGGAGACCGAGGGCGTGCCGCACGGGCTGGTGAACCTGATCGGAGGCTATCGGTTCGGCCCTCCGATCGTCGAAGCCGAGCTGGACGACCTGCAGCGCATGCTCGAGCTCAACCTCGCGCCGACCTTCCATTTCTGCCGCAGCGTGCTGCCGCACATGCTGCATGCGGGCCGCGGCCACATCGTCAGCGTCGGGGCGCGCATGGGCCTGGCGGGGTCCGCCAACCATGCCGCCTATTCGATCGCCAAGGCCGCCATCATCCGCTTCACCGAGGCGCTGGCCGACGAGGTCAAGCACCACAACATCAACGTGAACTGCGTTCTCCCCAGCATCATCGATACCGCGCGCAACCGCCGCGAAATGCCAGCGGCGGACTTCACCCACTGGGTCGCCCCGGCCGACCTCGCGCACGTCATCGCCTTCCTGCTCTCCGACGGTGCACGGGCGGTGCACGGGGCGGCCATCCCCGTGTACGGCCGCGTCTAGCCGCCGGCCCGCTTCGCCCGGCGCGCGCGATCGTGGTACCTTGCCAGCGCGGAGTTGCAGTCGTGGAGTCGCAGTTGCTGAGCCGCAGTTGCCGGGCGGCCGTCGCGGAGACGGTGGGCCAGCCGGGCCGGGTGCACCCGATCGCACCGGCCCGCCTCGCCGCAGTCGCTCATCACTCGCGTTGCGAAAGGAGAAATCATGCGAATCGTGCAGACGTGGGGCCTGCTGGCGCTGACCGTGGCGGGGCTGCTGACCGTCCGGGCGGGAGCGGCGCGGGCCGAACTCGTCCTGGCCGGGAACGATACCAAGGTCTTCTGGGACGAGGCGGGCAAGGGGCTCTTCACCGCTCCGGGCAAGGACACGGTGTCCATCATCGACATCACGGACCGAATGAGTCCGCGCATCGTCGTGAACCTGCCGCTGATGAACTCCGTCTTCGGTCCGCCGGTGAACCTGGCCATCACGCCGGACGGGAGCCTCGCCATAGTGGCCAATTCGATGGACTGGGTGAAGGACGGCGAGGCGTGGAAAGGCGCGCCGGACAACAAGCTTTACGTCATCGACCTCAAGGCCAGCCCGCCCGCCCTGATCGAGACGGTCACGGTCGGCAAGCAGCCGTCCGGCCTAGCCATCAACCGCGCGGGCAATCTCGCCCTGATCGCCAACCGCGCGGACAACTCGATCAGCGTCCTCACGATCTCGGGCAAGACGGTCAAGCTCGTGGACACCGTTCCCATGGGCGAGCAGGTCGCATCGGTCGCGATCACGCCGGACGGGAAGCGCGCCCTGGTCACGAAGTTTGCCGGGCACAAGATCGCCCTGCTCGAGATTGACGGAACGAAGGTGACCTACGGGAAGTACGACACGAACGTCGGGCTGTGGCCCTACAATATCGCCATCACGCCGAACGGAAAGATCGGCCTGACGGCGGACAACGGGAACGCCGGCGCGGCGGACGGCCAGGTGGATACCGTCAGCGTCATCGACATGGAAGCCAATCCGGTGCGCGTCATTGACCGGGTGGTGGTGGGGGACGGCCCCGAAGGCCTGGTCATCAGCCCCACGGGCGAAATCGCCGTCGCGATGCTGCTCAAGGGCACCAATGCGGCCAAGACGACGTGGTTCTACCACAAGAACGGTGGCGTCGCCGTGCTGAAGATCGACGGCAAGAAGGTCACCATGGTGCAAGAGGTAGAGGTCGGTGGCCTGCCGGAAGGCGCGGTATTCAGCGCGGACGGCAAGTATCTCTACGTGGGCAATTACATGAACGACGATGTGTCCATCCTGAAAGTGGATGGGGCGAGCGTCACGAACACGGGTAAGACGTTGAAGCTGCCCGGCCATCCGGCTTCCATGCGCGGCACCCACCCCTAAAGCGACAGAAGCGCAGGCAGGACCGGCCGCTGTGCGATTCCCCTGGAGTCCCACGGCGGCGACATGGCCGCGACATGGCCGCGACACGGCCGCGACCCGTGCGCAGCCGGTCGGAACAGCCATTCACGCGCTCCCGCCGGATCTCCGCCCATGCCCGAACTACCCGACGTGACAGTGTACGCGGAGAGCCTGGCGGCGCGGCTGATCGGGCAAACGCTCGATCACGTGCGGCTGCGCAGCCCCTTTCTGCTGCGCAGCGTGGACCCTCCGCTGCGGGAGGCGGAAGGCCGGCGCGTCACGGGCGTCTCCCGGATGGGCAAGCGCATCGTGATCGCGCTGGAAGGCGAGTTGTACCTCGTCATCCACCTCATGATCGCCGGACGGTTCCGCTGGAAGGAGCCGGGGGCGAAGCTGCCCGGCAAGCTCGGGCTCGCCGCGTTCGATTTTCCCACTGGCACCCTGCTGCTTACCGAAGCCGGCACGAGGAAGCGCGCATCGCTGCACGTCGTGCGAGGCGCGGCGGCGCTCGCCGAGCACGATCCGGGCGGACTGGAGGTGCTGGAGTGCGGCTGGCCCGAGTTCCAGGCGGCACTGATCCTGGAAAACCGGACGCTCAAGCGCGCGCTCGCCCATCCGCGGCTCTTCAGCGGCATCGGCAACGCCTACTCCGACGAGATTCTCCATCGCGCCGGACTCTCGCCCCTCGCCCGCACGCGCAGCCTGGACGATCCGGCCGCCAGGCGCCTCTTCGACGCCGCGCGCGCCGTCCTGTCGGAATGGACGGCGCGCCTGCGCGCGGAGGCGCAGCGGGGCTTCCCCGAAAAGGTCACGGCGTTCCGCGAAGGCATGGCGGTGCACGGCCGCTTCGGCAAGCCCTGTCCGATCTGCGGGGCGCCCGTCCAGCGCATCGTCTATGCGGAGAACGAGGCGAACTACTGCGCGGCGTGTCAGACGGGAGGCAAGCTGCTCGCAGACCGGGCCCTGTCGAAGCTTCTGCACGACGATTGGCCCCGCACCCTCGAGGAACTGGAGGACCTGAAGACGCGGGGCCGGGCGTAAGGTTTGGCGGGCGGCGTGCTGCGGCCGCATGCGGGCGGGGCTGTCTCCGCCCGGTATCAGGAATCCGGGCGCACGGCGGATGGAGCGGAGGAGCCGCCCGCGCACGCGGCGGCGCGGGCGAGCAACAGGGCGCGCTCGCGGGCATTGCGCGTGAGCGACGCCGCGCGCTCGAATTCCGCCCGCGCCTCGTCGCAACGGCCGAGCTTGGCAAGCAGGTCGCCGCGCACGCTCGGCAGGAGGTGGTAGCCCTCGAGCGCGCGCTCCGCGGTCAGCGCATCGGCGAGCTCGAGGCCCGCCGCGGGTCCGAACGCCATCGCGACCGCGACCGCGCGATTCAGCTCCACGACGGGGGACGGCGCGAGCTGGGCGAGCGCATCGTAGAACGCCGCGATGCGCGGCCAATCCGTCTTCGCCGCGGCCGGCGCCCGCGCGTGACAGGCGGCGATCGCGGCCTGCAGCGCGTAAGGGCCGAGCGCGCCGCCAAGCCCTTCGGCACGCGCGAGCGCCGCGAGGCCGCGGCCGATGAGGACGCGATCCCAATGCGCGCGGTTCTGGTCGAGCAGCAGGACGGGCTCCCCCGCCGGGCCGATCCGCGCACCGGCGCGCGACGCCTGGATCTCCATCAGCGCGACGAGGCCGTGCACCTCCGGCTCCCGCGGGGCAAGCTCGGCCAGGATCCGGCCGAGCCGAAGCGCGTCTTCGCAGAGCGCGGGCCGCATCCAGTCGTCGCCGGCGGTCGCCGCGTAGCCCTCGTTGAAGACGAGGTAGAGCACCGCGAGCACCGACGACAGGCGCGCGGCGAGCTCGGCGCCGCGGGGGACCTCGAACGGGACGCGCGCCTCGGCCAGGGTGCGCTTGGCCCGCACGATGCGCTGGGCGACCGTCGCTTCCGGGACGAGGAACGCCCGCGCGATCTCCGCGGTCGTGAGGCCTCCCAGCAGGCGCAGCGTGAGCGCGACGCGCGCCTCGGCAGGGAGCACCGGATGGCAGGACACGAACATGAGCCGCAGCAGGTCGTCGCCGATGTCATCGTCAAGCGCGGCGCCGGGATCGGGCAGGGCCCCCTCGTGGCGGGCCGCGAGCTCGTGTTCGAGCGCATCGTGCTTGCGCTCGAGGCGCTTGCTCCGGCGCAGCAGGTCGATCGCGCGATGCTTCGCAGTGGCCATGAGCCAGGCGCCCGGGTTGTCCGGGACGCCCGACTCGGGCCACCGCTCCAGCGCGGCGACGAGCGCATCCTGCGCGAGGTCCTCGGCCAGGCCGACGTCGCGCACCATGCGCGCGAGGCCGGCGATGAGCCGGGCCGACTCGATCCTCCAGATCGCGTCAATCGCGCGGTGCGTGTCGGATGCCGTCATACCGCCTCGGGGAAACGGGATCGGCCAAGAGCATGGCGCGGGTGGACCCCGTGCGGATTCAGGATCCCTTGCGCTTCCCGGACTGCCCAGGCAGGCCGGAGAACTTGGCCACTTCTTCCTGGAAATCGGCGGGGAAGTCGGCCATCTCCTGCACCTGGCGGACCTCGATCACGTCGTTCTGCGATGCCAGGCAGCGCGCCGCCCATGCGACCGCCGCTGCCTTCGACTTCACCTGGATCATCCAGTAGCCCCCGAGCACCTCCTTCGCCTCGGCAAAGGTCCCGTCGGTCACCTTGGGCTTGCCTCCGGCGAACGAGACGCGCGCGCCCATCGAGGGTGGGTGGAGGCCTTCGAGCGCGAGCAGCACGCCGGCCTGCTTCAGGGTCTCGTTGTACTTCATCATCGCCTCGACGGCCTTGGCGTCCGGCATGGCGCCGGGCGCTGCCTTCTCGTATCCCTCGGGGATCATCAGCAGCATGAAGCGCATGGTGGTCTTCTTCGTCGCAAAGTCCGTTTGGAGCGGAATCCCGGGCGGTCTCGGCCGGAGGCGAACTCCGGCCCGCCGGGCCCGATGAACGATTGGGCGCCGCGGCTAGCGCTTCGCGGCGATCTGCGCGCGCTGGCGCTCCTCCGCTTCCCTCAGCTCGGGCGTGAACTCGGCACCGAAGTCCGTCGCCTCGAACACCTGGCGAATCTCGATCTCGGCCTCCCCGTTCGCGTCGAGCGACGGCCAGCGCTTGGCCCATTCGATCGCCTCCGCCTTCGACTTCACCTGGATCAGGCAGTAGCCGGCGATCAGCTCTTTTGCCTCGGTGAAAGGCCCGTCGGTCAGCGTCGGCTTGCCTTTCGAGAACTTGACGAGCGAGCCCTTCGCGCTCGGGTGAAGTCCCTCGGCCGCGAGCAGCACGCCGGATTTCACCAGCTCCTCCATGTACTGGCCCATCGCGGCAAGCATCTTCTCGCTCGGCATGACGCCCGCCTCGGTGTTCTTGTCGGCCCTGCGCAGGATCATGAATCGCATGGTCGGGTCTCCTTCCGGTTTAGGGTGCGGAGCCGGGCTTCCGGTCGGACTCGCTCCGGGATGAACCCCCGCTCTACTCCCACGACGAACGAGGGGCCGCGAATTCGACACGGCGCGCGCTTTTTCCCGGAATCCAAGCTATCTGACTGAAATGACTAGTCCAATCTGGCCCGCCGAGTGAGCATGTGCCGGTAGTGCCCGCGATAGAGCCACAGCAGCGCTACGTTCAGCACGAACACCAGGATGCCCAGTCCGCCTATGGTCACGAGGATCTTGGGCGTAAGGAAGACGTGGAACAGCAGGATATTGAGGGTGACCGGCGCCAGCACGACAAGCACCAGCGGCGTCCACAGGTTGAGCAGCAGGAGCACGGCCGACACCACCTCGACGGCCATCACCAGGTAGGTCAGGTAGCCGGACTTCATGAGGGCTTCCGAGAACGCCAGCGCGTCGGGCGGGTAGCCCGGCGGGGGCTGCATCCCCATCAGCAAGGGAGCCAGGTTCGCCCCCAGGAAGACCAGCCCCAGCAGCACCCGCAAGGTCGGCGGCAGATAGCGTTTCATGATCCATGCTCCCGTTGGATGGATGCGCCCGCGCCGGCAAGCCCGGCCCGCGCCGTGGCGGAGCAGGTTAGCGCGCCTGCAGCGGCAGCACCATCTTCGCCACATGCTCCGCGAGGCGGCCCAGGGTCTGGTTCGCGCCCACGACGGCATTAACCTTCGCGACCACGTCGTCGCGTTCCGTCGCACTCCTGAAGAGCAGGCGCATGGTGAGATGGGTCACGGCGCCAACCGCGGCAAAGGTCACCCGCACGTGAAACTGACCGGGCTCGCCCTCCTCCCCGTGGGTATAGACCAGGCGTTCGGGTTTCACGACCTCGCTGAAGACGATCCGGTTCGGGTAGTCCACGCCATCGGGGCCGTGCATGACGAATCGCCACACGCCGCCCGGCCGCACGTCCATCTCGTGGATCGTGTTCGTGAAGCCGTTCGGCCCCCACCATTGCGCCACGTGCTCGGGTTCGGTCCAGGCCTTGAACACGAGCTCCCGCGGCGCGTGGATGACGCGCGCGACGACGATCTCCCGGCCGGCGGTGCCCGTCAGGCGATCCTCGAGGCGGTCCAGGCTTTGCGTCCAGCCCGCCTCCATCCCGGCAAGCGTGGCGGCCGCGGCCGGCGCGATCTTGACGACGCGCGCGTGCAGCGTGAGCCGCGTCTGGCCGCGGTGCTCGGCGAACGTGACGGTATTGAGCACTTCGAGGCCGGGCTTGCCCGCTTCGTCCTCCATGGCGGTGGTGGCGAACACGAGCCGCTCGGGCGGGACGATCTCGCGGAATACGCCCTTCATCGGATACACGGCGCCGTCGGGCCCGCGCATTTCGATGCGGATGGCGCCGCCGGGCCGCACGTCCATTTCGCACACGGGCATGGTGGAGTCATACGGACCCCACCACTGCGCCATGTGCTTCGGATCGGTCCACGCCTGGAAGACCAGGCTGCGCGGCGCTGCGAAGATGCGGGTGATCGTCAACTCGCGGCTTGCGGACGGCCGGGGCTCAGCCTTTGCGTTCATGGGGATTTCCGGTCTGGATGCGTTTCAGGTACTCGTCCAGGCGATCGAAGCGCTCCTCCCAGAAGCGGCGATAGCGTTCGAGCCAGTCGGCCACCTCGCGCAGCGGGCGGGCCTTGAGCCGGCACGGCCGCCACTGCGCCCGGCGGCTGCGGGTGATCAGGCCGGCGCGCTCCAGCACCTTGAGGTGCTTGGAAATGGCGGGGGGGCTGAGCGCGAAGGGCTTGGCCAGCTCCTTCACCGACGCCTCGCCCGCGGTGAGGCGGGCCAGGATCGCGCGCCTGGTCGGATCGGCCAGGGCCGACAACGTCGTGCTGAGGCGATCGGGGGTCATCTCGTTATTCACCTATTAGTTAATTAACTGCATAGCGAAATACAGCTTCCGCCACGGCCTGTCAAGCCCTTTGCGCTGGAGAGCGGTCCCGCGGCGAAGGGGCGTCTCCCCTGCCTGGACGCGGGGCCGCTCCGGCGGCCCGTGCACGGCGCCCGGTCATTCGCACCAGTCCGCGTCCGGCGGCAGGGGCTTCTGGCGGCCCAGCCCGATATGCACGAGGATGTCCACCACGTCGGTGCCGTCCGCGCGCACGGTGGCCAACACACTGCCGTCCGGCCGCGGCTCGATGCGGGTCAGCTCGAGCCGGGTGGCACGGGTGAGGATGCCCTCCACGAAGAGGCGAATCGTGCGCGCGCCTTCCAGTTCCGGGGAGCACGTGCCCGTGCGGGCCGGCGCCCCCACGCCCCGCAATCGCACACGGACCAGGTCGCCCAAAGACGGATTGGGCGTGACGAGGCGGAACGTGCACGCGCCCCAGCCGGCACAAGACTCGAAGCGCACGGCGCGGCCTTCGGTCAGACCCTGGGGCCTGCCGTCGGGAGGTCCCGCGGCCAGCGCGAGGCCGGCGCCGGCCCAGGCGCAACCCAGCACGGTACCCAGCACGGTAATCAGGCAGAGCGCCCCACGCAGCCCGCGCCCGCCTCCGCTCCTCCGGACCGCGGGCGCCCATTTGATATGATTCATGAAAGCACACCGGTTGACAGGCTCGCCGATTGCGGGAATCCTGCCGCCCATTGGGTACATCACACAGCGGGACCATTGCACTGCGGGTCCGTCGCACAGCGGGTCCATCGCACAGCGGGGCCATTGCACTGTGGGACCCTTGCACAGCGGGTCCATCGGGCAGCGGGTCCATTGCACAGCGTCGCGCGGACCGGGGAATCCGCCCGCGACCGTTCAGCCGATCATTAAGCCCCATGCAGCGCCGGCCGTGCAGTCCGCGCCGGCCCGCTCGACGGCCTGCCCGGCGGCCCCTGGCGCCACCCGCAGCGCCGCCGCCCGCGCAGCGCGGTGCACGGCCTTCGGTGCAGCACACTCTTGCAGCCGACTTTCGGGAGATCGCTCCATGGCCTACACGTTGACGGTCAATGGCCGCAAGCATGTCGTGGATGTCGCCGCGGGCACGCCCCTGCTCTGGGTGCTGCGGGACACGCTGGAGATGACCGGCACCAAGTTCGGCTGCGGCGTCGCCTCCTGCGGCGCCTGTACCGTTCATGTGGACGGCGCGGCCACGCGCTCCTGTTCGCTGCCGATCGAGCAGGTCGGCGCCCGCTCCGTCACCACGATCGAGGGGCTCTCTCCCAACGGCACCCACCCCGTGCAACAGGCCTGGATCGCCGAGGACGTGCCCCAGTGCGGGTATTGCCAGTCCGGTTGGATCATGGCCGCCGCCGCCCTGCTGAAGGAGAAACCGCGTCCGAGCGACGCGGACATTGACGGCGTCACCAACATCTGCCGCTGCGGCACCTATACCCGCATTCGCCGCGCCATCAAGCGCGCCGCCAAGGTCTAACCGCCCCGCCCGAGGAGAAGCGCCATGCCAGCCAATGCGATGCTGTCCCGCCGCAGCCTGCTGAAGGCCGGAGCCGCCGCCGGCGGAGGGCTGCTGCTGAGCTATACCCTGCCTGCCTCGACCCGCACGGCCGCCGCCGCGGGGAAGGGGACGCAGGTGAATGCCTGGCTGCGGATCGATCCCGACGGGATCGTGACCCTGTCGGTGCCCGCCGCGGAGATGGGTCAGGGGATCGCCACGTCCCTGCCCATGCTCGTCTGCGAGGAGCTCGAGAGCGACTGGCGCCAAGTACGCTTCGAATTCGCGCCGGCCAATCCGGTCTATGCCAATCCGCTCTTCGGCATGCAGGCGACGGGCGGCAGCACCGCCATCCGCGCCTTTTCCGCGCCCCTGCGCAAGGTCGGCGCCACGGCGCGCGAGATGCTGCGCGAAGCCGCCGCCCGGCGCTGGAAGGTGCCGGCGGAGGAGTGCAAGGCCGACAAGGGAACCATCCAGCACCCGAAGACGGGCCGCAAGGCGGCCTACGGCGAGCTTGCCGGCGCCGCGGCGAAGCTGCCGCCGCCCGCCACGGTCGCGCTGAAGTCGCCGCAGGAATGGAAGCTGCTCGGCAAGCCCACCAAGCGCCTCGACACAGCCGTGAAGGCGCGCGGCCAGGCCGGGTACGGGATCGACATCCACAATGCGCAGGTGCCCGGCCTGCTGACCGGCACCCTGATGGCCTGCCCGGTCTACGGCGGGAAGCTCAAGAGCGTGGACGACGCGCCCGCGCTCGCCGTGAAGGGCGTCAAGTCGGTCGTGCGCCTGCCGGACGCCGTCGTCGTGCTGGCGGACGGCTACTGGAACGCCCGGCTCGGCCTGGAGGCGCTCAAGCCCGAATGGGACGAGGGCGCGGGCGCGACCCTGAGCGAAGCCGGGCTGGCCGAGGACCTGCGCAAGGCGCTGGACGGACCGGCCGCCGTCGCGAAGCAGGAAGGCGACGCCGCCGCGGCCATCTCCGGCGCCAAGCAGAAGGTGGAGGCGCTCTACGAGGTGCCCTACCTCGCCCACGCGACGATGGAGCCGATGAACGCCACCGCACACGTCACGGCGGACGGGCTCGAGGTTTGGGCGCCCACCCAGGCGCAGGGCCCGATCCAGATGTTCGTGGGCAAGGCGCTCGGCTTCAAGCCCGAGCAGGTCAAGGTGCACACCACGTTCCTGGGCGGCGGGTTCGGCCGCAGGTTCGAGCTCGACTTCATCTTCTCCGCGGCGTTCGCGTCGAAGGCCGCGGGCGCGCCGGTCAAGCTCGTCTGGTCCCGCGAGGAGGACATGCGGCACGACTTCTACCGCCCGGCGGCCGCCTGCCGCATGACGGCGGGCCTGGACGGCGCGGGCATGCCGGTCGGCATGACGGCGAAGGTCGCCTCGCCGTCAATCTTCTCCCGCGTCTTTCCGCAGATGGTGAAGGACGGGGTCGATCCGATGGGAGTGGAAGGTCTAGCGGAAACGCCCTACGCCTTCGGGACGCACCGGGTCGAATACGCGATGAAGAACCAGGGCGTGCCGGTCGGCTTCTGGCGCTCGGTGGGGAACAGCTTCACGGGGTACTTCCAGGAATGCTTCATGGACGAGCTGGCGGAAGCCGCCAAGGCCGATCCGGTGGCGTTCCGCATGAGCCTGCTCAAAGCCAAGCCGCGCTTCGCCGCCGTGCTGCAGAAGGCGGCCGAGCTGGGCGATTGGGACAAGCCCGTGCTCGCCGGGCGGGCTCGCGGAGTCGCGCTCCACGAGTCGTTCGGCTCGATCGTCGCCGAGGTGGTGGAGATCTCCCTCGCCTCCGCGACCGACGTGAAGGTGCACCAAGTCGCCTGCGCCGTGGACTGCGGCCTGGTCATCAATCCGGACACGGTCGAGGCGCAGATGGAGAGCGCGATCGTATACGGCCTGTCCGGGGCCGCCTACGGGAAGATCGCGGTCGAGAAAGGGCGCGCGCAGCAGAGCAACTTTCCGGACTATCCCGTCGTGCGCATGGCCCAGATGCCGCCCATCAAGGTTCACATCATGGCCAGCAGCGAGGCCCACGGCGGCGTCGGCGAGCCGGGCACCCCGCCCATCGCCCCGGCCCTGGTCAACGCGCTGGCGAAGCTGACCGGGAAGCGCTTGCGCTCCCTTCCGCTCAGTCAGCACGGCTTCAACCTCGTGTAGCAAGCGGGGCGGGCAGCGCCGGCCCGCACGCCCGCACCGACCTGCCGCGCGGTCCCGGGTGAATCGGCCCGGGCCCACGTCTGATTCTAACTGCGCAATTTTCGTTCGCTGATTTCCGGGCCGCCGCGCGCGACTGTCCGGGGCGCTCGGAGTAGGCGCACATCAAGTTGCGCCTCGAGACGCCTTTTTGGAGGCGGCCGGCGGAGGGGGGTACAATCGGTCTCCGCGGCTCGATCCGGCAAGCGCCGGATCGTTTTTTGCACAGGGAGACGGGCCATGGGGGCGCGCAGATGGTTCAGCCTTGGCGCCGTGGGATTCCTTTGCCTGATTGTGAATGTTCAAGCCGCGTCGGCGCTTGAGCCGGACAGCGGCTATCGCCTCTTCAAGCCGAAGGGAGCGGGCCGGCATCCGGCGGTCGTCTTCGTGCCGGGCTGCAGCGGATTCGCCCCCGAATTTTCTCCACACCATTATGAGCGCGCCGCACAACGGCTGAGCGAAGCAGGGTATGTCGTGGTGTTCGCGGATTACCTGCGGCGCCGCGGCGTCGAAACCTGCGGCAGCGTGAGCCATTCCGAGGCCGGCGGGGACGCGGTTGCGGCTGCCGCTTGGCTGAAAGCGCAGCCGTACGTAGACGGCACCCGGATCGCCGCGCTCGGCTGGTCCTACGGAGGAGGCGCGGTATTGGCTGCGCTGGCGGATCATGCCGCGGATCAGCTGCCCTTCTCGCGCGCCATCGTCTACTACCCTGATTGCCGCTCCGTTCGCCCGTGGACGACGGGAACTCCCCTGCTGGTTCTCCTTGCCGGCGAGGACTCGGTGGCGCCGGGCGCCTGGTGCCAGACCGTCCTGACCAGCGGCGACATCGCTGGCACGAGCAAGGTGGTCGTCTACCCAGGCGCGCAGCACGCCTTTGATGCCGCGGAACTTCCTCCCAAGCTCCGGATTGGTTTTGGAACAATCGGCCATCAGCCGGAGGCGGCGGCCGCGGCCTGGAGACAGGTGCTGGAGTTTCTGCGGGCGGGCCGTTCCGCGCGGAGCGGGAAACGGTCCCATTGAACCGGCTCTCCATCAAGCCGCCCAACTCCTTGGCCGCCGCCCGCGACCAAGCGTAGCGGATGGGGCGTAGCCTGCGCTCACCCACGCGCAGCCTGTACGGCTTCCATCGCGTGCTGCCGCGCGGCGGACATGTTCAGCGCGACGGTCCGCGCGGACAGGCCGCGCGATTCTCGTGGCTTGGCCCGGGGCCGTTTTCCCGTGATTCCCACGCGTGGGCGCGCAGGGCCGCAGGCGAGTCGCTCCGATTGCCGCGGGCCAGGCCAGCGGGTACGGTGGGCGGGGCCAGATCGTCGGCTGTTGCGACGAAACAGGGTCCCTGCAAGGCAGTGGGTCCCTGCGGAGCAGTGGGTCCCTGCGGCGCAATGGGTCTCAGCAGAACAGTGGGTCCCAGCAGGGCAGTGCGCGGCGCACGCGCAGCTCAGGAGGTTACGTGGCGGGTCAGATTCGCAGCGGCGATCGCATCCTCACGATGGAGGCGCTGCAGCAGCGCGTCACGCGGGCCGCCGCGGGCCTGGAGTCCCTGGGCATCCAGGACGGGGACACGGTGGCGCTGCTGCTACGCAACGACATCGCCCTGTTCGAGGCCTCTCTCGGCGCGCAGCAGATCGGGGCCTTTCCCGTCCCGATCAACTGGCACGGCAAGCCCGAGGAAATCGCCTACGTGCTGCGGGACTGCGGCGCGCACGTGCTGGTGGCCCATGCGGACCTGCTGCGCGCCGTGGCGGGTGCGCTGCCCGAGGGCCTGCGCATCCTCGCGGTGGCGACCCCACCCGAGATCCGCGCCGCCTATGGCCTGTCCGCGGCCGACTGCGTGGCGGGCGGCCAATCCACCGCGTGGGAGGGCTGTCTCGAATCGTGCCCGCCGCGCACGGCACCGGCGGTGGCCCACCGCGCCAGCATGATCTACACGTCCGGCACGACGGGCCACCCGAAGGGCGTGCGCCGCGAGCCCTCGGTCGGCGTGTACCTGGAGCGGCGCTTCATCGCGCTCAGGGAGGCGTGGGGCTTCGAGCCCGGCATGCGCGCCGTGATGACCGGGCCCATGTACCACAGCGCACCCAACTCCTACGGCCTGGCCTCCGTCAACTTCGACCCGTACGTCGTGCTGCAGCCCCGCTTCGACGCGGAGGAGCTGCTGGAGCTGATCCAGCGCGATCGCATCACCCACATGCACATCGTGCCGACGATGTTTGTGCGGCTGCTGCGGCTGCCGGAGGCGACGCGCCGGCGCTACGACGTGTCCTCGCTGCGCTGGGTCATTCACGGGGCCGCGCCCTGCCCGCGCGAGGTGAAGCGGGCCATGATCGAGTGGTGGGGGCCGGTCATCCACGAATACTACGGCTCGACCGAGGGCGGGATCATCACGTGCAGCAGCAGCGCGGACTGGCTGGCCCGCCCCGGCACCGTGGGCCGCCCCACGCGCATGACGAGCGTGCGGATCCTGGACGACGCCGGCCAGGAACTGCCCCCCGGCGTCTCGGGCACGATCTACTCGCGCAACGAGACGCTGCCGGACTTTACCTACCACGCGCTGGACGCGAAGCGCCGCGAGATCGACCGCGACGGCTTCATCACCAGCGGCGACATCGGCACCCTGGACGGGGACGGCTTCCTCTTCCTGAACGACCGCAAGATCGACATGGTGATCTCCGGCGGCGTCAACATCTACCCGGCGGAGATCGAGGCGGTGCTGCTGCAACTGCCGGGGATCCGCGATTGCGCGGTGTTCGGCATTCCGGACGAGGAATTCGGAGAGCGCCTCGCCGCGGCGGTGCAGCTCATGCCCGGCACGCACCTGACGCCGGAAGCCGTGCAGGGCCACGTGCGCGCGCACCTGGCGGACTTCAAGGTGCCGCGCGTCGTGGAGTTCCTCAAGGATCTGCCCCGGGAGGATTCCGGCAAGATCTTCAAGCGGCGCCTGCGGGAACCGTACTGGAAGAACGCCGGACGGGCGATCTAGGCGGGGTCCAGGGGGCTTGCGGGGCTGCCGGGCCCAGGAGGCCGGGCGGGCGGCGGCAAGCGCGGCGAACCCGGCCCGCCCCTCACGCGCCCAGGTACGCGCGCTTGACGGCCGGATTCCGGGCCAATTCCGCGCCCGTGCCGGAGAGCGTCACGCGCCCGTTCTCCAGCACGTAGGCGTGGCCGGCGAGGTGGAGGGCGACAGAGGCCATCTGCTCCACCAGCAGGATCGTCACGCCCTCTTCCTTCAGCGCCCGGATCGTGCGCGCGATTTCCTGCACCAGCAAGGGCGCCAGCCCCATCGACGGCTCATCCATCAGCAGCAGTTGCGGATCGGACATAAGGCCCCGCGCGATCGCCAGCATCTGCTGCTCGCCCCCCGATAGCGTGCCCGCCAGCTGATTGCGGCGTTCGCGCAGGATCGGGAAGCGGTTCATCTCCCGCTCCATGCGCTCGCGCAGTGCCGCGCGCGCCCGGCGGAAGCGGCTGTAGGCGCCGAGGATCAGGTTGTCCTCCACCGTCTGGTCCGCGAAGAGCTGGCGCCCTTCCAGCACGTGGGTGACGCCCAGGCCGCAGATGCGGTGCGGCGGAGTGCGCGCGATCGGCTCGCCGCGCAGCAGGATCTCCCCGCCGGTCACCGGCGCGAGTCCGGAGACGGCGAGCAGCGTCGAGGTCTTGCCCGCGCCGTTGGATCCGATGATGGCCGTGATCTCACCCTCGCGCGCGTGCAGATCCACTCCGCGCAGCGCCTGCACGTGGCCGTAGGCGACCTGGAGCCCGCGAATCTCAAGCACGCTGGGCCTCCTGGGTTCCCAAGTAGGCCTCGATGACCTTGGGGTTGTTCTGGATCTGCTCCACGGTGCCTTCGGCGATCTTCTGGCCGAAATCGAGCACGGTGATGACGTCCGAGATGCCCATGATCAATTCCATGTGATGCTCGATCACGACCTGGGCGATGCCCGCGGCCTTGATCTCCCGGATGATGCGCGCGAGCTGGTGCAGCTCGGTCGGATTGATCCCCGCGGCGGGCTCGTCGAGCAGCAGCACGCGCGGGCCGGCGGCCAGGGCGCGGGCGATCTCGAGCAGGCGCTGCTGGCCGTAGGACAGGTTCTGCGCCTGCTCGTGCGCCCGCTCCGCGATGCCGACCAGCTCCAGCAGCGCCATCGCGCGGGAGCGGAAGCGCGCTTCCTCCTCCACCGCGCCGCGCGTCTGCAGCAGGTGCGCGAAGAATCCCTTCCGCAGCCGCGTGTGGTAGCCCACCATCACGTTGTCGAGCACGGTCAGGTCGCCGAACAGGCGGATGCTCTGGAACGTCCGCGTCACGCCGCGGCGGGCCATGCGGTGCGGGCTGCTGCCCCTGACGAGTTCACCCGCCAGGTGCACCGCACCGGCCGAGGGACGATATAGTCCGGTCAGGACGTTGACGAATGTGCTCTTGCCCGATCCGTTCGGGCCGATCAGGCCATGCACCTCCCCCGCCGCGACCCGCAGATCGACCTGATGCAGCGCGCGCACGCCTCCGAACGTGCGGCCCAGGCCGGCCACCGACACGACCGGCTCGCCCCGGCCCGCTTCGAAACCCGCCGCGAGCGGCATGCGCTCCGGGACGATCGGCGCGGGCGGGGGGGCGAGCCGCCGCACCCAGCGCATGCCGAGAATGCTCCCGACGATGCCCTTGGGCAGGAACACGATGATCGCGAGAATGATCCCGCCGTAGATGTACAGGTGATACTCGTGAAACTGGGCGGAGAGCGTGGGGATGAGGTTCAGGAGGACGCTTCCGACCAGCGGGCCGAAGAGCGTTCCGGCGCCTCCCATCAGCACGGAGGTGAGAAAGGAGACGGACAGGGCGAATACGAACGTGTCGGAATTGATGAACGCGTTCTGATGGGCGAAGAACACCCCGCCGATCCCCGCGTAAACCGAGCTCACCACGAACGCCAGCACCTTGTACCGGTACACGTTCACGCCCACGGTCTCCGCGGCGATCTCGCTGCCGCGCAGGGCGAAGAGCGTGCGCCCGATGCGGGAGTGGAACAAGTTGCTCGCCGCCACCTGGCCCAGCAGCGCAACCCCGCCCACTAGCCAGAAGTACTCGGCGGCGCTCATGTCGCGGCCGCCAGGGAGCTTCGGGTAGGGGATGGACATGATGCCCATCGGCCCGCCGGTCAGGCTCCAGCGATTCGCCGTGACCTCCGCCATGAACCCGAACGCCACTGTGACCATGGCCAGGTATGGCCCCTTCGCGCGCAGCGAGGGCAGCGCCAGCAGCGCTCCCGTCAAGCCGGCGCCGAGGACGCCCAGCGGGGCGCTGATCCAGAACGGAAAGCCCAGCCGGGTGGACAGGATCGCGGAGGTATAGGCGCCGACGGCATACAGGCCGGCATGTCCGAGCGAGATTTGGCCGGTCCAGCCCACCAGGATGTCCAGCCCGAGCGTCACGATGAACAGATAGGCAAGGGACTGGGCGACGAGGATAAAGAAGGGGTCGTCCAGCACCACCGGCAGGGCGCCGATGCATACGGCCGCGGCGAGGCAGGCGATCCAGCCGCGGGCGCGGGCGCCGGCGAATACGGGAAGGCGCATGGCGCTAGACCTTTTCGATTTCCTTGCGTCCCATCAGCCCGGTCGGCCGCACTGCGAGAATCAGCAGGATGATCAGGAACGTGATGCCCTCCTTCACGTTCGAATTGACGATCCCGAAAAGCTGCTCCAGCAAGCCGATGACCAGTCCGCCGATCAGGATGCCGATGGGATTCTCCAGGCCCCCGAAGATGGCCGCGGCAAACGCCTTGATGCCCGGAACGGTCCCCATGTACGCCCAAGCAAAGGTGATCGGAGCAACGAGGATTCCGCCGATGCCGGCGAGGGCCGAGGACAGGACGAAGGCCAGCACGATCATCCGCCCGACGTTGATCCCCATCACCGCGGCTGCATTGCGGTTGTAGGCGACCGCCATCAGCGCCTTGCCCAGCACGGCGCGCCGCAGGAACACCTGCACCGCGAGCACGGAGCCCAGCGCCACCACGATCACGAGCAATTCCTGCGGGAAGACCCCCGCGGGCCCGAGATGCACCGGCGCTTCGCCCAGGGGCGAGGGAAACTTGATCTGTTCCGGCCCCCAGATGTTCATGGCGGCGTTCTTCAGGATAATGCTGATCGCCACCGTGCTCAGCACCCAACTCAGGGACAGGGCGTGGCGCATCACCGGACGGATGGCGACGCGCTCCAGCCCGATCCCCATCGCTCCCACGACGACCAGCGACACCAGCGCCGCGACGCTATAGGGCAAGCCCAGCGTGACGTAGGACGTGAGCCCGACGAGGGCCCCGATCATGAGGAATTCGCCCTGCCCGAAGTTCAGGGCGCCCGTGGTGATGTACGTCACGTAGTAGCCCTGGGCGATCAGCGCGTAGATGCTTCCGACGGACAGGCCGCTGACCACGGCCTGCCAAATCTTAACGAATAGGGAGTCCATCGGCTTGCGGCTCCGCGGAGGTGGGCCCGGCGCGCCGGATGGCCGCGGACGGGGGCGGTGCGCCGCCGCCTATTGGGCCCGCATGATGTTGCCGCCGCGCCAGACGGCCAGGAATCCGCTCTCGCGGCCGAGGGCCTCGTGGTTGGTCTTCGAGTAGGGATGCGGCTTCATCTTGACGACCGGCTCGTTGAAGTCGCCGATCTCTTCCAGGGCGTCGCGCACCTTCTTCGGGTCCGGCCCGGCCAGGTCGAGCGCCCGCAGCAGCAGCCGCGTGCCGTCATAGGTCTGCGCCGTCGCCACGGGGAAGAAATCGCCGCCCTGATCCTTGTAGTCCTTCTCGATGCGCGCGTGGAACTTCTTCGCGTTTTCGCTGTGGTCGGGCGTGTAGGACGTGACCGCCATCACCCCTTCCACAAGGTCCCTGCCCCCCAGCTTGAGGAAATTCGGCGCGGTGGTGGCCCAGGTGGACGTCCAGGGCGCCTTCAGCTGCAGCTTCTGCATGCTCTTGGCGAGCTGAACGGCGGCGGGCGCCAGCGAATAGGCGATCATGAAGTCCACGTTCGCATCCTTCATCTTGCTCAACTGCGCCGTCATGTCCGTGTCGTTCTGGTCGAAGACTTCCGGCCCGGCGACGACGCTCACGTTCGCGTCCTTCAGCAGGCGCACCGCCGTGTCCCGGCCGCTCTGCCCCCAGCCCGTCGAATCGTGCAGCAGGCCGATGCGGCGGTACTTCTTCGCGACGATGTGGTCGATCATGAACGAGGTCTGGATGCCGTCGTTGAGCGAGACGCGGAAGATGTAGCTCTTCGGGGCGTCCTTGTAGCGCTCGATGATGGGCTCGGCGGTCGCGATCGTGTCCATCAGCGGCATCTCGTTGCGCTGAGCGACGTCGATGATGGCCAGGGCCACTCCGGAATTGACCGGACCAACTACGGCAAACACCTTGTCGCGCGTGATCAGCCGGGTGACGTTCTCCACGCCCTTGGCGGGCTTGGTTTCGTCGTCGTACACCACCGGCTCGACTTTCTTGCCCTTGTAGCCGCCTTTGGCGTTGTAGTCCTTCAGCGCCAGGGTGAAGCCCATCAGGGCCGCCTTGCCGTAGTCGTCGGTCCCGCCGGTCAGCGAAAAATCCGCGCCCAGCTTCAGATCGGCGGCCCGGACGGGCCCGGACAGCACCAGCCCCAGCGCACAGGCGGCGATGCCCAATACTGCGAGACGAAGCGTTTTCATGTCTCTCCCCCCGTGAAGATTGGTCGGCCCGAGCAGGCGCCCGATGCGCCGGGGCGCAAGCAGGATTGCAGCCCTCCTTTACGGAAGGGTACGCCCCACGGATCGGGTGGCCATGCAATGCGACAATTTGCGGCGTTTGTCCAGGGAGCGCAGTGGCGGGGACCGGATCGCCTGGCGCCAGGGACTCCAGACTAGACAAGGCGCGCTTGCGGCGGGGCGCAGCGGAGCCGGAACGCAATCCCGACTCGGCCCCTGCGCGGGACGGAGCTGACCGATGCTTGGCCGCAAGGGGATCAGTCAGGGAGCGATGGCGATCCATGTCGTGGCGGCCATGCCCAGGGCGTCCCAGGCCTGCACCAGCACGCGGCGCCGCGCTCCGGCGGAGAGGGGTGGCGTGGCCAGCGCGAGGCCGCGTCCGCCCTGCACTTTGCGGAGCGGCGCCCGCGCCGCGGTCCACGCGGCGGTGAAGACCCGGCCCGGTTGCCAGTCCGGGTCCACGCCCCAGCAGTCCACCGCCTCCAGTCCGCGCTGCGCCGCTGCGGCACCACCCATCCGCCCCTCGATCGCCTCATCGAGCAAGGGCGCCTCGTATCCGGTCAGCGTCACGCGCACGGAAGCGGTTCCGGCGGACCCCGCGCGTTCGGCCCGGGCGCGGAGGCGGGGCAGGATGCGGAGCGGGTCGGCGGAGACACCACGCTGGGTCCGCCATTCCTGGGGCAGGGGCACCGGAAGCAGCTGCGGCCCCTGAGGGGACCACAACTCGCCTTCCCGGAGCGCGTCCAGCAGCTCCCAGAAGGCCGGCGCGAATTCCCAGGCGCAGCAGATCAGCCACCGGCCGTCCGTGTCCTGCGCCTGCTCCGCAAGCCGCAGCGCCTGCCGGGCCGTAAGGGGGGCAGCGCCCCCGTGCACGTAGACCTGCCATCCCTGCCGGTGACCGTGCATCCCCCGCACGGCTTCCGGCACCGCGCCGAGGCGCTCCAGGATCCGGGCGCGCCAGGCGCCGCCTGCTCCGGCCCGCGTCGCGGAGCCGGCGCCCGTCCCGCCGCGCACCCGCAGCACGGAAAACGCCGGCCGTGGACCCGCCGCCTGCAAGAGCCGCCTGCGAGCGATGTGCACCGCGGGCGACCCGAGATCGCAGCCGATGAAGCGGCGCTCCATGCGCTGCGCCACCCACAGCGCCGTGCCCGCGCCGCAGAAGAAGTCCGCCACCAGGTCTCCCGGACGGCTGGCCAGCGACAGGATGCGCTCCAGCAGCAGGGGGTGCTTCTGGGTCGCGTAGCCGGTCCACTCCGCGGACGCGGGCTGGAGCTGGGGTATCGTCCAGACGTCGTCGGCCTTCTTGTCGTGGGCGATTCGGTACATCAAGCGGCCCTCGGCGTCGCGGGCATTGCGCAGCACGCCGCCCACGTTGCGCCGCAGCAGCTGGCGCTGCGGCACGGCGCGGGGCAGCCGCAGCGGATAGATCGCCGGCGCGCGCGTGCGCCCGTAGACGAGGATCG
Organism: bacterium; assembly: GCA_041476685.1. Lineage (GTDB taxonomy): Bacteria > SAR324 > SAR324 > SAR324 > JACQKK01 > JBGPEV01. Next base: position 10,710 of record JBGOTW010000007.1, on the reverse strand, counting down.
TGTCGTGCGCGCGGGGCAGGCAGTGCCGGCCGCGCGAGTACTTGTTGTAATAGTGCCAGACGATCTCGTTGACGAAGTGATCCGCGCCGAAGATCTCGTCGAGCAACAGGCGCAGGGACGCTTGGCTGTGCCAATCGCAATGGAGGAACAGGCTCCCCTGCGGCGTCAGCAGCTCGCGCAGCATGGCAAGCCGCTCCGCCATGAAGCTCAGGTAGGAGCCTTGCCCCGCTCTCCAGCGATCCTCGTAGGCCAACGTGCGCGCCGGAGGCCCGGCCCGGCCCGCGCCCAGGTTCAGCGCATAGTCCGCCCCGGAACCGAAGGGCGGATCGAGGTAGACGAGCTGGACCGCGCCGCGCCATTCGGGCAGCAGGCATGCCAGCGCGGCCCGGTTGTCCCCCAGCACGAGCAGGTTGTGCCAGCCGGATGGAAACGCGTGCGCTGCGCCCTGTGCGGGGTAGCGCTCGCTGGGCGCGAGGGTCAAGCCCCGGGCGCTCAGGTCCGGAAGCCGCCGCCGGCCCCGCGCGTCGTACTTGCCTGCCCACACAAGTTCGACCCCGCCATGCAGCGGGTGCGGCGGGCGCGAGCCTCGGCGGGCCATGGGTCCTGGGTGCTGGATGATCATGGGGGGAGACACGGTCCCTGCGGGACACGGTCCTTGCGGGACAACCTGTCCTGCGGAGACACGTGCGTGGGGAGTCACGTTCCCCGGGGTGGACCCCGGGGCTGCAGTTCAGCCGCGGCTCTCGTGCACCGCGGCCACGACGCGGCGCGCGTCGTCGGCCGTGACGCCGTGATGTACCGGCAGCGCGAGGATCCCAGCGGCGAGGGCTTCCGTGGCGGGCAGGCTTATCTTGCCGTACAGCTCCTCGAACACCGGCTGCTGGTGCAGGCCGCGCGGATAGTGCACGCCCGTGCCGATGCCCTTGGCGTTGAGCCGCTCGGCCAGCGTGTCCCGGCTGCAACCGAAGCCCCGCTCGTCCACGACGATACAGTACTGGTGCCAGGCGCTCTCGGCCCCCGGCGTGACGCGGAGCAGCCGGACGCCCGCAAGCGCGGAGAGGCCCTCGTTGAGGATTCCCGCGTTGCGGCGGCGGATGGCTACCATCTGGTCCAGCCGCTTGAGTTGCTCGCGCCCGAGCGCCGCCTCGACATCGGTCATGCGGTAGTTCAGCCCGAGCATCGTGTGGACGTAGCGGCCCGTCTGGCCGTGGCTGCGCATGTGCTTGAGCTTGTCCGCGTAGGCCGGATTGTCCGTCGTTGTGATGCCGCCCTCGCCGACGAACATGTTCTTGGTCGGGTAGAACGAGTAGCAGACGAAGTCGCCGAAGGAGCCGACGTCGGCACCGTGCCAGGTGGCGCCATGGGCCTGGGCGGCGTCCCACACGATCAGCAGCTTGTGGCGCTGCGCAAAGGCGCGGACGCGGTCCACGTCGCAGACGTTCCCGAACAGGTGCACCGGCGCGATCGCCCGGGTGCGCGGCGTGATGCGGCGCTCCGCGTCCTTCAGGTCGAGCAGGCCCGTGTCCGGATCCACGTCGCAGAAAACGGGCTTGCCTCCCGCCAAGGTGACGGTGCTGCCGGTGGCGATGAAGGTGAACGCGGGCACGAGCACCTCTTCGCCGGGCTGGAGGAAGGCCAGGAACGCCAGGTGCAGCGCCGCCGTGCCGTTCGCGTTCGTGTAGCAGAATTTCGCCCCCACCTTGGCGGCGAATTCTTTCTCGAAGGCTTCGCACTGGGGGCCCTGGCGCAGCATGCCCGAGCGCAGGACGGCCACGACGGCCTCGATTTCCTTCTCGGTCAGCTTGGTATCGGCGATTTCGACGCGCTTCACGGCAGCCACGGGGGAAGGGGACTCGTCTGAGGCGAACGGGCGGGCGGTGGCCGGCCCCGCCCACGCGGAGCCTGCACAGGCTAGCAGCAAAGCCCGCCGGGGCAAAGCACCAGCATTCAGGGTGGTGGATCAGTCTGGAGACAACAGCAGATTTCTCGCTGCGCTCGAAATGACAGCCGTTTGTCGCTCCGAGCGAATGCGAGGAGTCCGTTGTTGCAGTTCACGGCTATTGCAACAAACTGGCCCGCGACTGCTTTCCGCCGCGCGGGAGCGGACCTGGGCGCCTCGCCCGTCAATAGGTCGAGCGCACCGCGGCGCCGCCGTCCGCGGTCACGATGGTGCCCGTGATGTACCCCGCCAGGTCCGAGACGAGAAAGGCGGCGAGGGCGGCGATCTCCTCCGGGGTTCCGGCGCGCCCGAACGGCAGCGCGTCCATCAACTCCTGCCAGCGTTCCGCGTCTCCGAGGCGGTCCAGGGCGCGCTTGTGCATCAGCGTGATCAGCCGGTCGGTCGCGGTGGCGCCGGGATTGATCCCGATGACGCGGATCCCGTCCTTCGGGCTCGCCCCGCCCAGCGCGCGCGTGAACGCCATCAGGCCCGCGTTCCCGGCGCTGCCCGCGATGTAGGCGGCGTCCATGCGCTCGCCCGCGGCGCCGATGATGTTGAGGATGACGCCCCGCTTGCGCTCCGCCATGCGCGCGTAGAGCGCGCGGGTGAGGTTGACGTAGCCGAACACCTTCAGGTCCCAGACCTCGCGCCAACGCGGCTCGTCGATCTCCTGCAAGGTGCCGCCCGGAATCGCCCCGGCGTTGTTGACCAGGATGTCCACACCTGCGCAATCCTGCGCCAGCCGGCGGACATTGTCGCCCGAGGCGAGGTCGCAGGGATGGGGCTGCGCATGAACGTCGAACTCGCGTGTGATGGCGGCGCAGGCATCCGCCAGCAATGCGGCGCTGCGCGCGGCCAGGTGTACATGACAGCCTTCCTCCGCCAGCCGCCGCGCCACGGCGAGCCCGATGCCCTTGGATGCGCCGGTCACCAGGGCCGTGCGGCCCTTCAGCTTGAGATCCATGCCTGCTCCCGGAAGGCGGGACTGCCTGGGCACGCTGCGGGTCCGCGCAGGGCAGCCCTGGCCGCGTCCGGCGTGGTCATCCTCTAGTGCGTACGGCGGCGAGATGCAAGGCGCGGGATGCAGCTGCGACGACGCCCAAGCGACACCGGCCCACGCTCCGGACGGGCAAGGGTCCTCTGCGGCACCATGGACCAAAGGATTGCCAGCCGGCGCGGGAGACGGCGAAACAGGAGCGAACGATGACATCCAGCGGGGGGGGATCGTGCGGGCTGACCGGCAGGGCGCGCGGGCCGAAAGGACCCGCGCACCTTGGAACCGTGGCCAAGCTACTTCTTCTTCTTGCCTTTTGCGGCCGGCTTGGCTTTCTTCTTGGCTGCTTCCTCGGCGGCCGCCTTCGCCGCTGCTTCGTCCGCAGCCTTCTTGTCATTCAACGCCTTCTCACCGGCAGCCTTGGCTTCGTCCAGCATGGCGGCAGCGGCCTTGTAATCGCGCATCATCGAGAACTTCTTGTTTTGCTTGTCGATTTCGGCTTTGGCGGCAGCCAGCTTATCGTCCGCCGTCTTCATGTCCGGGAATTTCGCCGCATCCACGTTCGCCGCTTTCGCAGCGTCCACGGCGGCTTGCGCGGGACCGGCATCCGGGGCCTTGGGCGCATTGCAGGCCGACAGTCCGGCCACTGCGAGCACGACGGCGAAAACCAAAAGCACGCGTTTCATCTAATCGCTCCTGAATGGATTTTCTCATCAAAGACTTGGACAACACTTCTCAGCCTTCCATCCCGATGGAGACTTGGCGACCTGCACCGGCTCAGTGACTCTGGATGGAAACAGCACCTTATAGCACACTGGTCCGGTCGCGCAACCAAGGCCAATCAGGGCACTTTGGAGCACCGGAACGGGCAGAATGCAGGGCCGGGGAAGCACGGGAAGCGCGGATTGCACCATTGGGTGGAGGAACGGGATAATAAGTGGCGCGGATCGCGCCCTCGCGGGTGCTGCTGCCCGCCCATGCCAAGAATCTTCGAGCGCGGCGGAACGGATGCGCCCTGCCGGAAGGGGGCGCGATTGATGCGCTCCCGGCGTTCCGGGAGCCTTCCTCCTGGTTCGGCGGGGCAAGGCGCGGGAGCGCGTGGAATGGCCTGCCGCCTGGCGCACCAACGGACGAAGGAGCAAGCAGATTTGTCCGCCATGAACGAATGTGCACGCAGTCCCAAAGGGGTGACCGTACTTTCTTGCTGCCTGGCTCCTTCCTCTCTCGCTGTCGCTGGCGCGGCGCAACTGTGTTATTCCAGAGGCAGAAGAGTTTGCCGAAGGTTCAGACACGGGCGCGATTGATCCAGGAGACAGTTCCATGGCCCGACCTGTGTTGCTTGCTGCGCTTTGCAGCGTATTGCTCGTCAGTAGCAGCAAGATTTCGGCGCGGGTCATTGAATGCGAATGGCTTAAGGGGCAGTTCAAACAGATCGAGAGCCTGACAGAAAAGCAGGTGGACGCCCGCTGGGCGATGGCTTTGGCGAACCTGGGATTCACCGATATTCAAGTGGCGGCAACAAGAGACATGGCGCATCAGATCGTGCCTGATCACGACGCCAAGTGGTACTGGGACTTGACAACAGGGCGATCAAATATCGAGTTAGCGGTGAAGCTAGGCGTTTCGTGTATACGATAGGTCATCGCTGCTATAGCAGCGGACTTTTGAAGGCTTTCGCGTAGCTCCGGATTCTCGGACCCCTGGCCCATCCTTTTGAAGCCCTGCGGGCATGTGGCGGCGCCTCCTATCCGTCCGGGCCCCACGGTTCCCGTTCGCGTTCTTCCGGCTCCCCAAGCATCCGCATTCATTGCCCCGACGCTCGGTCCAGCGGCACGATCACTCACAGCCCCAGGGCTGGAAGCGGCGTCAAGTCCGGAAACCCGACAGGCGCGCAATCCGCAACCGTGACTCCGCTGGACGCGGCGCGCAGCACGGATGGGAAGGTCGCCTGCAAGAAGGCGCGCCCGTGTCCAGCCACCGGCGCATGGTCATGGAACGCCAGCCGTGCGGCGCAGGCTCACAGATCGAAGCGCAGCGATTCCACCGGCCGGATGCGCGCCGCCTGGCGGGCGGGATACAGCGTGACCGTCATGCAGATCAGAAACGAGCAGGCCGAGATGAGCAGCACGTCGAGCCACTCCACCCGCACCGGCAGCCCCTCCGTCGTCGGGAACACGCTGGCGGGCAGCTTCACGATCTCTACGTGGCCCAGCACCCAGCACGCCGCCAGCCCGAGCGCGACCCCGATGGCCGTGCCGATGAACCCGATCCACACCCCCTGCATGAAAAAGATGCCCTGCACGAGCCGGTCGCTGGAGCCCAGCGCCTTCAGGATCCCGATCGCCTCGCGCTTCTCCACGACGAGCATGACGATCGAGCTGATGATGTTGAAGAAGGACACGACCAGGATCAGGGCCAGGATCAGGAACAGGCCCGCCTTCTCCAGGCGCATCACCTGGAACACGTTCTTGTTCTCGTCCGACCAGCCGATCACCGCCGTGCCGGGAAAGAGCGCCTTGAGCGCGGGCGCCAATTCGGCGTCGGGATCGCGCGTGCGGGCGGCGATGCCCTGGGGCCCCGGCAGGCGGAAGAGCAGCAGCGCCTGGCGCAGGTCCACGAAGCCGATCACTTCATCGGTGCCGCCCAGGCCGGACTCGAACACCCCGACGAGGCGGAAGTGCCGCATGATCGGCACGGGCCCCACGGGCGTGGGGCGCACGGTCGGGGAGATCACCTCGATCAGGTCGCCGGTGTACAGCCCCAGGCTGCGGGCGAGCGGTCCGCCGAGGATGATGCCGGGCGTGTTTCCCGCCGCCGGGCGCAGCGCGGCCAGCACCGCGGCGCCGGTGTCAGGCGCGCGCCGGCGCTGGGTCGGCAGGACGTCCTCGCCCAGGAAACGCCGGATTTCCGTGACCCGCGGCTCGCGCTCCGGGTCAATGCCCCGCAGGACGACCATGCGGTACTGGCCCGGCAGGTGGACGAACACCTGGCGCGAGAAGTAGGGGGCGGTGGCCACGATGTCGGGCAGGGCCTCCAGCTTCTGCCGCAGCGCCTCCGCCTCCGCCGGCGCGAGGGCGTCCCCGGCGCCCAGGATCCGCACGTGGGGCGTCGCCCCCGTCACCGCCCGGAACAGGTCCGCCCGGAACCCGTTCATCACCGAGATGGTCACGACGAGCGCGGTCACGCCCAGCGCGACCCCGACCCCGGAAATCCAGGTGATGACCGAGACGGCGCGGTCCTGCCGCGGCGAGCGCAGGAAGCGGAGCCCGATGAAGGAGTCGATGCGCATGGGGGAATGATAACACCGTTGCGGAGGCGCGGAAATGGCCCCCCCATCCCGGCGGGCCCTTGTCCGAGCCGGTGGGTTCGTTTTCGTCATTTTTCTTATCTATCTGATATTGCAATGGTTAAATCGGTCCTACCGGCCCCGAACGGCGGGGAGCGCGGTCCGGCCGCGGGGGTATGCTTAAGGTAGCGCTCAGTTGCAGGTTGGGCTGCTTCACCATCGCTTGGGAGCCTTCTGGGCGACGGATTCACCGCTGCTTCGGTTGCACCTTGCCGCGAAGGGGTCGGGATGGGCGTGCTGGGAGGGGCGAGTGCCGCGAAACGGCACCCTCCCCTGCGCTTCCCCGTAAACGTGGAGGGGAAAAAGCGAATCTCGCCTACGCGATGCGCGCGGCACGCGACGATTGGGCGATGTAGGGAATCTGTGCGAAGTGGGGTGGGTTGGGATGGTGGAGGGAAAGGGCCGCAAGCCCGCTTGACCGTCAATACCAATCGTCTCGGTTCTCTGGTTCAAGCGGATGTTGGAGATCTTCATGAATGATTGGACAGACGCTAAACTTTAGGAACCCAGATCCAGCCTTCGCTACTCGGCACCGTTGCGTCCGGTCCCTCAAGCAGGCTGCGTTCGGTGGCGAAAAGTTGTGCCACTAAGGCACAGATGTGGGCATCGTCTATGTCGTCTATGTCATCGGGACCCAGTCGCTTACGGCCTTTCAGGAGCGTCTTCACCACTTTCGTTTCTTTGCAAGCCGTAGGTTATGTTTCGATGGCACGGAAGCCGTGGCCATCCGTCCACACGCCGCAGCTTTCGACAATGGGGGCGAACTTGGCGAAGACGTGCATCCCCTTGGTTGCCTGGCTGCCGATCATGTCTTTGACGGCTGACAAGGGCTTCAGGGTCCGGTCGAACAGGTGGCGCTCGGTCTGCCGAAAGAGATAGCGGTTTCGCCCGGAAGTCGGGTCGGGCTCCACGCAGCCCTGTCGGGTGATTAACCCAACAAACTCCTCGGAAAATCCCAGCGGCGTATCAATGGCCATCGTGACCAGCAGCGGTTGTTCAGGACAGTCTGGTCCACACTTTGCGAACAGCGCCTTGAGCCAGTTGCTGGTCGTGGCCGCGGTGGCGATGCACTCCCGCAAATTGCCCCACCACGGTTCACCGACGATGGCCAGCGTGTCGTCGAGGATGACAATGGCATCGCGGCTCTTGTTGTTCTTGTCGCAGTTCCAGCCGCCGACATCCCAGCCAATGAAGAATGATGGTGGCGCTGCGGCGGGCTTCATAGGGGGCGCGTCCTTCCGGTTAGCAATTCCTGCATCATGCCCAGCTTTAGGTCGCGGGTCATCGGGCGCTATGGAAGCGATGCGGAGCGGGATTCCTTGATTCGGGTTGTAACGTGGACGGCGGGAAATTGCAGCCCCGGTCTTGGCACTCCCCACATCGCCCACCCGCCCGAGGCCCCTATCCGGCGCTGCGCGCCACCTTTCCCCCGGTTGCCTGGGCAACAGCGGGGGAAGGACGGGATGGGGGCAGCCGGTGACGAGCGCTTGCGCGAGGAATCAGGAGCTCGGAGCGGCGGGGATGAGGCCTCGGCAGGAGAAGGGGGCCGGGGGGATCGGGCCCGCAGCGCGGCCCGGCGCCAAGCCTGGCCACCGCCGGCGGCGCGCAGCCGTTGGCATTCCCCGGATCGTTCTATAGAGTGAAGCGGACTGAAACGCCCGCAGCGGCGGCTGCCGCCGACGCAAGCGAGCACGGCTGCGGCCCAGGACCGGTCGGCCATGAATGTCATCGGACACATGATTTGTGCGGAGCACCTCGGCCCGGAGATCGCGCTGGGCGCGATGCTGCCGGACCTGCTCTCGCTCTACGACCGCGCGATTCGCCCCCGCCGCCTGATCCACGTGAGGGCGGGGGGAGAAGCCGCGCGGGACGAAAGCGAGGCGCTGCGCGAGGGCGTGCGGTTCCACTTCCACGTGGATTCCCGCTTCCACCGCTCCGAACTGTTCCGGGAGTGCTCGGGCATCGTGCGCGACCGGCTGCTCGCGGCGAGCCGCGCGCCGGGCCTGAAGCGCTTCGCGGTGGGCCATATCCTCGCGGAGCTGTTCTTCGACCACTTGTTGATCGTGGAAAGCCCCGCGCGGCTGGCGGGATTCTACGATGCGCTTGACCGTCACCGCAGCTTTCCGCTGCACGCGCTGCTTGCCGCACACGAGGGGATAGACCGGGCGGGATTTTCGGCGTTCCTCACGCGCCTGGTGCACGCGCGCTTCGCCGACGACTACCTGGAGCGGGCCGGGCTGCTGCTGCGGATGGACCGCATCCTCGTGCGGCTGCGCCAGCGGCGTCTGGAGCGCGTGGAGCGCGAGGCGGCGCTTGCCGGCCTCGCCGGGCATGCGGCGCGCGCGCAGGAGCAGCTGCACGCCTTCATCGGCGCGATGCGGGCCCTGGCCGCGCCGGGAGCCGCAGCGTCCGAGGCTGCGGCATCCGTTTCCGACGCGACCGTGGACTCCGGCGGGCGGGCCGGGTTAAAGTGACCGTGGCCTGCTGGAACAAATCCGTCCGTGGCGAGCGGCTGCTCCAGCACGGTCGGCCCCGGCACGATCGGCTCCGGCACGGTGCGGCGGGATGCGCAGCGCCCACCGCCCGTGCATCACACCCTGCGGTTTGACGATGACCTCGACTTTCCTGAAGGCGCGCACGTTGGGCGAACTCAAGCGCTCGGGCTACCGGCCGCTGAGCATCCGCGACGAAATGCGGAAGAACCTGATCGCGGCGCTCGAGTCCCGCACGCCCCTCTTCCCGCAGATGGTCGGATACGAGGAGTCCGTCATCCCCCAGCTCGAGAACGCGATCCTGGCGGGCCACGACATGATCTTCCTCGGCGAGCGCGGCCAGGGGAAGACCCGCATCATCCGCTCGCTCGTCGTCCTGCTCGACGAGTTCATCCCCATCGTGAAGGGCTCGGAGGTGGCCGACGACCCGTTCGCCCCCATCAGCCGCATGGCCAAGCAGGCCCTCGCGGAAAAGGGGGACGGCCTGGAGATCGACTGGCTGCAGCGCGACCGCCGCTACGGGGAGAAGCTCGCCACGCCCGACACGACGACGGCCGAGCTGATCGGGGACATCGATCCGATCAAGGTCGCCGAGGGCCGCTACTTGAGCGACGAGACGACCATCCACTTCGGGCTCATCCCCCGCAGCAACCGCGGCATCTTCGCCATCAACGAGCTGCCCGACCTCGCCGAGAAGGTGCAGGTCGGCCTGTTCAACATCCTCGAGGAGCGGGACGTGCAGATCAAGGGCTACACGATCCGCATGCCGCTCGACATCGTCGTCGTGGCGACGGCGAACCCGGAGGACTATACGAGCCGCGGCCGGATCATCACGCCGCTCAAGGACCGCTACTCGGCGCACATCCGCACCCACTACCCGCTCGAGCGCGCGCACGAGGTGCGCATCATCGACCAGGAATTCTGCCGCTTCGACCGGCACGGCCGCACGCTGATCGTGCCCCCGTTCATCAAGGACATCGTCGCCGAGATCACGTTCCAGGCGCGCCACTCCCCGGACGTGAACCAGGTGTCCGGCGTGAGCGTGCGCATGTCCATCAACAACATGGAAAGCCTGATCAGCAACGCGGAGAAGCGGGCCATCCGCAACGGCGAGAGCGAGATCGTGCCCCGCATCTCGGACCTGCCGGCCATTTCCGCGACGACGGACGGTAAGCTGGAGCTGGAATACGGCGGGCAGGAGCGCACGCAGGCGCAGATCATCAGCAAGCTCATCCAGAAGGCCGTGCTCGTCGTGTTCAACGAGCGGCTCCCGCTCGACCAGCTCGAGCTTTTGCTGACGAGCTTCCAGGAGGGCTGGTGGGCCGAAATTTCCGACAGCCTTCCGTCCAGCCACTATCTGTCCACCCTGGCCACCGTGCGCGGCATGAAGCAGGGCGTCGAGAAGCTCCAGGTCGGCGAGTCGCCCGGCGAGATCGCCTCGGCGATCGAGCTGATCCTCGAAGGGCTGCACGTGAACAACAAGCTCAACAAGGACGTCGTGGACGGAAAGGCCATCTATAATGAAGCGCACAAGGTACAGCCGGTGGGACGGAACCAAGACATGGCTTGACCTCGACGACGAGGAGCTGTCGTCCCGGCTGTTCGACGAGTTGAGCAACTACATGAGCTGGAGCCTCTCCGCGCAGGAGGCGCTCGAGTGGCTCATGCGCCAGGGCCTGAAGATTCCCGAGTTCAACCTTCGGGTGATGGGCACCGACGAGCTGCTGCAGGAGCTGCGTCACCAGCGCCAGCTCGCCTTCCAGAAGCACAACTTCAACCACGCCCTCGACGAGATCCACGACCAGCTGCGGCAGATCGTCGAGCGCGAGCTGCAGACGGCGCGCGACGAGCTGGGCGCGATCCACCCCCAGTTCCAGCGCCGCGAGGAGGCGCTGCGCAGCCTGCCCAACCGGGCGAGCGCGGCGCTGGACCACCTCGC
>JBGOTW010000006.1:0-35529 GCA_041476685.1 bacterium | reverse complement strand
TCACAAACGGCTCGCCCTTTCGCTTTACGTCTCGCGCGGCCTGAATCAGGCTAAGCTTGCCCGATGTCTTTCGTTTGATCGCTCTTACGGCGCGCATACGACTCTCCTTCGGCACTCGACGGCTCGATCTTGTCGGAAGCCTGCTCGCAGTCCGTCGCTGGGTACCCTCGTGGATCGTGAAGTTGTCCGATGATAGCCTACCAACCTGGTGCCAATCTAGACCCATGCTCCTGTCTCGACCCATACGCCGCCGCCGCCCCGCATCCCGCAGGTTCCCCGCATCGTCCAGTCGGCGCGGTTGGCGCATTGGGCGCACGCGATGTCCCGCCGCCGTCGCAATTCCTGTTCTCTTCGCGGCGGGGAAGGGTGCTGAGGCGGGAGACGGGGCCGACATTCCACGACACTCACCCCTCCGGCGCTCCGTTCCGACCCCAGGGCAAGGCGGACCGCACCCGAACGGGCCTTCAAGCCGACGCCCAGTGGGCTCCCGAACGACGCTGAAGGAGCGCAACCTGCTACTGAGCGCTACCTTGGGATCGGCTCGCCGCAGCGGACGGAATTCCACGTGGCCATACCGCCCTTGGCGTGTTAGGTTACATGTAACCCAAGGAGAAGCGTTATGGCTGCTTCATCACGACCCAAGTCGTCGCTTGTGAAGGTGCGGGAACATCGGGCCCGCCTGCGCAAACGAGGTCTACGCCCGATCCAGCTTTGGGTGCCCGATGTCCGCACCCCAACGTTTCGCCGGGCGGCGCATCGCCAGTCCGTCGCGGTTGCGGCCAGTCCGTACACGGTGGACGACCAAGCCTTCATCGATGCCGTGAGCGACGGGGGAGACGCGTGAGACGCGGCGACATCTGGACCGTCGCTGGCGGCAAGGACTATGGCGGAAAGCCGCGGCCGGTGGTGGTGCTTCAGGACGATAGCTTTGACGCCACGGCTTCAATTACCGTCTGTGCCTTCACGACGGACCCGACGGAGGCGCCTCTGTTCCGGCTGTTGGTCGCCCCCAGCGAGCGCAATAGGTTGCGTGCGCCCAGCCGCCTGATGGTGGATAGGGTCACGACCGTGCACAAGTCCAAGGTCGGCGCGCACGTGGGACGGCTCGAAGACGCGGATGTACTGCGACTCAACCAGGCCGTGCTGGTGTTTCTGGGGCTGGCTTCGGCGGCAGGCGCGCCGCGGGGAAGCTAGGCTGCGGATAGCGGAGAGGGTGGGATTCGAACCCACGAAGGAGTTTCCCCCTCACCAGCTTTCGAGGCTGGCGCCTTCAACCGCTCGGCCACCTCTCCGGAGGCGTGGCGCAGAAGCCGCACGCAGGCTTGGGCCTGAGCGCGGCTCGCGCCAGCGGACTGCGCAAGCACGGTAGCAGAGGCTGGCGGGGTGTCAATGGTGCGCGATGTCCATCGCGTGCGCCTCGCCCTGGGCTTCGGATCCGATCGCCGGTACGCGCGCCCGGTGCCGCAACGGCGCCTGCGTGCGCCGGCTGGCTAGGAGCGGTCGCCCGGCTTCTTCGACAGGCCGAGCAGCCCGCTGATCAAGTCCACCGGGATCGGCAGGGGCACGATGGTCGTGTTCGACGCGGAGGTGCTGATCTCGATCAGCGTCTGCATGAAGCGCAGCTGCACCGCGACCGGGTTCGCGGAGAGCATGTTGGCGGCATTGACGAGGGACTGGGCCGCGCTCTCCTCCGCCTGGGCCATGATCACCTTGGCCCGCCGGTCGCGTTCCGCCTGCGCCTGCCGGGCGAGCGAGCTTTGCATGTCCTTGGGCAGGTCCACGTCCTTCAGCTCCACCTGGGACACCTTGATGCCCCAGGGCTCGGTGTGGGTGTCGAGGATTTCCTGCAAGCGGACGTTGATGGCCTCCCGGTCCGACAGGAGCTGGTCCAGCTCGACCTGCCCCAGCACGGCGCGCAGGGTCGTCTGGGCAAGCTGGCTCGTGGCGTACAGGTAGTCCTCCACCTCGACTATCGCCTTGAGCGGATCCACCACGCGGAAGTAGTTGACCGCGTTGACCTTGAGGGAAACGTTGTCCTTGGTGATGACGTCCTGGGGCGGGATGTCCAGCACGACCGTGCGCAGGGAAACCCGCGTCATCCGGTCCACGAGCGGAATCAGCAAGATCACGCCCGGGCCCTTGACGCCAATCACGCGGCCCAGCCTGAACACCACACCGCGCTCCCATTCGGGCAGGATGCGGATGCCGGCGATCAGGAATCCGATGACGATGACGGCGAGGACGACCATGCTGTAGTTCATGACTCCTCCCACGTGAAGGGCCGGGCGCGCAGCTGCGCGCTAGTCCGCCCGCGGTGCGGGGGCGGGTGCCGCGGGCTCCGGCTCCACCTCGAGCAGCAGGCCCTCGACGCGGCGCACCACCACCCGGCTCCCCTTGGGCAGATTCTGATTGGCGCGCGCCCTCCAGTGCTCCCCCAGCAGCCGCACCCGGCCGATCGCGTTGGGGCCAATGGCCGTGACGACTTCGGCGCGCTGACCCACCAGGTTCGCCTGTACGGAGCGCCCGGGCATGCGCTGGCTGCGCACCACCAACCGTCCCACAACCAGCGCCAGAATGGCCAGCGCCGCCACCGTCACCCCGATCAGGGTGCGGTTGACCGCCAGGTCGGATTTCGCCTCGTCGAACAGGAACAGCGAGCCCAGCAGGAGGCTGCCGAGCCCGGCGGCGGCGAGCAGGCCGAAGCTCGTCACGTAGGCCTCCGCCACCAGCAGGGCCGCGCCCAGCACGATCAGGCCCACCGCCCCGTACCGCACCGGGAGCATCTGCAGCGCGACCAGGGCGATCAGCAGGGACAGGGCACCGGCAATCCCCGGAAAGATCAGCCCCGGATGCGAGAACTCGATATAGAGTCCGATCAGTCCCCCGATCAGGAACAGGAACACCACGTCGGGGTGGCTGAGCCAGCCCAGCAAGCCCTGCGGCAGGCTCATATCCTCCGTCAGGAGCGGGGCGTCGCGGGTATGCAGCGTGACGGTCTCGGACTTCGACAGCGGCACCTGTCGCCCGTCCACCTGCCGCAGCAGGTCCGCCGCATCCTCCGCGATCAGATCCACCACCTTCAGCTTGAGGGCGGCGGACTCGGTGATCGAGCGCGATTCCCGCACGGCCGCCACGGCCCACTCGGCATTGCGGTGGCGAAGCTGGGCGATGGATTCGGCGAATGCCGCGGTGTCATTGACGATCTTTTCCCCCATCACCTTGTCTTCCTGCCCTCCGAACAAGGACACCGGGTGGGCGGCCCCGATGTGAGTCCCCGGCGCCATCGCGGCGACGTGGGCGGCGAGCGTGATCAGCGTGCCGGCCGATGCGGCGCGCGCGCCCTGGGGAGCGACGAATACGATCACGGGCAGGCGGCTTGCCAGGATCAGCTGCACGATTTCGCGCGTGGCGTCGAGCGTGCCGCCCGGGGTGTCCAGCTCGATCAGCAGCGCCTGGGCATGGGCGCTCGCGGCCTTGGCAATCGCGTCTTGCAGGAAGCCGACGGTGGCTCCGGAGATGGCCTGGCTCACCAGCACGCGCTGCACCGGGCGCGCCGGTGCGGGTGCCTCGGACGCCGGTGGCAGCGCCGCGGTTGACGGCGGACGTGCCGCGGGCGACGGCTCGCCCCGTGCCACTGTCGCGCCAAGCAGCCAAAAGCCGCAGAGGGCAACCGACAGCGCGTACGCAAGGGCCGGCTGGGGGTTGCGTCGCATCGGGCGTCTCGCGAACGGGCATGCATCGAGTCCAGGGCGGAGCAGCGCTGCTCCTCAGACCAGCTTATCCTGATGCTCGACGACCGTCAGCACGAAGCTTTTCACCAGTGTCGCCAATGGGATGGCGAAGACCAGTCCCCAGAAGCCCCACAGGCTGCCGAAGGCGAAAACGGCCACGAGCGTGGTCACGGGATGCAGCTTGACCGTGATAGAGAACAAGATGGGCGCCAACACGTATCCATCCAGCGTCTGGACCGCGCTGTAGATGATGGCGAGCCACGCGAGCGGCCAGGTCAGCCCCCACTGGTCGATTCCCAGGATTCCCAGCGGGATTGCCACGACCAGCGCCCCCACGTAGGGCACCACCACCGACAGGCCAGTCAGCAGGCCGAGAATAGCCGCGTAGCCGAATCCCAACGTGAGAAACCCGATCCACGTGACGGTGCCGACAATGAGAATCCGCCACAGCGTGCCGCGCACGTAGCGGGCCGTCTTGTCCTCGACTTCCTGGAAGATCTTGTCGATCAGCTCGCGGTCCTTGGGCAGAAGCTTTGCCCATCCCTCCAGCAGCGGATCCTTGTCCTTGAGGAAGAAGAACACGAGGAAGGGAATGATCAGGGCATAGGCGATCCAATCGGTGACCTCCGGCATGCCCTGCAGGCCCCGCTCGAGGACTATGGCAGTCCAATCCGTGACCGCGGGCAGCAGCCGCTCCAACACCTCGCGCCGCTGCTCGGGTGGCAGGAAGGAGATGGCCGGCTCGGGGAGCTGGACTGCGGCGTGCTCCAACGTCGCCTGGATGCGCGGAAGGTTCGACATCATGGCCAGTCCCTGGCGCACCGCCAGGCGCACCGGGCCCAGAAACGCCGCGAAGTAGCCGATCAGGAACACGACGAAGATGATCGCGAATGCCCAGCGCCGGCCCAGGTTCCAGCGCATCAGGCGTTTCACGCCCCCGTCGAGGAAATAGGTCAGGACGGCTGCGGCGCCGAATGGAACCAGGGCGTTGCCGACCCACGCAAACAGCGCGATGCCCAGCAGCGAGACGACAATCAGGGTGACGAAGCGCGTATCGAGCAGCAGCTTCAGCAGACCCTGCAGGGAGAAATTCATGGCGGGGGCACGCAGCTGTCGAACGAGGTCCGCGGCGGTGCACAGGGAGCCGGGACCGGCGTCCCCGGCAAGACGGCGTCAGTTGACCTTCTGCGGCGGCGGACCTTCTTCCTGACTGGCGGGGGGCGCCCGCCTATCGTCGAGCAGGCTCTCCATCAGCCGCGCTTTCCAGTCTCCGGTCACGTCGAAGCCCTCGGACACGCGGCACAGGATGGGTCCGGCCCTGTCAACCTGGCCGATGCACAGCACCTTGAGTCGCACCAGTTCCAGCAGCGAGAGGAACGACAGGACGATCTCGCCGCGCGTGGCGTCCGGGAGGAACAGCTCGTGGAAATACACCTCGCGCCGGCTGGCCAGCAGGGCCACCATCTGGTCGATGCGGTCCTCGACCCGTTCGCGTTCCGGGACGACGGTGAGGGTGGGGGTGTCCTGCGTGCGCTCCAATACCTCTCGAAACGCCTCGAGCAGGGCGAAGAGGGACACTTCCTGGAAAACCTGCACATGCTCGCTTCCGGACTCCTCGTCCCCTTCCCCGCTGCGCGCGAACACGTCCCGTCCGAGCAGGTCGCGCCCATGAAGCTGGTCGGCCGCTTCCTTGATGCGCTGGTACTCTTGCAGCCGCAGCAGCAGCAGTTCCTCCACCGTTTCCGGATCGGGCTCCTCCGGCTCGGTCTGGTCCGGGGGCAACAGGCTGCGCGACTTGAGCCAAACCAGAGTGGCGGCAATGGTGAGGAACTCACCCGCCTGATCCAGATTCAGTTCCTGGATCTTCTCCATGTAGGCCAGGTACGGCTCGGTCAGGTCCGCCAGCCGCACCTCGGCGATATCCAGCTTATGCTGGCGCACCAGATGCAGCAGTAGATCCAGCGGGCCGTCGAAATACGGAAGGGTGACCTTCAGGGGATCGAACGCGCCCTCGGGGAGGGGCTCGCGCTCCAGCTCATCCATCGCTTCGCTCCATGCGTGGCTAATCAGGCGGCTGGTCCTGCTCCATGGCCATCGTGTACCGCATGGGCGCCCCCAGGGCAACGGTTCATTCAAGCGCGGGCGTGGGCGGGTAATGCCAGCCATCGGCACCGGGATTCGGCCGGCGGGAACGCCGCCTGACGAGCCTTGTGCACGCGGGCACTCGGCCTGGGGCTAAGGCTTGCCGCTGGGATTGGCCGGAACCGGCGCCGGGGGCAGGCCCATGTCGCGGCGAATGCGATTCTCGGTGTCCTTGCGTACCCCCTTCGTGTCCTCGTAGCGGGACGAGGCCGCCCGTGTGGATTCCGCGCCCTCGTCTTGTGTGTGGATGATCTGCGGGCGAATGAAAACGATCAGGTTCGTCTTGCGTATGCTCTCGTTGCGCGACTTGAACAGCCAGCCCAGGAAGGGGATATCGCCCAGGCAAGGCACCTTGGTCACGGCGACCACCTGCTGATCCTGGATCAGGCCCCCGATCGCCATCACGCTGGCATCGTCCACCAGCACCTTGGTGCTGAGCTTGCGCTTGAGCGTGGTGATGGCGTTCTGGTTGATCGAGGAAGTGGACTGCTGGGTCGCGATACTGCTCGATTCCTGGTCTATGACGAGGCGCACCTTGTCGTCCCCCGTGATCTGCGGGGTGATCTTCAGGATGATGCCTACGTCCTTGAATTCGAATTCGGTGGTCGTTTGATTGTTGACGTTGGTCAGGATCTTGGCCGAGACGGGAATGACCTGGCTGACGTTGATCTGCGCTTCCTCGTTGTTGAGCGTGAGCAGTTGCGGATTCGCAAGCACATTCAGGTCCTGGTCCTGCCGCGTGGCCTGGATGAAGCCGCTGAAGGAGGTGAAGGTCTGGCCGTTGAAATTGATCTGGTTTCCGACGACGCCGATCGCCGCGCCCTGGCCGTTGGCGAGCGCGTTGGCCAGCGTCTGGGGCGCCGCGTTCGGGTTGCCGGCGCCGATGACGCTGTCGCCCACGGGCGAGCTGGCTTGCCAGCGAATGCCCAGATTCAGGCTCTTGTCGAGCGTCATTTCCATGATCAGCACCTGCACGTACACTTGCAGGCGGCGCACATCGAGCTTCGAGACCATTTCCTCGATCGCTTGGATGAAATCCGGCGAGCCGAACACGATCAGCGAATTGGACGCCTTGTCCGCGGTGATGCCGGTCCCCGTGCCGAACGCCGATCCCACCGCGCCCGCACCGGCTCCGGGAGCCGGGACGTTCTGTGGAGGAGCTCCGGGGGCAGCCCCGATTCCGCCGGCACCGGACACCGGGCCGATGTTCGGGCTGACGCGGACGTCGCGCAGAATCTTCGTCAGTTCCTCCGCGTCGGCGTACTGGAGCTTGAACACGCGCACGCCGATATTTTGCACCACTCCGGGCACGTCGAGGGATTCCAGCAGTTCGCGCACCTTCGAGATCGCGAAGCCGTCCCCCGCGAGGATCAGCGAATTGGTCCGGTCATCGGACACGATCCGCAGCTCCGGCTGGCCGGCCTGTCCCGGCTGGCCGGCCTGGCCACGCCGCGAGACGAACAGATTGGTCAGCAGCGGGGCCAGCAGCCGCGTGGAGCCGTACTTCAGGCGGATCACCACGAACTCCACGTCGCCCGGCTCGATGTCCAGTTCGCGAATGATGCTCAGCAGGCGCTGGATGTTGTCCTGCGTATCCGAGGCGATGAGCAGGTTGCCCGGCGCATAGATGGCGATCGAGGACGTCTTGGACTGAATCTGCTGCAGGGCGGCGCGCACCTGATTCGCGTCGGCGAACCGGAGCGGAATGATCTGTGTGACGAACCCCCCCGCGGGTTTGCCCTCGGCCTCTCCCGTGATCGTCGGGCTCGGATAGCGGGCGGCGTCCTTGGCCGGCACAACCTGCACCAGCGGGCTGTCTTCGCGGCGGATCACCGTGAAGCCCTGCATGTCGAGCACGGTCTCGAAAATCTTGAACGCGTCCGTGCGGCTGAAGCGCCTCGGCGAGACGACCGTGATCTTCCCCTTGATCTCCCGCTCATCCCACGCCATCGGCACGTTCATCGCCTGGGACATGAGCTGAACGAAGCTCAACATGTCCACGTTGCGAAAGTTCATCTCGATCATGTTCGAGTCCGCGCCGGTGCCGCGCCGCGCGGTAGCCGCCTCGGCTGGGCCCACGGCTGGAGCGCCGGGCCGGCTCGGCGGAGCCGCGGGGGCCGGAGCGGCGGAACGCGCCGCGGGAGCCGGCGGCGCCGAGGGAGCGGCGCTGCCCGCCGCATCGGCTGGCCCGGCCGGGGCCGGGGACTCCCCGGCGGCAACGGAGTTCTTCGGTGACTGGGAAGCGGGAGCCTCCGCCGGCGCAGCGGCCGGTCCGGGTCCAGCGGATCTTGGCGAGGCGGCGGGCGCCGCGGGTGACGCTTGCCCCAGGTTCCGGCTCTCTCCTCGCTGCCCGTTCGCGGGCGTGAGCGGCGGCGCATGCGGCCGCGGGGTCGGCTTGGGATCCGGCGGGGCCAGAGGCAGAACGAGGCCGGGGCGTCCGGGAGTGCGTTCCCCGGGCGGCGCGGGCGCCTGCGCGAACGAGGGCAATGGCAGAAGCGTCAATGCCGCCAATGCCAGCACGCGCCTGGCAAAGATCTTGCCGGGGCGCCGGCCGGAATCGGGCGCCCGTGAGACCGTTGGCGCGGAGGGGCGATGTCCGGTCACAGGCACAGTCCGTTTGAGAGCTAGTGGAACCCACCCACGCCGGATGCATGTGGACCCGGAAGCGGTCACGCGGGCGTTGCAGCGCTGCACCCGGCGAATTGCTTCCGGCATGCTCCGGCACTCGGACTTCCTAGCATGAAATTCGCCACCCTGGCGAACGTCAGCCTAAGGCAGCGCCGTCCCCCAGTCCGGATGCGTCCGCACCCATTCGGCCAAGGCCACGTCGTCGGGCAAGGTCACTTTCAGGTTGCGGCGCTCTCCGGCCACGAGGGCCACCTCCTGCCCGAGGCGCTCCACAAGCTGCCCATCGTCCGTGCCCACGAAGCCGTCGGCCTGGGCGCGAAGATGGGCCTGCCAAAGCGTGTTCCAGTGGAACCCCTGCGGCGTCTGGCACAAGCGCAGACCGCTTCGATCCAGCACCCCCTCCGACTGTCCCGTCGGGCCGGTCTTCTGTACCGTATCAAACACGGGCACGACCGGCACCACGGCGGCATGGATTCGCAGGGCGTCAAGCACGCGCTGGATCAGACTGGGCGAGCACAAGGGCCGCGCCCCGTCGTGCACGAGCACCCAGTCGGGGGCGCCGGATGTGTCGGCGGCGAGCGCTTCCAGCCCGAGCCGCACCGAGTCCTGCCGCTCCGTTCCCCCTTCAATCCAGCCGCGCAGATGCGGCCAGCACTCCCGCTCGGAGAAGCCCCGCTCCAATGCGTCAAAATCTTCCGGCCGCGCCACGATATGCAGACTCACGGGGACCGGCAGGTCGTGGAAGGCGCGCACCGTATGCCGCAGGAGCGGCTCGCCGCCGAGGGGCAGCAGCAGCTTGTTGCCCGGCGCGCCGGCCTGGCCCATGCGGGAGCCCGACCCCGCGGCCGGGATCAGGACGGCGATATGCGGCGCGGGTCGCGCAAACGGGCGGTTCGGCATCGCGGAGGCTTCTCGCTCGGTACCCGGACGGATTGTGGCGGGGCGATCCGCCAATAGCAACCGATTTCGCGCGTGGCCCCAGGGCACTCGGGCGGCAGCGGCCCTGGACCGCAGGCGCGTTCCTTGACGCTCGAAGGACCCCCAGGCACAATTTACCGTCTCGCATGTGGCATCATCCATTCCCCTACCTGGCACGCACGTGCACCGACCCAAAGCGGATGTCCGTATGCGCGGCTTCCAGGATCGCCTGGAAGTCTCCCGCTTTCAGCAACTGGTGCGGGAGCGCGTCGCCTTGCGCTCAGGCGATCCATCCTGGGTCGAGCGCGTGGCGCTGGCGGAATGCGCGGGCTGCGTGCTGGCCGAGCCCATCCGCTCCGCCGTGGACGTGCCCTCGTTCGTGCGTTCTGCGATGGACGGCTATGCCCTGCGCAGCGAAGAAACCTTTGGCGCAAGCGCGTATAACCCGCTGAAGTTCAAGGTGATAGGCGAAGTGACGCCTGGCCGCTCATTTCCCGCAGCCGTGGGTCCGGGCCAAGCTGTGCGCATCATGACCGGTGCGCCCCTGCCCGCGGGCGCCGACGCGGTGCTGATGGCGGAAGTCACCCGGGAGGCGGACGGGATCATGGAGGCGCTGGATGCGGTGCCGCCGCGGAAGAACACCGGGCGTGTCGGCGAGGATGTTCGCGCCGGGGATGTCGTGTTGCCGGCCGGGCGGCGCCTGCGCCCGCAGGATGTCGGCGTGTTGGCCTCGATCGGCGTGGCGAGTGTGCCGGTGCGGCGCAGGCCAAGGGTCACCTTGCTCGTGACCGGCAACGAGCTGCTCAAGCCGGGTCAGATGCCGCGCGGCGCGATGATCGTGGATTCCAATTCGCTCATGCTCGCGGCACTGGTCGAGCGCGACGGAGGCGCCCTCGCGGAGACCCTGCACCTGCCCGACGACCGGGAGCGCATCCGCGAGGCGTTGCTTCGCGCGCCCGGCGACCTGCTCGTCACGACGGGCGGAACCTCCGTGGGCGTCGAGGACCACGCGCCGGTGCTGATCGGCGAGTTGGGCGAGCTGCTGGTCCATGGCGTGGCCATGCGGCCCTCCGCCCCGACCGGCTTCGGGTGGGTCAATGAGCGGCCTGTGTTCCTCTTGCCGGGCAATCCGGTCTCGTGCTTGGCGGCGTACGATTTCTTCGTGGGACTGGCGGTGCGACGGCTGGCCGGCCGGCCGGACGCCTGGCCGTACGGAAAGAAGCGCTTTCCGCTGCGGGACCGCATTTCCTCGCAGATCGGCCGTGTCGACTATGCCCGTGTGCGGATCGAGAACGGGCAGGCCGTGCTGCTGGCGACGAGCGGCGCCTCCATCCTTTCCACCACCACGCAGGCCGACGGATTCGTCGTCGTGGATCAGGATTCCGAGGGCTTCGCCGCTGGAGACACGGTGGCAGTCTGGCTGTACGATGAGCAGGCATGAGTCGCTTCCGGCTCCCGCAGCCGCTGCGCAATGCGCAGGGTGGCAGGGCAAACGCTTGGCATTCAATCAAGGCACAGGCATGAGGAAAGTCATGAGAAGCAGGCTGTGGCTGGCGCTGCTGCTGGCGGCGCCGCTGTTGACGGGCTGCGGATACAACGATCTGCAGCGCCAGGACGAGCAGATCACCTCGGCCTGGTCGGAGGTGCTCAACCAGTACCAGCGCCGCGCGGACCTGATTCCCAACCTGGTCAACGTGGTCAAGGGCTTTGCCGCCCAGGAGAAGGCCGTGCTGATCGGGGTGACCGAGGCGCGGGCGCGCGTGGGTTCGATCCAGGTGACGAAGGACGTGCTGAACGACCCGGACGCCTTCGCCAAATTCCAACAGGCCCAGGGTGCCCTGAGCGGCGCCCTCTCGCGGCTGATGGTGGTGGTGGAGAAATACCCGCAACTCAAGTCCGACGCGAATTTCCGCGACCTGCAGGCCCAGCTCGAGGGTACGGAGAACCGCATCACCGTGGCCCGGAACCGATATATTAAGGCGGTGCAGGAGTACAACATCACCGTGCGGTCGTTTCCGACCAACCTGACGGCGATGATCTTCAGCATGAAGACCCGGCCCAATTTCTCCGTCGAAAACGAGAAGGAAATCTCGAAGGCGCCCCAGGTGGATTTTGGCACAACGCCGCAACCGTCCAGCGCCGGTCAGAAGGGATAGGGCCATGCTGAAGCGGACCGCGCTGCTGGCGTTGCTCGCCGTGGCGGCATTGCTGGCCGGGGCGGGCACGGAGGCGCGCGCGCAGCGTCCCCTGCCCCGGCTCAGCGGCCATGTGGTGGACGAGACGGGCACCTTGACCGCGCAGGAGCGGTCTTCCCTGGAGCGGACGCTCGCGGACTATGAGCAGAGAAAGGGCAGCCAGGTCGTCGTGCTGCTCATCGACAGCACCGAGCCGGAGAGCATCGAGGAGTTCTCCATCCGCCTGGCCGACCAGTGGAAGCTTGGCCGCAAGGGCGTGGACGACGGAGTAATCGTCATCGCGGCGCTGCGCGACCGGCGCATGCGGATCGAGGTGGGCTATGGGCTTGAAGGGGTCCTGCCCGACGCGGTGACGAAGCGCATCATCGCTGAGATCATCGCGCCCCGCTTCAGGGAGGGGGCTTATGCCGCGGGTCTCCAGGCCGGGGTTGAGCGCATGCTCAGCGTCATGGAGGGCGAGGCCCTGCCCGCCCCGAAGCGCCGGCAGGCGGGGCCTGAAGCGAATGGCGCGTTGATCGTGCTGGTGGCGCTCGGCATTCTGATCGGCCTGCTGATCCGCGTGGTCTTGAGCGGGCGACCGGCCGCCCGCTCGGTGGTCGGGGCGAGCAGCGCCGTGAGCCTGTTCGTGGTCGGGATCATCCTGACGGGCTTGGTGGCGGCGGCGGCGGGCGCATTCGCCCTGTTTGTCGCGAGCAGGGCCGGCTCGGGGACGGGCTGGGGGAGCGGGCGCGGGGGGATGCGGGGCGGGGGCCTGGGCGGCTTCGCGCGCGGTGGGATGTGGGGCGGAGGCCTGGGCGGCTTCGGGGGCGGCGGAATCGGGGGTGGCGGGTTCGGCGGCTTATCGGGAGGCGGGGGCGGATTCGGCGGCGGGGGCGCGTCCGGGAGTTGGTAGGCCATTCGGTGCGGAATCTTGCCCGGTGGGGCTTAAGGCTTGAGTTGCGGATCATGAGCATGTTGCGGCGCATCCTGCGGCATCTGTGGTTTCCCCACCTGCGGGCGCGGCAGACGTTTCCCGCCGGGACCCTGAACGCCATCGAGCGGGCGATCGGAGAGGCGGAAGCCGGACACGATGGAGAGGTACGCTTTGCGATCGAGGCGGCGCTTCCGCTCGGGGCGGTGCTGCAGGGACTTGCTCCGGCGCTCAGGGCGCTGGCGGTGTTCTCCGAGTTGCGGGTGTGGGACACGGAACACAACAATGGCGTGTTGATCTACCTGCTGTATGCGGACCGGGCGGTGGAGATCGTGGCGGACCGGGGGATCCATGCCCGCAGCGGCACCCAGGCTTGGGAGCGGATCTGCCGCACGATGGAGGAGGAGTTCCGCGCCGGCAGGTTCGAGGCGGGCGCGGTGGCGGGCGTGCGGGCGATCGCCGGGGAGCTGGCCCGGCACTTCCCCGGTCGCGGAGCCAAACGCAATGAATTGCCCGACAAGCCGGTGATGCTCTAGGGCCGGGAGCACGGTGGCGGGCGCGCGCATGCAGTGCTGGAGGAGCGTGACGTGAAGCAGGAACAGTTCCTGTCGGTGGTGACGGCGGAGCAGGCGCACCGCATCTTCCATGAGGCGGTCAAGCCCAAGGCGCTGGGCGAGGAGGAGGTGGCTCTCGAAGCCGCTCTCGGCCGCGTCCTGGCCCGGGATGTCGTGTCCCGCGTCGACGTGCCTTTTTTCGACCGCAGCAACGTGGACGGCTATGCCGTGCGGGCCCAGGACACCTTCGGGGGGGAGGAAACCGAGCCGGTGAGCCTAAGCCTGACCGACGAGATGATCCATACCAGCGTGGTGCCCAAGCGCGAGGTCGGCTCGGGCATGGCCACCGCCATTGCCACGGGAGGCGTCATGCCCCGGGGCGCCGACGCGGTAGTGATGGTCGAACACACCATTCCCCGCGCAGGCGGAATCGTCGTCACCCGGGCCGTGGTGCCGGGAGCCAACGTCACATTTGCCGGCACCGACATCGCGTCCGGCGAGACGGTGCTCAATCGCTGCGCGCTGCTCACCTCGCGGGAGACCGGCGTGCTCGCGGCCACGGGCAATGCGAAGGTGCGCGTCTTCCGGCGCCCGCGCGTGGCTATTCTGTCCACCGGAGACGAGATCATCGTCCCCGGCGCGCCGATGAGCGTGGGCAAGATCTACGACTCCAATGCCACGATCATTGCCGATGCCGTGCGGGAGATCGGCTGCGATCCCGTGCGCCTGGGCATCGTTCCCGACAACGCGACCCAGCTCGAGGCGGCGTTGCGCCAGGCGCTTACGTACGACCTGGTGCTGCTTTCGGGCGGGACGAGCAAGGGCGCGGGCGATCTCAACTATGCCGTCGTCGCCAAATTGGGGCCGCCCGGGATCCTGGTTCACGGCGTCGCGCTCAAGCCCGGCAAGCCCCTCTGCCTGGCAATGATCGGCAAGACGCCGCTGGCGATCCTGCCCGGGTTTCCGACCTCCGCGGTCTTCACCTTCCACGAGTTCATCGCGCCCGTGCTGCGCATCCTTGCCGGGGCGCAGGAAGCCGACCGGCAGCAGGTGTCCGCAACGCTGCCCATGCGCGTGAATTCGGAGAAGGGCCGCACCGAGTTCCTGCTGGTCAACCTCGTCCAGGGCCCCTCAGGCTATGCCGCGTATCCGATGGGAAAGGGGTCGGGTTCGGTTACTGCGTTCTCGAAGGCCGACGGATTCATTTCGATCGACCGCAACAAGGAATACCTGGACGAGGGCGCGCCGGTGTCCGTGACCCTGATCGGCCAGGCCCTTCAGCCGGCCGACCTGATCTTCATCGGCAGCCAGTGCATCGGCGTGGACTACCTGCTGAGCGAGATGAGCCAGCGCGGCTGGCGGGTCAAGTCCATCGCGGTGGGAAGCATGGGCGGCATCACGGCGGCGATGCGCGGGGAGTGCGACCTGGCCGGCACGCACCTTCTCGACGAGAAGACCGGCAAGTACAACCGCGCGTTCCTCGATGCCAGTGTTGCGCTCGAAAAGGGCTACGGGCGCCGGCAAGGCCTGGTGTTCCGCAAGGACGACCCGCGTTTCGCCGGAAAGGCGCTGCAGGACGCCGTGGCGGCGGCCCTGGCCGATCCGGCCTGCCGGATGATCAACCGCAATCGCGGCTCGGGCACGCGCGTGCTGATAGACGGCCTGATCCGGTCCGCCCGTCCCGCCGGATTCCACGTGGAGGCGAAGTCCCACAATGCCGTGGCCGCCGCGGTAGCCCAGCGCCGCGCGGACTGGGGCGTCGCCATCGAGCATGTCGCCAAGGGCCTCGATCTGGGCTTCCTCCCGATGCAGGACGAGGAGTACGATTTCGTCATTCCCAAGTCGCGCCTCGGGCGTCCGGCGGTGCAGGCGTTCCTCACGCTGCTGAAGGAGCCCCAGGCGCGCGAGGGCCTGGCCTGGCTCGGCATGACCGTGAGGCCCCAGGCATGAGGCGCCCCCGCCGCTCGGCCCGTCCCCGGGTGCTCCCCGCGCGCAGCGGCGCACGATCCGCCGCCCGTGCCGCGCCCGCGGTGTGGGCCGTGATTCCCTCCCGCTTCGCCTCGACCCGCTTTCCCGGCAAGGCCCTCGCCGTGCTGGCCGGCAAGCCCATGATCCAGCACGTGGTCGAACGCACGCGGCGGGTGCGGCGTCTGGCGCGGGTGCTGGTGGCCACGGACGACGAGCGCATCCGCAGCGCGGTGGAGGGCTTCGGCGGCGAGGCGGTGATGACGGGCGAGCACCGCACCGGAACCGACCGCATTCACGAGGCCGTCGTCCGGGAGGCGCGGCGCGGACAGGCGCCGGCCTACGTGCTGAACGTGCAGGGGGACGAGCCGCTGATCGATCCCGGCGACCTGGAGCGCCTCGTGCGGGGCCTGCTGGCCCGGCCGGAGGCCGTCATAGGCACGCTGGTGCACCCGCTCGCGAGCGAGGCGGAGGCCCGCGATCCCAATATCGTCAAGGCGGTGCTGGACCGGCAGGGCCGCGCACTGTACTTTTCGCGCGCGCCGATTCCCTATGTTCGCGGCCCGGGGCTGGCGAACGACCCGGCGCCGCTGGGCTGGCGGCACATGGGCATCTACCTGTACCGCTGGGACTTCCTGCGCACGTTCGCCCGGCTGCGCGCGACACCCTTGTCCGAGCGCGAGCAGCTCGAGCAGTTGCGCGCCCTGGAGCACGGCTACCCGATCCACTGCTTCCAGGCCCGCTCGCACGGCCTCGGGGTCGACACGCCCGAGCAACTCGAGCAGGTCGCGGCGCTGCTGACCGGGTGAGCCGGACACGGGAATGCCCGGGGAGTATGCTACCTTGGGCGTCAGCGGGAATTCTCTACTGCGGCGAATTGGAAAGCCCGCGGCCATACGGGAGCAGGCCTGTCATGTTCGAGCTCAAGAGCTTTCGCGGCTACCAGGGGCCGCTGTTCGTACTGGCGGGCCCGGACGTGATCGAGGATGAGGTGCGCCCCGGCCAGACGCTGGCTTTCGCCAAGCGCCTGAAGGCGATCTGCGAGCCGCTGGGTCTGCCGTTCGCGTTCAAGGTCTCCTACGACAAGGCCAACCGCACGGCGCTCAGCAATTTCCGCGGCCCAGGCCTTAAGGCGGCGCTGCCGATCTTCAAGCAGATCAAGCGGGAGACGGGTGTCACGCTGCTTTCGGACGTGCACCGCTTCGAGGAAATCGGGCCCGCCGCGGAAGTGCTGGACATCCTGCAGATCCCCGCCTTTCTCTCGCGCCAAACCGATTTTCTCGTGGAGGTGGCGGCCACCGGCAAGATCGTCAACTGGAAGAAGGGGCAATTCGTCGCCGCGCGCGACGTGGCGCATGCCATCGAGAAGATGGTGGCCGGGGGCAACGAGAGGCTCATCATCACCGAACGCGGCTACACGTTCGGATACAACAATCTCGTGGTGGACATGCGGGGATTCCCGATCATGCGCAGCTTCGGCTTCCCGGTGGTGATTGACGCCACGCACAGCATCCAACTGCCCAGCGGGGGCGGGGGCAAGTCCGGCGGGGAGCGGCAGTTCGTCGTGCCGATTGCCCAGGCGGCTGTCGCGGCCGGAGCGGACGGCATCTTCATGGAGACCCATGAAAATCCGGATATCGCCCTGTGCGACGGGCCGAACATGATTCCCTTGGCCGAGGTGGAGGCTCTGTTGACCCGCCTCAAGGCCATTCATAAGCTCGTGCGCAGCTAGCGGCGGGCGCCGGGCCGGACCAACGGCCGTCCCAATCCCCCGAAACCCTTGCGGTCAGATCAGCGAGCATGACCGACATCCTGAACGAGGCCCGCCGGGCGCTGGAAATCGAACAGCAGGCCATTGCCGGCCTCGTCAAGAGGCTGGGGCCCTCGTTCGAGGAGGCCGTGCGCCTGATGTTCGCCTGCAAGGGCAAGATCGTCGTCACGGGGATGGGCAAGAGCGGACACGTGGGCCACAAGATCGCCGCCACGCTCGCCAGCACGGGCACGATGTCCTTCTTCCTCCACCCCGCCGAGGCAATCCATGGCGACCTGGGCATGGTGGGCCCTGAGGACATCATTCTCGCCCTGTCGAACTCGGGCGCGACGGAAGAGGTGGTGCGGCTGATGGGGCCGCTGCGGCGCATGGGCGTAAAGATCATCGCCATGACTGGCAATCCCCAGTCGGAGCTGGCACGGCGTGCGGAGGTGCATCTGGACGCCAGCGTGACGCAGGAAGCCTGCCCGCTGGGACTGGCGCCCACGGCGAGCACGACCGCCGCGATGGCCTTGGGAGACGCGCTGGCGGTGTGCCTGCTGCGTCTGCGCAACTTCAAGCCGGAGGACTACGCCGTCTTCCACCCGGGCGGGAGCCTGGGCAAGAAGCTGATGACCACCGTGGACGACCTGATGGACCGGGAGCGGCTGCCCCGGGTGCCCGAGACCCTTCCGGTCGCCGAGGCGATCCAGGAGGTCCAGGCCAAGGGCTACGGCGTCACCTGCGTCGTGAATGGCAAGGGCGTGCTGGTGGGCGCCTTCTCCATGGGCGATCTGACGCGGCTGCACCTGCAGGATCCCAGCCTGGCATTCATGCGGCGGCCCATCGGGGAGTTCATGATCCGCTCCCCGAAGACTGTGCCTCCCGACCTGCTCGCCGCCCAGGCCTTGCACGTGATGGAGACCCACAAGATCCGCGCCCTGTTCGTCGTGAACAGCGAGGGCCGCCCGTTGGGCATGCTCGGGCTGTACGAAGTGCTCAAGGCGATCGACTACTAGGCCATCCGTCCCAGCAGGTTCCCCCATGGCGGAGGAATGACATGCGTCTGCCTCTCGTTGCGTTCTCCCTGCTCCTGCTGCTGGTGCAGTTGATCAGGACCCTGTCGGAAGGCGCCGCCGCCGCATCGCCTGCCAGGGCGCGCGCCGGGGCCGACGCCGCGAAGCCCCTGTGGAAGCGGATCTTCAAGGATGCGATGCCCACGTACCTGTTGCTGGCGACGCTCGCGCTGACGATGATCGCGTTCGGAAAGCCGACCCTGCTCGCCCAGTGGGGAGCCTGGGGCGTGATCGTGCTGCAGCTTGTGCAGAGCCTGGCCTTGTGGCGGAACGCGGCGCGCGTCAGGTGGGTCGTGAGCCTGCTGATCCTGGCGCTCCTGATCGTGATGTGGGCGTACCAGCTTCCAACCTTCGATCCGCTGCCCAACTAGCCGGGGGGCTGCCCCCGCGCGCCACGCCGGCAGCCGGATGACGCACATGCATGCTCAACCGCTCCACGCTTGTCCACCCGCGACCCGCGCGCCTCCCGCGCCGGTGCGCGCGCTCTACGTCCACATTCCGTTCTGCCACACCATCTGTCCCTTCTGTGCCTTTGCGGTGCACGGCAGCCGCGAGCGGCTCCACGAGCCGTTCGTGGCGAGCCTCTTGCGGGACATGGACTTGGCCGAGCCAATGCCCGAGCCCGCAGCGATAGATTCGGTGTACCTGGGAGGCGGAACGCCCTCGACGCTCGGCGTGGAGAGGGTGGAGCGGATCCTGGTGCGGATCAGCGAGCGATTCAAGGCCGCGGCCGGGGCAGAAATCGCGTTCGAGGTCAATCCGGAGGACGCAACAGTGGAGTATCTGGCGCAGCTCAAGGCGCTGGGGGTGACGCGCCTCAGCCTCGGACTGCAAAGCCTTGACGATGCGACCTTGCGCGCGCTCGGCCGCAGCCACACTTCCCTGCAGGCCGCCCGGGCTTACGATGCTGCGCAACAGGCGGGATTCGACAACGTCAACGTGGACCTGATGTTCGGCGCTTCGGGAATCGGTGCGGAGCCCTTTCGCCGGGACGTGAAGCGCGTGGGCGACTGGCGTCCGGCCCATGTCTCGCTCTACGGGCTGGATATCGAGGAGCGCACGCCATTCGGCCGGAACCCGGACATCCGCGCCTGGGCGGGCGCCCACCGGGAGCAGCAGGCGGAACACTACCTGTGGGCGGCTGAAGCGCTGGAATCGTTCGGATATGTCCATTACGAAGTATCGAACTTTTGCTTGCCGGAGCGCGAAGGCCGGCAGAACCTGCGTGTGTGGAGCGGCTGCGGGTATCTGGGCTTCGGGCCCGGAGCGCACAGCTATGTGGCGGGCCGGCGCTGGGCCAATGAGCGTCACTTGATGGCCTACGAGACGCGGCTGAAGCGCGGGGAGCGGCCGATCGCTTTCGAGGAGCGCCTGACCCCGGTGCAGGCGGCCAACGAGGCGCTGCTACTGGCGCTGCGGCAACGGTCGGGCCTGGATGTGGCCGGCTGGGAGGCTCATTTTGGCCTGGCTTGGGGCGAGCAGCGGACCCGCACCGCAGGAGAGCTGGCGCAGCGCGGATTGGCGGCCTGGGACGGCGTCCGGCTGCACCTGACCCGGCGGGGCATGCTCCTCGCCGACGAGATCACCGCACGTCTGTTGGTCAACGACGCGCAGATTGCCGCCCCGCATCCGTAAGCGCGCCACGGCTGGGGCTACTTCGTCAGGTCGCGCAGCGTGCGGCCCAGCGCATCCAACTCCCGTCCGAAGCGTGTCCAGTCCCCCTGTTTGGCCGCTTCCTGCACGGCGTTGTAATGCTGCATCGCCTGGCGCGCGGCCGCATCGCCGGGTTTGGGGGCCTTGGCCGGTTCGGGAGGCCTGGATTTGCCCGCGGCCGCTTTCTCCGCCGCGGCCGAGCGGGCCATGCCCTTGGCGGAGCCAAAGATCCGCCCCAGCGCATCCTCCAGGTCGGTCCCCATGGCGATCTCGTTCTCGTAACCGACCACTACGCGCTTGAGTTCGGGAATTCGACCGTCCGTCGCCTTGAGATACAGGGGCTGGATGTAAATCAGGGAATTCTCAATGGGAATCACAAGCAGCGTCCCCCGAATGACGCTCGAGCCAGCCTGATCCCACAGTGTGATCGTTTGGGAAACTTCCGGATCCTGGTTGATCCGGGCCACCATCTGCTTCGGGCCGTACACCAGCTTCTGCTTGGGAAACGTGTACACGAGGAGCTGGCCATAGTGCTCACCGTCCATGCGGGCCACCATCCACGCCGCCAGATTGTCCTTCAGGCGCGGCGTAAATGGCGTCATCAGGATGAATTCCTCGCTCTTTTCCCCTGGGAGCTTCATGACCGTGTAGTAGGGCTCCATTCGCTTCTGCCCCACGACCGGAATGCTCCACTGGTCTTCCTTGTTGTAGAACGTGTTCACTTCGAGCATGTGGTAGGTCGCGTAAACATTCGCCTGGATGTTGAAGAGGTCTTCCGGGTGCCGCAGGTGGGTGCGCAGGCCTGCCGGCATCTCGCTCAGGGGCCGGAATATGCCCGGAAATGCCTGCGCATAGGCCTTCGCCAGCGGATCGTCGGGATCCATCAGGTAAAAGCTCACGCTTCCGTCCCTCGCATCCACCAGCGCCTTGACTGAATTGCGGATGTAGTTGCCCAGCCCCGGCACCTGCTGAGAATAGGGGTAGCGGCCCGTGGTCGTGTAGGCGTCCAGGATCCACACGAGGCGGCCTTCGTAAATCACCAGGTAGGGATCCTTGTCGTAGCGCAGGAACGGCGCAAGCTTCGAGACGCGCTCGACGATATTGCGGAACAGCAGCACGCGGGTTTCCGGCGTGAAGTCGTCCGACAGCAGCAGCTTCATGTCCTTCAGGTACAGCGACAGCAGCAACTTGTGCAGCAGGCCGCCCATCGGCATTCCGCCCGTGCCCTGGTAGGTGCTGAAGATGTTCTTGTCGCCCTCCGGATAATCAAATTCTTGTTGCCGCGATTTGACGAACACATACTCGTCCGCTCCTTCGCCGAAGTAGATCTGCGGCTGCTTGATCGCCAATACGGGATCGGTTGACTTCGGCGGGAGGTCCTGCACGTAAAGCACGGGGAGA
This sequence comes from bacterium, assembly GCA_041476685.1. Lineage (GTDB taxonomy): Bacteria > SAR324 > SAR324 > SAR324 > JACQKK01 > JBGPEV01. Next base: position 14,606 of record JBGOTW010000006.1, on the reverse strand, counting down.
CCCTGCTCGTTGACCCGATTCACCGGTCCCACGGTGACGCCATAGCCGTGGGTGAAGGTCAGCCGCTCGTTGACCCAGGTCTTGCTGGGCAGGGCGGCGGGATTGATCTCGCGGGGCGAGAGCATGGTCTGCCGGAGCTCCCCGCCGATCCGGTAGCGGTCGTTATCCACCGACAGGAACTCGTAGTACGTCCGGATTTCCTGAATCTGGGCAAAGGTATCGAGCAGAGGCTCGTGGTCCCAGAGGCGGATATTGGAGATGGTCGGTCCGTTGCGTGCGATGTCTCGAGCCGTCAGGACGTCGGTTTCGGTGAGGGCGCGCTCCGTGACTCGATCCAGCCCAAAGGCCTTGTTGGTGGCGACCACATGCTCTTTCAGGTAGGGCCGCTCTTTCTCCAGCTCGTTCGGAGTGACGACAAAGCGGTGGAGCATAGAGCCGTAAAGGTTGGTGCCGATCCAGGCCACCAGCAGCACGCCCCCAGCCACCGCCAAGGGCCGATAACGCCGCCGCGGCAGAGCGACAAGGAGCACGACGGCCGACACGACCGCCAGCGCGGCCTTCACCAGCAAGCCGGGAAGATAACCACGCACATCGGCATACCCCGGCCCAGTGAACAGACCGCCGGCTTCATAGAGGGCGGAGTAGCGGTCCAGGTACGCTCCGGTGCCGAGCAGCAGCAGCAGGAACGCTCCCAGAGCCGCCACGTGCCAGCGCAGCCCCGCGCTTCGATCGCCGACTTCGATCACGTCCCGAGAAACCGGACGGCCGGTCTGGCTGCGCAGCAGCAGCATGAGGCCGACACCGAGCAGGGAGACGATTCCAACGGTCCACAAGAAGACCTGCACCTTGTCGAGCAGAGGCAGGGTAAACACGTAGAATCCGGCATCGCGCTGGTAGATGGACTCGGTCGTCCCGAAGGCGCCGCCGTTGCGATAGAGCAACACCGTTTTCCATGCGTTGCTCATCCCCAGGCCGATCAGCAGGCCAATTCCGGCGCTGATGGCCAGCGCCAGCGTGCGCAGGTTGCGGGAGTTCAAGAGCAGGCCCATGGGCGAATTCGCGAGCTCCGCGGGCAGCGCCTCGGACGGATCCCCCACCTGACGCAAGGCGAGCCAATAGTTGGCGAAGATCACGGCGAATCCGACCAATCCCGTTCCTAGTCCCAGCACGATCTGTGTCAGGAAGATTTGCGTGAATACTTGAACGTAGCCCAACGAGGAGAACCACAGGTATTCGACGGCAAACTCGATCGCGCTGGAGCTTATGTAAAGGATGAAAAGGACCGCGATGGCCAATAACCATAGGCCGATGCGTGCGCTGAAGAGGCGCGGCGGCGGGTGGGGAGTGGAAGCGGCCATTGTGCGATCCCGTAAATGCAGAACCGGGCAGAGTGCCGGGCCCGCTCACTGCCGATCGGCGGGACGATTCCGGCTGTGCCCAGACGAGCCGGAGCTTCGGCTGCGCTCGGATGCCAGGACTCAACGTTTCGTCCACATGGTGCGGGAATTCCGTGGCGAGCGCAACGATGAGACAGGGCTGCTCGCGCCGCCGCTGCAGTTGACACCAGGGGTCATTCCCATTACATCATGCGTTGCCCGTCCCAAGGGTTGGACGGATTAACGATGGGGATGAGACTATGTCGTGGGGGCTCGTGTTCGGTGTTGTGGCGGTCATGGTCGGGTTCGCCGCCCTGTCCTTCGTCATCACCTGGAAGCAGCTCAAGAAAGAGCAACGGCACCAAGCGCGGCCTTCCCGTTGAGGTGAAGCATGTTCGAGGCCTTTGGCTACCTGATGCAGGCGTGGATCTATCTGTGGATGACCATCATCGCGACGATCCCGAACGTGTTCATGGGCGGGCTCACCATCTGCATCTTGGCCACCGTACTGACGTACCTGGAAAAGAAGAAGAAGGCGTAGTTCCGTGCCGGCGCGAAGCAGGGCGCGCCATCTGCCTTGCCCTCCCGCATCGCCCGCAGTTGCCCATTTCAAGCAGATTGGTGCCATCCCGCCGCAGCGGCGCAGACGGATACCGGCCTGCGTGCCGCAGCACACCCGGCGTCGCGCGGACGGAAGCGCGGAGGCAGTTCCGTCGTCGGGCGAATCAGTCGTGAGCCGACAGGCTGACCGGCTGGGTCAGGATCAGGCGATGCTCGAGCCGAAACAGGGGTGGAATGCTACCGCCGCGGCTGGAGGCCGGAAAGGTGGGAGGCTGGCGCTCGCCGCTGGAGAGGACGCCGCCGCGGCCCGGCACAATCAGTACGGGTTCCCGCTCCAGGCTGATGTTATCCTGCGCGGGCGGTGAAACGCTGGCAGCCAACTCCCGGACATCCGGCGTTCCAAGCAGTCGTCTCGAATCGGCAGCCTCCAGATCCGCCTCCGCCTTGGTCAAGGACGGCGTGAAATCCGTTCGCGGCTCCCAGGTGCCGAGCATCCGGCGCATGACTTGCTCCATGTTCTGCTGCTGGGGGGGCTCGACGCGGACGATCCTTGCCGGGGCCGGCTGACCCTCGTCCATGACCGTGTCCCAGCCCAGCACGGCCGTCACCGCCAGCACGCCCGCCGCCGCAGCCGCAACGGGGATGCCCAGCCAGGCGCGGCTCCGTGCGCGGGTCTGGGCGGCCGTCTCTTCCCGCTGGACGGCAGCCTGTACGGACTCCCAGGTAAGCGTGGAGAATTCGCAGGCGAGCCTTTCGCTCTCAATCGAGCGAAAGATGGCGAGAGCGCGGGAATGATCGGCCGCTTCCTCGCGGCACACCGCGCACGCGCGCAGATGTTCCACCCAGGGCTCCCGCAACAGACTGTAGGGATTGTCCACGGCGAGGCGGCTCACGAACGGCAACTGCTCGCACGTCGCTCCCCCGCCCGCCGCACCGGAGGACGCAAAGGTGGACCTGCGCTTATGCGTTGGCATGGCGAACTTTCGGCTCGGTAAACTCCGGGCGAAGTATCGGTTCGAGCACTTTTCTTAAGGCGTCCCGCGCGTAGAAAAGCCGGGACTTCACGCTGCCCTCGGGAATTTCGAGAATCCGGGCGATATCCTGGACGGGAAGCTCCTCCAGATAGAACAAATTCAGGATCAGCCGGTGGTGAGGCTTCATGGATGCGATCGCCGCGCTGATATGGACCCGCTGCTCGCCTTCGATGAACATGCGCTCGGGGGATTCCCCGATGGTCGAGACCACCAGCGTGGTCGTGGCGACGCGCGCTTCCAGTTCGTCCTCCGACAGGGATTGCCAACGCTTGAGCCGGCTCAGGTGGCGGATCGCCTCGTTCACCGCGATTCTGTACACCCAGGTCTTGAACGCGGAATCCTGACGGAACTTGTGCAAGTGCCGGTACACCAGGAGGAACACTTCCTGGACGACATCCTGGACGAGCGTTTCGTCCCGGACGATGGAATAGACGAGCCGGTGCAGCACATCCTTGTACTTGCGGAACAGCACCTCGAATGCCTTGGGATCTCCGTTGACGTGCGCCTTGACCAGGACATGGTCGTCCAATTGGGACCAGTCGGTTCCCGTGCCCAGTGACTGCGTTTCCACGATTGAATCTCCTCCGCTGCGTGCCGGAAATCGCGGAGCAAAGATGCCCCTTCGCTATCCGTTAGACCCTGTGCATTCGGCGTGGTTCATGGATTGGAGCTTCGCGAGAAGACTTGCCGTTCGCCCCCGTTACGCACGGCCGACGCAAGATTGAAGTGGCGCGGCATCGGCGCAAGTCTATTGCTCAATCGGGCAAATCACGACATCGATCAAGAGCGATTCCCCCATTTTCCTGCCTACGCCCTGATGATACGCTGGCGGTCCGTCAATGCAATGCGCGCAGTGTGGCCGGACGCCTGAATTCGGGTTTCATGGCACGATCATTTTCCTGGCTGAGCTTCCTGGCATTGTGGTTGTTCGCGGCCTGCATGGGGCTGATGGAAGCGGCGGTCGTGGTGTACCTGCGTGCCCTCGGCAGCGGCACCGGCTCGGAGCTAGAGCAAGTGCACGAATTGATGCGCACCCTGGATACGCGGCTGCTCTTGATCGAGCGCCAACGCGAAGCGGCCACGATCGTGATTCTGCTGGTTGCGGCCCTTCTGTTCAGCCAGCGCTTCGCCTATCGGGTGCTGGCGTTCGTGCTGGCGTTCGGTATCTGGGACCTGACCTACTACGGGTTCCTGCGCCGGATGATCGGGTGGCCGACCACGTGGACCACGCTGGACGTGCTGTTCCTGATTCCGAATCCATGGATTGCCCCAGTCGCCTGCCCCATGCTCGTCGCCGGGTCCATGGTCGTGTTCGCCAGCCTGTACCTCGTGCTGGCGCGCACGCGGGCGCTGAAATCCCCCCATCCCACGGCCTGGATCGGAATGACGATCGGGGTCGCGTTGGTGTTGTTCTCGTTCATGAATTCGAAGGACGCCTACATGCGTGCGACCGGGCAGATTCCTCGCTTCGGCTGGTCCTGGTTCCTGGGGGGATACGTCCTGATGGTGGCTGCGGGCGTGATGATGCTTATCCAGCTCTACCGCGAGCCGAAGGCCCGTTTCTTCTAGCCTCGTCGAAGCCGTCCGCCGGAGACGCAGCACGGCCGCCAGCTACCTCCGACGCCGGCGACGTGCCGGGCACGGAGTACCGTTCGCGGACGCGACGATTGATGGACTCCAGCAGGGGGACCTTGAACACGACGCGTGCGCGTCCCTGGGCAGGCAGCGTTTCCAGCACGTCGAAGCCGGCCTGCGGATGATTCAGCGCTTCGCGCAGATCGCCCAATGAGCGCACGGGCTTGCCATTGACCGCAACGATGATCGCATTCTGCACGTCCTCGTACCCGATATTGCCCTCGTCCGGGAGGATCCTCGTTACGGTCACGAGCCGGCCGAGCGGCTGGTCCTGCTCCCGCACGCTTCTCAATACGGCCTCGAGCGCTAACCGTGCCGGGGCCCGTTCCGGCCAAGGCTTGCCCCAGCCGCGCAGGAAGGTGATCGAGAGCTCCTGCAGCACCAACCCGCCCTGCACCTCGAACTCCGGCCGGCGATCGAACACGTAGGGCTGAATCCGGTAGTCGTCTACGGTGTAGCGGCGCCGATTCAGATCGAGCCGGCGCGGCTTTCCGCCGCGCAGCACTTCGACCGACACCGTGTCGTCCATGGTTTCGTTCAACGCCACGGTAAACTGGACGCGACCGTATTGGGGATGGTCAATTTGCCCTTCGGGATCGATGGTGTAGGGGCCGATTCGGGTGATGATGTCGCCCACCTTGAGCTGCCCGGCACCTGTACCGCCGGAGAGGATGCCCCGCACCAGCACTCCCAGTCCGTTATCGGGCAGGTCGAGCAAGCGCCGCAGCGTGGGGTTGTTGGTGCGCTGCCAGGTGAATCCGCGGTGCGCGAAGCCGCGGTACGGATCGCGGCGAGCGGCGGCAAGGAACGTGCGCAGGATTGCCGAGGGCGTGGCCTCGAGCTGCTGGCTCTCGTGACTGGTGATGAGGCCCACGACTTTCTGTTCCACCGTCGCCACCTCACCCCAGCCCAGGGCCGAAATCGACGTCGTGGCGCGCAGCGTCGGCAGTTCCATCGAACCGAAGCGATATGGGGCGACGAGGTAGTCCACGATTTCGCCGCTACCCTGCTCGAAGCGGCCGTTCGGGCGCCAGCGGGAGATGGTGAACTGGCCGGGAATCTCGCCCGTTTCCGCCAGGGGCAGCGGCTTGAGATTCTCCCAGAACTCCGGCGACGCGACTTCCAGCAGGGCCAGGTTGGCCTCGTAGTCCACCAGCACGCGCCGCGCGGGATAGTCCGGATAGCGTCCGAATTTCCGCACTTCGATCAGGGTCGAGTTCTTCACCAGATCGGCGGTGGTCAATAACCGTCGCCCGTCAACCACGAGCGCGGTGCCCTGCAGAGACTGGTCCGGGTTCTTCATCCACGGGACGATCGGATCGTAGGACTGGGCCGTGACGTGTAGGCTGACGATCCCGGCCAGTTCCGTCGCGGGCTGGGCCGCCCGTGCAGTCCAGGGCGCTCCCGGCGCAAGGGCCAGCGCAAGGGCCAGCGCAAGGAAGTACCAGAGCCGTCCCGTCCGGCTGAGCGCGCGCCTCATGGCATCCTCCTGTCCTGGGCGATTCCATAGGCCGCCAGGGTCTCCGCCTCAGTGCGGCGGGCGGCGTCGCGGTCAATCACGACCAGAATCGCGCCCGGCTGGAGCTGGAACTCGATGGTGGGGCCCTTGGCCGAAGCAAGCGCCTTGTCCAGGTCGGTCAAGGTATTGACGCGCTGTCCGTTGACGGACGTGACGATCGAATTGGCCAGATTGCGGTAGCCGCGGTTGAGGGCGCTGGGTAGGACGCGGGTCAGCACGACGGCGCCTTGGGGCGAGGCGGGCTCCTCCACCGGCTTGAAAAAATGGGCGTACAGCAGGTGCTTGTCGGCATTCTGCCAATAATTTCCGAAGGTATTCAGGTATTCCTGGTCCAGCGGCATGAACACCAGCCCGGCGTAGATCAGGTACGAAGGCGCCACATCGAAGCGCGAGCGGATGCGGCCCGCGTCCGGCAGGCCCTTGAGGACCACGTCCATTTCGATCTTGGCGCGCTTGCGCCACAGCGTCAGCTTGATCTTCTCCCCGATCTGCTTCTGCTCTGCGATCTGGTCGAAGTTCAGGTTGTGGCCGAAGTACTGGATATTCCCGTCCAAAGTGACCTTGTAATCATCCACGGCGAGCAGCACGTCTTCGGGCTGCACGAATCCGTCGGCCGACGAGTGCGGCATGATGCGTTCCACCACGACGCCCTGAGTGCCGGGCTCCATGCCCAGATACTCCCGGTACATGGGATTGAGCAGGTTGCTGGTGGACACGCCCAGTTCCGCGTACCCGTCGTAGTGGCCGTCCTGGATGTCCTTCAGGAAGCGCTTGATGACCGGCGCGGGGATGAAGAACCCGACGCCCTGCAGGCGCGAATTGGCCTGGAACGCCACTCCGACGACCTTTCCGTCCTGGAGCACGGGCCCGCCGCTGTTGCCCGGGTTGATCGCGGAATCGGTCTGCACCGCGAGATGGTTGTCCACGCCGCTGTGCAGATAGGTGATGAACTGGATGCGCGAGACGACGCCTTCGGTGCGCGAAATGCGGTCTCCGCCCGCGGGAAATCCATAGGTACGGACGCGGCTGCGCAGCGAGGGCAGGTCGCCGATGGGCAGCGGCGCGATATTCCGGTCGAAGTCGGGGTCTGCGATCTTCAGGATGGCCAGATCGCTGTCATGGGCGATGAATTCGACCGCGGCAAAATAGACCTGGCTCTGGGCGCTGCGCCGCACGACGATCTGCTTGGCATCGCTTACCACGTGCGCGTTGGTCATGATGCGGCCGGGCGCGATGAGGAAGCCCGAGCCGCTCGCCTGGACGAGGCGCTGATCCTGCCAGGGCGAGAACCAGTCGGAGCGCTGGGAGGTCACGTCGATATTCACCACGGCCTGCTCGACCGCTTCCCCGTCAAAGCCGGTTTCCTCGGCCCGCGCGGACCGCCCAGCCCAGCCCACCGCGACGGCGATGGCGCAGCAGACGGCACAGCAGACGAGGAGGCACCTACGCAAATTCATGAGAATTCCGGGACCAGGTTGAGCTACGGCCAGGCGCATCTGGTCGCCCGGAAGCTCCGCGGGGAGCCGGCCTGGAGCCGCACAGGGCTCGCACTGTCGTTCGAAACCGGATTTAGACTGTGACCGAGATTGGAGCGACGGGCAAGCAGTCAGGTTCAGCGGCCGCCGGACGGGCCTTCATCCCACCATCTGCATCACGGCGGAGGCGATCCGATCCAGCGGCAGAACCTGATCCACCCCGCCCAGGGCGATCGCCTCCTTCGGCATGCCGAACACCACGCAGGACGGCTCGTCTTGCGCGATGGTGCGGGCGCCGGCCTTCTTCATCTCGAGCATGCCTTCGGCTCCGTCCGCACCCATGCCCGTGAGAATCACGCCGATGGACATCGGCGCAGCCAGGCGCGCCACCGACATGAACAGGACCTCGGCCGCGGGCCGCTGGCGCTGCACCTTGGGACCGTCGGTGATGTCCACCAGCCAGCGCGTTCCGTGGCGGGCCAGCTGCATGTGGAAGTTGCCGGGCGCGATCAGCACGCGGTTGGGCGCGACTGCGTCACCCTGCGCAGCCTCCTTGACCTCGAACGGGCACAGCCCGTTCAGGCGTTCGGCGAATGCGCGCGTGAAGCCTTCGGGCATGTGCTGGACGATGAGGATGGGCGGAATGGATTCCGGCAGGCCGGTGAGGACGGTCTGGATCGCCTGGGTTCCGCCGGTGGAGGCCCCGATCGCGACGAGGGCCTTGACCGGCGCGGTGGACGCCGCCGTCATCGCCTTCGGCCGGGCGACGGCCGGGGCGGCCAGGTGCATGCGCACTTTTGCGCCCGCGGCGGCCTTGATCTTGGCGATCAGGTCGCCGACCATCTCGGGCATGGACGTGACTCCGCCCGGCTTCTGGATGATGTCCAGCGCGCCCAGCTCCAGCGCTTCCAGGGCCAGCTTGCTGCCTTTGGGAGTCAAGGCGGAGACGATGATGACGGGCAGGGGCATGTGCTTCATCAGCCCGCGCAGGAACGTCAGTCCGTCCATGCGCGGCATGCCGATGTCGAGCGTGATGACGTCGGGGTGCAGCGAATCTATCTTGTCGCTTGCTTCGAGCGGATCGGGGGCCGATCCGACCACGGAGATCGCGGGGTCCTTGGCCAATTCGCGGGCCAGGATGTTCCGCACCACCGGCGAGTCATCGACGATCAGCACCTTAATGCTCATGCGCAACCCTATGCTCATGCGCACCCGGATGCTCATGCGCAACCCTATGCTCATGCGCACCACGGGGACCCGGCGCCGCTGCGGCCCGGACACGAAGGATCAAAGAAATCACGTCACGGTTTCTGGTAGACCGACGGCTCGATGGGCTTCAGATCGTGCTTCGCCGCCGACAGACTCTCCGCCATGCCCACGACCAGGTATCCGCCAGGCCGCAGCATGCTTTGAAACTGCTCCACGATCAACCGCCGCAGATCGTCGGTGAAGTAGATCATCACGTTCTTGCAGAAGATGACGTCCAGCTGGCCGGGGATAGGGTAGGGCGGGGTGGACAGGTTGATCTGATAGTAGCGGACGAGATCGCGCAGCTCCTGCTTCACGCGATACAGCTCGTCCTGTTCTCCGCCCACCTGGAAGTACTTGCGCAGCAGGTCATGGGGAACCTTCTCGACATCCTTCTGCCGATAGATGCCGCTCCGGGCGGTATTCAGCACCTTGGTCGAGATGTCGGACGCGAGGATCTCCACTTGCGTCGGATGCGTCAGGTTCTCCAGGATGGTCATGGCGATCGTGTAGGGCTCCTCGCCGGTGGAGCTCGCCGCCGACCAGATCCGGATCGAGCGCTGACCCGCCTTGTCCCAGGCGCGAATCCAGGCCGCCAGCAGCTCGAAATGGCGGGGCTCCCTGAAGAACTGGGTAACGTTGGTGGAGATGGCGTTGACGAGTTCGGTCAATTCCTCCCCGGACCGGTCAGCGAGCACGTATTTGTAGTACTCGCCATAGTCCTGCAGGTTCAGCGTGCGCATGCGCTTGCTGATCCGGGCGACCACCAGGGCTTCCTTGTTGTCGGCCAGGTGGATGCCTGTCAGTTCGTGCACCAAGGTGCGGAACTTATTGAAGTGTACGCTTTCCATGCCACCGCCGGTGCTTGCCGGACGGGTTTCAGACGCAGGAAGGGATTGCACGGAATCCTTCTGGAAAGCGTGACGACGGCGGCAGCCGCCCCTGCCCATGCAGGGACCGAGCGGGGTGCGCGCTCGGAAGGGGTTCGGCTCCGTGTAAGCTGATGCCGCCGTGCTTGCCGGAGCCCCGGCGCGGCGCCGGCTCGGGAGACTGACGTCAGGCCGGCGGCGCGGGCCGCGCCCCGTCATGCCAGAGGCGCTAGGCCAGAGCCGCTATGCCAGAGTCGGCTGCGCGATGCCCTGCACAACCTTTGCCTCCTCGAACGTCAACACCTTGTCGATGTCGAGGAGGATCTTCACCCCGCCCTTGACGATGCCGACGGCGAGAATGAAATCCATGCTCAGGCTTGTGCCGAATTCCGGCGCGCGGTCCACTTCCTGGGCGCCCACGTCGAGCACCTCAGCCACCTCGTCCACGATGATCCCCACGCTGACCTTGCCTTTCGCCGTCATGATCTCGACGACGATGATGCAGGTCTTGTCGGTGTCGTCTATGCGCTCCAGGCCGAATTTCGCGCGCAGGTCGATGGTCGGGATGATGCGGCCGCGCAGATTGATTACGCCGCGCACGTACTCGGGGACGCGGGGAACATGGGTCACCTGCATCATGCCGATGATTTCCTGCACCTTCATGATTTCCAGGCCGTATTCCTCGTTCGCGAGCCGGAAAGTCAGGTACTTGCCGGCCAGCGCGGCCAGGTTCGATGCCTTACCGGCGATTTCTTGTCTCGCTTCATTCATGGTTGCCATCCCCGAAAATAGTGTGCGGATGCAGCATGCGTGTTGCCGCCCGCGGCTTTGCAGCGCGGCCAGTTCGCGTCTATCCGGGACAATTGACCGAGCGCTCGCGATTAAACGCCCCTTGGGTTCAATTCGTTCCGTGCCAGCTTGAGCACGCCCGCTATATCCACGATCAGGCCAACCCGGCCGTCAGCCATGATGGCCCCGCCGGAAAAGCCGACGCTCTGAGGCATGCCGGCGCCCAGATTCTTGATCACGGTTTGTTGTAGGCCGATCAGGTCGTCCACCAGCAGGCCGGAATGGCGACCCTCGTGCTCGACCACCACGACTAGCGCCTTTGTCGGATCCGTCTGCGCCCCTTCCAGCCCGAGGATTTTCGCCAGTCGGAACAAGGGTAGCTGCCGTTGCCGGATCGTCACCATCTCCCCTTTTCCGATGATGGTGTTCACGATCCCCGGCGGCGGACGCAGGGATTCCACCACCGTGAGCACCGGGATAATGTAGCGCTCCGTCCCGACCTTGACGACCATTCCGTCAATCAGAGCCAAAGTCAGGGGCAGGATGATCTTGAATGTGGCGCCCCGGCCCGGCTCGGATTCGATTTTGACGTAGCCGCGCAGCTCTTCGATGTTGCGCTTGACCACGTCCATGCCGACGCCCCGGCCCGACACTTCGGTCACCTGCTTGGCCGTCGAGAAGCCGGGCAGAAAAATCAGGTTGAAAACATCGTTGTCGCTCAGCCGCTCATCGGGCCCGATCAGGCCTTTCTCGACGGCTTTGGCGACGATGGCCGCCTTGTCCAAGCCGCGACCGTCATCCTGCATCTCCACATGGATGTTCCCACCCTCATGGAAGGCCCGCAGCTCGATCTGGCCTTCGGGGGGCTTGCCCGCGGCGGCCCGCTCCTGGGGCGATTCGATGCCGTGGTCCACGGCATTGCGGATCATGTGCACGAGGGGGTCCCCGATCTTGTCCACGAAGGCCCGGTCCAATTCGGTTTCGTCGCCCTTGCTCGTGAAGACGATCGTCTCGCCGGACTTCTTCGACAGGTCGCGTACCAGGCGCGCCATCTTCTGGAACGTGCCGGCGACCGGCACCATCCGGATGGAGGTACCCAGCTCCTGAAGCTTCCGGGTCACCTGGCGCAGGTTGTACACCTTCTTGCTGAGGGTCTCGGAAGGATGTGCCAGGATGGTCTCATCCTGGCTGATCATGGATTCCGCCAGCACCATCTCGCCGACGGTATTGATCATGTTCTCGAGTCGCTCGTAGTCCACACGGATCGTATCCTTCACGTGCACGCCCCCCCGCAATTCGCCATCCGGCTGCTGCTTCTTCAGCGCTTCGATGATCTTGGCGGGCTTGACCGCGTGCTGCCGCACGAGAATGGAGCCCAGTTTCTGTCCCTTGTTCCCTGCCTGCTGAGTGGTGATGGCCTCGTTGAGCACCGTGGGGGTGATCGTTCCCGACTCGACCAGGATATCGCCCAGGCGCGGCCGCTTCTCGTCGCGGGAGGCGTCGGGAATGCCCGCGGAGGCGGCATGGATGAGCTTGAGCAGCGGGGGCAGGTCCGGCTCCGACTCCAGCGCGGAACTGGTCTCCAGGCTGGTGCGCACCTTCTCGATCAGTCGCCCGAGCATGTCCAAGGCCGAGAACGTCACGTCCATGACGCGCGCAGTCAGCTTCAGTTCGTCCCGGCGCACCTTGTCCAGCAGGTTCTCGGTGTCGTGCGCGAGATGCGAGATATCGGTCAGCGCCAGGAAGCCGGATATCCCTTTCATCGTGTGGAATGCGCGGAAGACAGAGTTCAGGGCTTCGGTATCGGTGGGTTCGGATTCCAGGGCCATCAGCTGGTTGTTGGCCACATCCAGGTGTTCGCGGGATTCCTGGACGAATTCGGCCAGCAGACTCGCATCGGCCTGGAGCGCGGAAGCGGCCGCTTGCGGCTCCGGCGGCGTCGCAGGCACAACGACGGGTGCGTCCGCCGCGGCGCTTTGGGCAGGCGGGGGAATCTCCAGGCGCTCGCGGCCCAGGTCTTCCATGCGCGCTATCACGGCCGCGGGGGATGGATTCTGATTGCTGCCCGTGGACACTTCCGAGAAGGCGGTCGCCAGCCAATCCTTCAGCGTCAGCAGCACTTCAATGTCATAAGGGAACTGCACGCCCTGCAGGTAGGTCTCGGCGGAATGGCACAGTTGCTCAACGCCAGTGAGACCCAGGAATCCGGAATCCCCTTTCATCGTATGCAGGATGTGCAGCATTGCCGCGAGCGATTCGGGCGCCTGGCCCTTCTCCAGGGCCAGGATGTGGACTTCCATCTCCTGGAGCACGGCCGACTGGCGGGACAGGAAGTCGGCCAGGATATCGTCGTCCTTGTAGGAGTCCGTAGCGCCGGGTGCGGAGGGCGCCGCGGTCTTGGGCCGGAGGGATTCCGGATAGGCTGTGGCCTGTGGCAGCGTCCCTTCCCGCGCGGCATCCTGGAGCAGGTGCGCGGTCTCCCGCAAGGCGGCTAGCACGGCCTCTCCGTTGGGCACCTCGTCCATGAGGATGCCCTTGACCAGTTCGCCCGCGCGGTCGCAGAAGCTCACCAACTCGACCTGCCCCGCTTGGGTGCCCGCGGTCGTCAAGTCCTGCAGCTTGGTGAGGACGCCGGCCATTGTGCCCAGGTCACCCACTTTGGCGGCGGCGCCGGCCTGCTGGAACGCGTCAATCACCGTGACAAGATTCGGATTCAGCATGGACAAGTTTCTGGACGTCTGATTGTTTGCCCCCCCGGACTGAGCGGAGGTGCCGCTTGCCTGTATTTCCAACGGTCGCCTCCCGTGCGCAAAATCCGCCGGAAACTAGTGCTTGGGTACTGCCGAGCAGGATCCTCGGGCGGCGGAAACCCTCACTTCATGATACGTTGCACCCCGCGGTTAGGTTCTTGAAATTTGACCTGTCCCGTAAAAATTGCTGCCTGGGCGGCAAGCGGACTTTGTCGCCTCGAGGGAGAACAGACGCGCGCTGCCGCGCGACGGGCAACCCACGGCGCAGTGGGCCTGGGATGGCGGCACGGCATCGCTCGCGCTGGCGAGCATGAACCAGGCACCCCCATCACGCGGCCGCGGAGGCCATCCGGTGAGCGAAAAAACGACGACAGCGGCTCCAGCAGGCGGGAATGTCGGGTTTATCGGCCTGGGCACCATGGGGTTTCCCATGGCGACCAATCTGGCCAAGGCCGGAGTTCCGCTCCGGGTGTACGACACAAATGCAGCGGTTCTCCAGCGCGCGGCGGCCCTGGCTGGCGTGCAGGTGGCCAAATCCGCCCGGGAGGTGGCCCAGCACGCCGCGGTGCTGTTCACGTGTCTGCCGAACAACGACATCGTCCTCAACACGTACCTCGGACCCGGCGGCGTCGCTGAGGGGGCGCACCCGGGCCTGATCACCTGCGACTGCTCGACGGTCAGCCCGGAGGTGACAATCGAGATCCATAAGGCGCTGAAGAGCAAGGGGATAGTGCATATGGATACGCCCATGCTGGGATCGCTGCCCCAAGCGATCGAGGGGCAGATCTTCTTCATCGTCGGCGGCGAGCGGGAGGGGCTGGCGAAGATAGCGCCTTATCTGGACATCCTGGGCAAGCTGCACATGCACGTGGGTGCCTCGGCTGCGGGCAACCGCATCAAGCTCATCCACAATGGCTTGGCCGCCGTGATGTCGGTGTCCGTGGCCGAAGCCTTGGCCGTCGCCGTGCAATCGGGCGTGGATCCAGCCGTATTCTACGAAGTCGTGCGCAGCGGCGGGGGAATGGCCTACGGCACGTACTTCGAGCGGCGCGCAAAGCGCATCCTGGACGGGGAATTTGCGCCCACGTTTCTGCTGGAATTGATGCGCAAGGATGCGGGACTTGCTTTGCAAATGGCCGAGCAAGCGCATGTGCCCACGCCGATGCTGAAAGAGACGAAGGCCTCCTACGACGAAGCGGTGAACGCAGGCTGGGGGAAGGAGGATTTTTCGGCCGTGACGCATGTCATCGAGAGACGCATTGGCCGGAAGTTGTCGTCCCGCTAGACGCGGGGCGCGGCAGTCGCGGCCGCCGGCCGGGCTGGCCCGCGGGAGGGTGCTCGCGGCAAGGG
>JBGOTW010000005.1:0-40237 GCA_041476685.1 bacterium | reverse complement strand
ATCAGGCCGGCGCCGGTGCTGGCGCGCAGTTCGGCGACTTGGGTTGCCGTGATGCTCATTGAATTATGCTCCGGGGTCGAGTTGCGGAGGAAATGCCGCGGGCCGCGCGGCACGGCGCCTCACCCCCGTGGGGAGAAGCGGGCATGCCGCGGGCTGCGCGGTCGTAGGCTGCGGTCGCGGGCCGCGCTGCAGCAGGCGGCGCTGCTTTAAGGTCCAAGCGCCCGAGGGAAATCGGCTCAGGCGACCGGGGTAACCGGGGTGACCGGGGCCGGTCCGGGATCCTGGGGCGGCGGAGCGGGTTCGGCTTCGGGCTTCGGAGCGCTGCGCCGGGCCTGGGCCTTGGCGCGCTCGTCGGCCTGGCTGCGGAGCTGGGCCTCGTAGAGGGCGCGGCCCTCGACAGCCGCGTCGGCGATCGTGCCGGCGAACAGCCGGATCGCGCGGATCGCGTCGTCATTGCCGGGGATGACGTAGTCGATGTGTTCCGGATCGCAGTTCGTGTCCACCACCGCCACGATCGGAATGCCCAGCTTGTGGGCCTCGCTCAGGGCGATGCGCTCCTTCTTGCAGTCCACGACGAATACCGCTCCCGGCAGCCGCCGCATCTCCTTGATCCCGCCCAGCGCCTTCTCGAGCTTGAGGCGCTTCTTTTCCATCGAGAGGGCTTCCTTCTTGATCAGGGACGCGTACAGGCCGTCCTCGCCGCGGGCCTCTTCGAACTTGTTGAGCCGCCCGATCGAGGCCTTGATGGTGTTGAAATTGGTCATCAGTCCGCCCAGCCAGCGCTCGTTGATGTAGAAGCTTTGCGAACGCTCGGCCTCTTCGCGGATGATGTCGCGGGCCTGGGGCTTGGTGCCCACGAACAGGACGTGCTCGCCGCGGGCCGACAGGTCGCGCACGAACTGGTAGGCTTCCTTCAGCTTGCGCAGGCTCTTTTGCAGGTCAATGATGTGGATGCCGCTGCGGGCGCCGAAGATGTAGGGCCGCATCTTCGGATTCCAGCGGCGGGTCTGGTGACCGTAGTGGACGCCAGCCTCCAGGAATTGTTTCATTGAAACAACAGCCATGACGTGCCTCCAGGGCAGGGGTTTGGCTTGGGAGTGTGCTGGTAGAAGAAGGGAATGGCACGCGGCCGTGTTTCCGGTGGATTCCGGCGGACGCCGCAAGGTGGGGCTGCGCCGGCCAGACCAGCTTTCTGACCGGAACGCCCGAAACACAAAAGCTTAGCAGGCTCCCCGCCGAGCGGCAACATTGAAAACCCGGCCGGCCCGGCGGGCACGGAGACGGCGCATGCACCGCTGGATGGGATGGGGACTGCTGCTGCACGGCGCACTACTCGGTGCACTGCTCGGCGCGGCGGGCTGCGCGGGCCCGAAATCGAGCGACTCCGGCATTGACGTGGTGTACGGCGTTGTCGGCACCGCCTGCTCCGCCGACATCACCTACCTGGATCTGGGCGCTCAGCCGACCACGGTGACGCAGCAGGCCCTTCCCTGGCATCTCGGCTTCACGGTGCCCTCCGCAAAGGCCAACGGCTTTACGCTCTCGCTCTCCGCGGTCACCCAATGCGTGACCGGCACGATCACGGTGAATATCGTGGTCAACGGGGCGCTCTACGCTACGGCAACGAGCGCCACTCCCACGGTCCCCGCCGGCGTGCAGACGGCGCTGTTCTAGGCCGTGCCGACCTAGGGCGTGCCGGATCGCGGCCGAGCTGCTGGAGCGCGTCCGTATCCAGGGCAGGGATCGGGCGCATGGGGTCAATCACAAGCCGGGAAATTAGAACGGACCAGCCCCACCCGACTCCAACGCAGGGGGGCGGCGGGGCGAAGTGCGTCCATCCGCCGCGCTGCCGCTACCCCGCCGTACGCGCCTTGATCGCGTCCAGCACCTTGCGCACGCGGGCGGCGTTCATGCCGAAGTCGCTGCGGCCGTCGCGGGACTTGCTGCGCACGTCCACGCGCGTCCCCGCCCCGTCCGCCTGCAACCGGATCACCATGTCGTCCACGAAGCCGAAGAAGAGGGAACGGGCGGAGGCCTCGATGCGGCCGTCCTTCTCGGTGGCGTTGACGACCTCCATACCGAGCGCCTGGACGGCCTCCAGCGCCGCGGGGAACACGGCCGCCGGCGGATTGGCGATCATCAAGGGCGCCAGATCCGGGTAGCCCTGCTTCTGCAGCGCTGCCACCTCCGGCCCGTCGTAGGCGGCCGGGTTCGGAAAGCCGGCCCGCAGGGGCACGATAGCGACAAAGGCCGGGGGCTTATCCGTGTCGGTCGTGATGTCGTGGATGCGGGGAGCGCGGGGCAGCAGCATGAAGACGTAGTAGCTTGGCACCGCCAGCCACCCCAACGCCACGAGCAGGCCGATCAGTGCCGGGCTCCACCCGCGGCGGTGCGCGCCGGTCGCCGAGCGCGCCAGCGCGACGATCGCCAGCACGATGGCGCTGAGCGCCGCATACGCCGCCCAGCGCAGCACGGCGAAGCCGAGCGCATACGCCATCCAGCCGAAGCGGTGGGCCTGCCCCGCGCCGAACGCCGCCGCGCCGCTCGCCGCCGCCAGCGCGAACGCCGTCCACGCCAGCTTCGACGGCTTGGCCGGGTCCGCGCCCCGCCAGAGCCGCATCCACCTTGATTGTTCCGCCACTTTAGTCTCACTTGAGATGCGCGAGTGAACTTCCGTAATGCAGACATCCCCTCCACGGCGTGAACAGATGTCGAGGGCAATTGCTTCCCCGCGCTGCCTGGGGTCCACGGAGCCATGCGGTGGCCCGGGCGACGAAACGGGCGGCGGGCAGACAGCAGTTCATGCGGCAGGCTGAGCGGAAGGGCGGGTGGCGGGTGGGCGTTACGCTCCCTTGCGCTTCTTCTCCCGCCGGCGGCCCCAGTTGGGGATATTGCGTACCTTGGCGGCCTTGGCGGCGTTGGGGGCGGCGGCATCGCCGGCGCCGCTGAACTGGAGGCTGGGCTGCTTGCGCTCGACGGGCGGGGGAGCCTCGGCGCCGGAGAACTGGGCGCGGAAGAAGGTGGCCACGGAATCCCGCGCGATGCGCGCCACCAACTCGGCGAACATCTCGAAGCCCGCGCGCTTGTACTCGTCGATGGGCTTCTTCTGGGCATAGCCCACCAGCCCGATGCCCTCGCGCAGGTGGTCCATGGACAGCAGGTGATCCTTCCATTGGCCGTCGTGGATGGTGAGCAGCAGGTGCCGCGCGAAATGCTGGAAGATGTCGTCGAGCTCGGCCTCGGTGGGGGGCTCGCCCTTGGCGCGGGCCATCATCGGCCGCAGCGACTCGCGCTTGGCCTTGAACAGCTCGCGCACTTGCCCGCGCAGCGGCTCCAGCAGCTCCTGGGGCGGCGTACCGTCGTGCCAGTCGTGCCCGGCCCGTGCGCCGAAGTTGGCGTTGAACTGCGTGTGGAATCCTTCCAGGTCCCACTCCTCGGAGTTCTTGCTGTCCGTGTGCACGGCCAGCATGTCCTCGAGCACTTCCTCGGCCATCTCCAGCAGCACCGCGTCCACGCCCTGGCCGAGGATTTCCCGGCGCTGGGTGTAGATGACCTCGCGCTGCTTGTTCATCACGTCGTCGTACTCGAGCACGTGCTTGCGGATCTCGAAGTTGTGGGATTCGACGCGCTTCTGGGCGTTCTCGATGGCGCGGGAGATGAGGACGTGGGTGATGGCCTCGTCCTCCTCGACCTTCAGCCGCGTCATCAGGTTGGCGATGCGCTCGCCGCCGAAGATGCGCATCAGGTCGTCTTCCAGCGACAGGTAGAAGCGCGACGCGCCCGGGTCGCCCTGGCGGCCGGAGCGGCCGCGCAACTGGTTGTCGATGCGCCGCGCCTCGTGCCGCTCGGTGCCGACGATGAACAGCCCGCCCACCTCGCGCACGCTGGGCCCGAGCTTGATGTCCGTGCCGCGGCCGGCCATGTTGGTCGCGATGGTGACGTTGGACTGCTCGCCGGCGTGGGCGATGATCTCGGCTTCCTGCTCGTGGTACTTCGCGTTCAGGACGGTGTGGGGGACGCCCTCGGCGCGCAGCCTCCGGCTGAGTTCCTCCGAGGCCTCGATCGAGATGGTGCCGACCAGCACGGGCTGCCCGCTGGCGTGGATGTCGGTGATGTCCGCGATGACCGCCCGCAGCTTCGCCTCTTTCGTCTTGTAGATGACGTCGGGGTGATCCGCGCGGATCATGTCGCGATTGGTGGGGACGACCAGCACTTCCATCCCGTAGATCTTGATGAACTCCTCCTCTTCCGTCTTCGCCGTCCCGGTCATGCCGGCGAGCTTCTCGTACATGCGGAAGTAGTTCTGGAACGTGATCGTCGCGTAGGTCTGGCTCTCGCGCTCGATCTTCACGTCCTCCTTCGCCTCCAGGGCCTGGTGCAGGCCGTCGGAGAAGCGCCGGCCCGGCATCAGCCGCCCCGTGAACTCGTCCACGATCACGACCTTGCCGTCTTTCACGACGTAGTCCACATCGCGGCGGAACTGGTAGGCCGCCTTGAGCGCCTGGTTCACGTGGTGGAGCGGCTCGATGTTCTCGAAGTCGAACAGGCCGCCCTGCGCCAGCAGCCCTTTCTCGCGCAGCCGTTCCTCGACGAGCACGGCGCCCCGCTCGGTGAGCGAGATGGTGCGGGACTTCTCGTCGAAGGCGTAGTCGCCCTCGCGCACGACCGCGCTGTCCTCGTACTGCTGCCACTTCTCGTCGATGCCGTGGAGCTGGTCCGGGTTGAGCTTCGTCACCTCCTCGCGGCGCACCTCGCGGGCCAGGCCGTGCATGACCTTGTGGATCTGGTAGTACTTGTCGGTCGATTCCTCCGTCGGGCCGCTGATGATGAGCGGGGTGCGCGCCTCGTCGATCAGGATCGAGTCCACCTCGTCCACGATCCCGAAGTAGAAGGGCCGCTGCACGTAGTCCTCGAGGCGGAACTTCATGTTGTCCCGCAGGTAGTCGAAGCCGTACTCGTTGTTCGTGCCGTAGGTGATGTCGGCGGCGTAGGCCGCCCGCCGCTCGTCGTCCTCCATCCCGTGCTGGATCAGGCCCACGCTCAGGCCCAAGTAGCTGTAGATCGCGCCCATCCAGATGCTGTCGCGCTTGGCGAGGTAGTCGTTGGGCGTGACGATGTGGACGCCCTTGCCCGTCAGCGCGTTCAGGTACGAGGGCGCCGTGGAGGCCAGCGTCTTGCCCTCGCCGGTCTTCATCTCTGCGATCTGCCCCCGGTGCAGGGCGATCCCGCCGATGAGCTGCACGTCGAAGTGCCGCTCGTTGTTGGCGCGGCGGCTCGCCTCGCGCACCAGGGCAAAGGCCTCGGGCAGCAGGTCGTCCAGGCTCTCGCCGCCGGCCAGGCGCCCCTTGAGCTCGGCGGTCTTCGCCGGGAACTGCTCGGGCGTGAGGACCTGCATCTCCGCCTCGAGCGCGTTGATCAGCACCACCAGCCCGCGATACTCCTTCAGCAGGCGGTCGTTGCGGGACGGGACGATGGTGTGCAGCAGCGTCTTCAGCATGATCCACTCGGGTTGCGCCGGCGCGCCGGCGCCCGTGATTGCAGTGCGCCGGGACGAACGTGGCCGCGGCGGGACCTGATTCCGCCCGGCCGTGGTGCGCCTACATTAACCTTGGATTGCGCCAGAACCCGGGGGGTTCGTCAAGGATAACGGTCGCCCGGAGGAACGACAAGCGAACCGCGGGAAGCCCCGCCCTCCACCGGCGCCCGCGAAATCGGCCCCGGGCGCGGTTGCCCGCGTCAGAACCGCTCGATGCGGATGCGCTGGGTGGGGCCCTGGATGAACTCCAGCTTCTCGATCTCGGTCAGGCTCGCGTCCACGTCCGCCTCCCGGGCGCGGTGGGTCGTCAGGATCACCTGCACCGGATCGTCGGGGTGCAGCGCCTGATCCGGCTGGAGCATGGACTTGATCGAGATGTTGTGGTGCCCCATCACGGTGGTGATGCGGGCCAGCACGCCCACCCGGTCGAGCACCTGGAAGCGCAGGTAGTACTCGGACTGGATGTCGCGCATGGGCCGCACCTGCAAGTCGCGCAGGTACTCCCGCTGCACACCCAGGGGCGGGACGCGGCACTGCGCCGAGCCGGGCCGCGGCGAGCCGGCGCCGCCGGCCAGCAGCGTGCGCGAGATGTCCATCAGGTCGCTGACGACCGCGGCCCCGGTCGGCAGCGCTCCGGCGCCGCGCCCGTAATGCAGGGTCGCGTCCACGTTGTCGCCGGTGAGGAACACCGCGTTGTACACGCCGTTGACGGCCGCCAGCAGGTGCGTGTTCTCGACCAGCGTCGGGTGCACGCGCGCCTCGACCTGGCCCCCGCCGGCCGCGCCGGCCGCATCGCGCGTACTCCCTGGGCCGTTCGGCTTGGCGATCGCCAGCAGCTTGAGCGTGAAGCCGAGCTGCTGCGCATAGACGATGTCCAGGGGCGTCACCTTGCGGATGCCCTCCCGGTACACGTCCTGGAACGCGATCGTCGTGCCGTAGGCGAGATTGACGAGCACGGCGAGCTTGTGGGCCGCGTCATGGCCGTCCACGTCGAAGGTGGGATCGGCCTCGGCGTAGCCGAGCTTTTGCGCCTCGGCCAGCACGCGGTCGAAGGGCGCGCCCTCCTGGCTCATCTTGGTCAGGATGTAGTTGCACGTGCCGTTGACGATCCCGCAGATCTCCAGGATGTGGTCGGATGCCAGGCCCTCGCGCAGGGAGCGGATGACGGGAATGCCGCCCGCCACGGCCGCCTCCATGCCCAGGGGCACCGCCTTGGCGTAGGCCTGGGTGAAGATCTCCTTCGCGTGTTCGGCCAGCAACGCCTTGTTGGCCGTGACGACCGCCTTGCCCAGCTCCATCGCCTCGAGCACCACGCTGCGGGCCAGGCCCGTCCCGCCCATCAGCTCCACGACGATGTCGATGGCCGGGTCGTTCAGGATCGTCGCCGGGTCGGCGGACACGGCGATGCCATCCAGGGGCAGGTCCCGCTTCTTGCTCGGATGGGCCGTGACCGCCTTGACGACGCGCAGCTCGGCGCCGAGCCGGGCGCGGATCAACTCCCGGTTGCGGTGCAGGA
This sequence comes from bacterium, assembly GCA_041476685.1. Taxonomy (GTDB): domain Bacteria; phylum SAR324; class SAR324; order SAR324; family JACQKK01; genus JBGPEV01. The sequence continues at coordinate 33,185 of JBGOTW010000005.1, read as the reverse complement.
TCGTGAGCGCGCCGCCTCCGACGACGCCCAGACCGAACATTCCGACTTGGATGGTGCGCATGCTCGCTCCGACGCCGATGCCTGCGGAGTGCGGCCCAGGTTCCCGTGCCCGCTGACCGCGCGCCGCGTGCCGCGCGTATGCGACGCCACCTAGAGGCGGGCAGTTCGAAACGGACGAGTGTAGTGTACCGGGATGCGCGGCACAAGGCGCCGGCCGGCCACGAGTCCCGGGCACCGCAAACGGCGGGGGCAGCGGAAGCACGCCGCGCTGGGGCACGGGAGCCCCACAGGGGTGCGGACCTGGCGCCCGCCACGGGATGGGACGGGGAGAGCATCGGCATGCGGCAATTCAATCGGCGCGACCGGAGACCGCCTCTGCGCGCACGGCAGTCCGAGCGGCTACGATCGCGGCCAGCAGCACGACCGGCAGCACGGCGAGCAGCGCGGCCAAGAGCAATTCAGTCCGCGCGGCTGAACACCCGTTCATCGGCAAGGGCCCCCGCCCTGCGCATCCGGCCCGGCACGTCCCGCGATGCGGCCACGATCCTGGCCATGATCCGTGGCCTGGCCGAATACGAGAAGCTGGCTCACGAGGTGCGGGCGACAGCGGCCCGGATCCGCCGCGACGGCTTCGGCGCCCGCCGCTACTTCCGAGTCCTGATCGCCGAGCGGGGACGGTCGGCCGTGGGATTCGCCCTGTATTTCTTCGCCTATTCGACCTTCCTGGCGCAGCCCACGCTGTTCCTGGAGGACCTGTTCGTCCTGCCCGAATCGCGGAGCACGGGCGCCGGCAAGGCTTTGCTGCGGGCGCTGGCCCAAGCGGCCGTCCGGCATGGCTGCGGCCGGATGGACTGGCTGGTGCTGGCGGACAATGCGCCGGCCATCCGCTTCTACCGGGGGCTCGGTGCAAAGCTGCACGGCGAATGGGTGCCCGCGCGGCTGACCGGAGCGCCCCTGCGTCACCTGGCACGGTCCCGATAGCCCCCCGTCGCGCCAAGGACTAAGCTGGCGCCAGTCACTTCGGCCGTTCCGCGCTGCTGCCTGTTCCGGTATAGGTGGATCGTGCGGGAGGCAGGCTTTGCGACGCACGGCAAGGCGCCGCCGGCATGACCCCAGGATCGTGGCCGCGTGGGAACGGCCTGCCGGGAGGCTGGAGATGTGGAAGTGGTTCTTTCTGGCGTTTCTGGTCTATGCGGCGGCGGAGATCGCCCTGCTGATCGAGGCGGGCCGCCGTTTCGGGCTGGGCTGGGTCATGCTCTGGGTTGCCGTCACGTTGGTGCTGGGTTTGGCCATGCTGCGCACCCAGGGAATCCGGGCGTTGCGCCGGATTGCATTGAAGCTCCAGCAGGAGATCCTGCCCACGGACGAGCTGGTGGACCTCGCGCTGGTCGTGATCGCGGCGCTGCTGCTGATGTCGCCGGGGCCCTTGGCCGACCTGCTCGGACTGCTCCTCGCCCTTCCGTACGGCCGCCTGGTGGCGCGCCGCCTCGTGTTTTATTGGCTGCCGGTTTGGCTGCCTGAGGAACTGCCGGACGCCCGCCTGCGGACGGCGGCTTCCAATGTCATCGAGATCGAGCGCGATCCGCAAGGCTGAGCCGCCGCATTCCGGTAACCGGCAATCGCCTATGCGGAACGGCGAATCTCGGCGACGCCACCCCCTTCCAACCCTTCTGCGGCGAGTTGTGCCCATGGCCCTGCTCTATGCCATCGTCGGCTCCATCGAGCGCGCCCGGTTCATGCTGGAGGGGGGCGTGCCCTACCTGCAGCTGCGCTTCAAGGATCGGCCCATCGCTCCGCACCGGGACGAGATTCGCGCCTGGCCCGAGCGGTTCACGCACACGCGGGTCATCTTGAACGACAGCCTGGACGAGGCCATCGCCTTGCGCGCCTGGGGCGTCCACCTGGGGCAGGAGGATGCCGACCGCTACCCGCCCGAGCGTCTCCGCGCCCTCCAGCACGACGGCCCGGTGCTCGGCATTTCCACCCACGACGACTCGGAGCTGACGCGGGCGAAGGACCTGGGCGCGGCCATGGCGGGCTTCGGTCCGCTCTTCGCCACCGACACCAAGACCCTCAAGCACGCGCCCCAGGGAGTCGCGCGCCTGGCGGAGGCCGTGCGTAACGCCGGACTGCCCCTCATTGCGATCGGGGGAATCGGCGAGGAGACGCTGGACGCCGTCGCCAATACCGGCGTCGCCATGATCGCCATGATCGCCTACCTGGACCGCGTCACGACGCGCGACCAGCTGGACGCGCTGATGCGCCGCATCGCTCGGTAGCATCCGACGGGAGCATCCGACAGTAACATTACTCGGGTGCATCGCACGGGCGCATAGCGCTGGTGCATAACAGGGTCGCCTGCGTGATGCGCCGCGCCGGCCGGCATCATTCCAGCCTGGATTCCGCCTCACGGTCGAGCAGGGCCAGGGCCTTGTGGCTCAGGCGCGCCAGGGGCAGCGCCTCCAATTCGGCCCGGCTCAGCCAGCGCACCGGTCCGTCCTGCCTGGCTGCACTGTCACGCTTCGCGGCGCCGTCTCGCTTCGCGGCGCCGTCTCGCTTCGCGGTGCCGTCTCGCTTCGCGGTGCGGTCTCGCTTCGCGGTGCTGCCCTGCAGCGCCATCTTGACGGCGAAGGGATTAGGCCAGTTCTGCGCCAGGCAGTCCAATTCGAGTTGAAAGTGGGTGAGGCCATGACTCACATGACCGAGGGGACGGGAACGGACCTTGCGCGTCCGTGCTTCTCCAAGTTCGAGCAGCATTGCCGCGCACAGGCTTTCCGCGGACTCCCGCTCCGACCGCCGCTCGGCCCAGGGAAACTCCCACAGGCCGCCCCACACGCCGCGCGGTGGGCGGCGCCGCAGCAGCCAGACTCTCTCGCCGGAAGGGGCGCGTGCCTGCGCGACGAGCATCACACCGTGCCGCACCGGCCGCACCCGGCGCGCGCGGCGGGGAGGAAAGGCCTCCGGATCGCCGCTGAGCCGCGCACGGCAATCGGCTCGCCATGGGCACAACAGACATTGGGGGGCGCGCGGCCGACAGACCAGCGCCCCCAGTTCCATCAGCGCCTGGTTGAACTCGCGAGGCTGTCCCCCTCCGGCGCAGGCGGCCGCCAGCAGCCGACCGGCAGCCGCCCATGCCGCCGTTCGCGCCGCCGGGGACGCCGCTTCCGAGCGGTCGGCGTATAGCCGCCCCAACACCCGCGCCACGTTGCCGTCCACCAGCGGCACGGGTCGGTTGAACGCGATGCTGGCGATCGCTCCCGCCGTGTACGGGCCGACTCCCGGCAGCGCACGCAGTGCATCCAGGTCGTCCGGCACATCGCCGTCGTGCCGCTCGACAAGCGCCAGGGCGGTGCGGTGCAGATGGCGTGCGCGTCCGTAGTAGCCGAGGCCCTCCCACGCCTTGAGTACCGTCTCCAGCGGGGCGCGGGCCACCGCCGCGACCGTGGGGAATTGCTTCATCCAGCGCCGGTAGTAGGGCAACACCGTGTCCACCTGGGTTTGCTGCAGCATCATTTCCGCGATCCAGACGGCGTACGGCTCGTACGTCTCCCGCCAGGGCAGGGCGCGCTGGGCGGAGGCGAACCAAGACAGCAGGGCCGCGGCAAGACGGCGCTCCTCCGCGCGGGTGGGTATTGCGGTAGGCCTGCGCTGGACGCCCGGCTTGCGCTTGTGCGCCGTCATGGCTTCGCCCCTGCGCGATGGGTGGCCGGCAACCCCCGGACGGACGATGCGCCCGCGAGTGCGCCCACAGGTGCGCCCGATCGCGGCGGACGCTGGGCGCCTGGGTTGTCCCGGGGCGCCGCCCACGGTATCCGGTGGCGGTGCCAAGTCCAAGCGGCACCGGAGGCGTCCAGTTGTGTGAGAATCGGCCCCGTGGCAAGAAGAAGTGCGCGCCTCCCACTACCACCCGCCAAGGAGCAACATGGACGGCCTATGGTCCCGGAGAGGAGTTTTCGTCATCGGCGGACAGGTCATCGCAGGCGCGAGCCTGGAGCAGGCCCTGGAGCGGCTCGCCACGGCCCAGCCCCGGGAGGCCCTGGACTGGAAGCGCCTGTTCTCGAAGAAGCCCGAGGGCGGCACCGGCCGGGTCAAGCAAGTCACCGGCATCGCCTTCGCCAACCAGCGGGTCCTCTCGCTCGGAGCTACGGTGGAGTCGGGGGAACAGCTCCGCGTGGCGAAGGCCAGCAGCCTGGTGGTGAGCATTCAGGACAACACGCTGCTCCAGATCCGCGAGAACACGGTGCTCGATTTCGCGCCCGGCACGCACAACTCGGGCGTGCTCAACCTCATCGCCGGCGCGCTCTTGACCGTGATGCCGCGGGACCACCGCTATCTCGTCCATGGTCCCGTCGCGGTCATCGGCGTCAAGGGCACCGTGTTCTACCGGCAGGTGTTCACCGAGCAGGAAACCTCCGCGCTGGCGATGGAGGATCAGCGGGTGCGGGTGCCCGGCACGGGCATAAAGGACTATTTCTGCACCTGCAACGGCTCGGTGGATTACCTGCGCGCGGACGACCTGTCCCTCGTCGCCTCCGACACCGCCCAGTACCACAACGCGTTCATGCTCAACCCGAAGAATCCGAAGCTGCTCGAGAAATTCCCGATGGTCAATCATTTCGACCAGGACATCAGGGCCGCCATCCAATTGCAGGACGGGCCCAAGCACGATTCGAGCTTCCTCAAGATGTGAGACTGGCGCGAAGGGAACGCGTTGCGGCGGGCGCTCAGTCCGGCTGCGCCCGAGGCGGCCGGTCCAGGAGGAACACCCCGCTGGCCAGAACCGTCATGCCGATCGCCAGATGCAGGAAGAGATCGTAGCTGCCGCTGGCGTCATAGAGCAGGCCTGCCACCCAAGGACCGAGAGACGCGGAGAAGACGATGAACGGCTGCACCGTGCCGAAGATCGTTCCGAGGCTGCGGCGGCCAAAGTAGTCGGCCCACACCATCGCCAGAAGCTGCAGGAACGGTCCGTGGCCGAGGCCGTTGCATACGGCCCAGGCGAAGACGCCCAGGGGACTGCTGGCCACGGACAGCAGCACCAGTCCGAGGGCTTCCGCGGCGAAACAAATGGCCAGGCTGTAGCGCACGCTGAGCCGCTCGATGGCAAAGCCCCAGACGAACTTGGCCAGGATGCCGGTCGTGAAGAACGTGGCCCAGGCGCTCGCGGCAAGGCCGGCGGACGCGCCGTGGCTCTGCAGGATCGGGACCGCATGCGCGAAGTAGCCGATCACGGGAAAGCTGCCCAGCATCACACCGATCAGCGTCAGCCAGAATGCGCGCGTGCCCGCGGCCTCCCGCAGGGTCCACGAACGCTCGCCTGCGGCGGGCGGAAGCGGCTCCGACCGCGTGCGGAGGGAATCCGGCTCCCGTCCCTCGTCCGCAGCCCCGAGGGTATCGGGGCGGTCCGGCAGCAGGAACCACGCGGGCAGGACGATCAACAGGAGCGTGAGGCCGCCTTGGATGAGGTACGCGGCACGCCAGCCCAGCGTCGCGAGCAGGAGCGTGTCCAGCAGCACGAACACCAGTCCGCTGCCGGAGGCCCCCATCATGACGATACCCATCGCCCGGCCCCGGCGCCGCACGAACCACTGGGCGACGGCCACGCTGCCCAACACCGAACCGATGCCCGTGGTCATCACGCCGTAGCACGTGCCCAGCAGGAGATTGTACTGCCAGGCCTGCTGCACCCGGGACAGCAGCACGAACGCAGCCGCCGCCACGGCGCCGCACGCCACGAGCAGCGAGCGCACGCCTATCCGGTCGCACAACGCACCCAGCAAGGGCGCCACGAAGGCGCCGGCGACCGTCCCGAGCGTGAGGCTGCGGGCCAACGTCCCGCGATCCCAACCGAACTCGTGCTCGAGCGGTGCGACGAACAAGCCGAATGTGGGATTGATGGCGAAGGCCGCGGTGTTCGCCGTGAAAATCACACCCACGACGATCCAGCCGTAGTAGAGACGGCTATCGAGCCGCCGGGACAGTCGTGCAGCCAGGGAACCTCTTCCGATCATCCGCGCCATCGTGAGACAGGGGGGTCAGCGAGACAGGGTGGTCCGCGAGACAGGAGTACCATTGCGCGAGCGCCGGCCCGCCTGCGGGCTTATCCGTCGCGCGCGTGTGTACCAGCGGACTACAACGGATGCCCCGCCACGGGCAAGAACCCACCATGGGGGGAACCGACGCCGGAAGCGACCCCGGGAGCGGCGCGGGCACGCTTGCCTGCCGGCCGGGAGCGGTCCACACTGGCGCGCCGCCGCGTGTTGTCCTGCCGGGACGAATCCCATGCCGGTATACCGCGCGCGAACGTCCTTTCCGGATGGCGTGGCAGCGTGCTTTCTCCGGCAGGCCGCCCCGCAAAAACATCGGGAGGAGCGAGCATGTTCACCGGGATTGTGGAGGAGATCGGCCGGGTCGTCTCCCTGGACAACCGGGGCGGCGGCTGGCACCTGTCCGTGCGCGGCGCGACCGTCAGCGAGGGCACCCGGCCCGGCGACAGCATTTGCGTCAACGGGGTGTGCCTGACGGTGACCGGCTTGCATGACGACCAACTCGCCTTTGGGCTGGCCCCGGAAACGTTGCAGCGGTCCAACTTGGGCGATCTCAAGGCCGGCGATGGGGTCAATCTCGAGCGCTCCCTGGCCGCGAATGGCCGGTTGGGCGGCCATTTTGTGCAGGGGCATGTGGACGGCACGGGCGTGCTCGTGGAACGGCGGCCCGACGGCGACTCCCTGCGGATGGCCGTGGCGGCGGATTCGGCCCTCCTGCGCTATATCGTTCCGAAAGGATATATCGCGGTGGACGGGTCGAGCCTGACCGTCATAGACGCCCTGAGCGACCGGTTCACGTTCATGCTGGTATCCTACACCCAGCAGCACATCGTCCTGCCGACCCGACCTCTGGGAGCGAAGGTCAATCTGGAGGTGGACATCCTCGCCAAGTATGCGGAAAAGGTGCTCGTCGGGCGGCCGTAGGAACTGCGGGTATCGCGCGGCGCCTGCGCGCCCAAAGTGCGAAGATCGCCCGGACGGGATGCGACGCGACTGTCAGATTTTCAGTCAAGGCGATAGACTGCGGCGGCAAGGGGAACTCCCTCATCGCACTGCTCGTTTGGCGCACGTACGACCCATGCTGTGGGCGTGGGGCAACCCGCAGGCGATCCGTCCGCGCGCGCCGTCACGCGCCGGATGATCGGTGCGCGCGAAGGCAGGGAGTCTCGCCCGGGAACAGACGCGCGCGTCCATCCAGGGCTTTGGGGAATATCCTGGTCGCGGAATATGGCCACTCCACCTTACCTGTTGCGGTGGACGCGATTGCTGCTGAAAAGCGCCTACATCCGGTTGCTGCGGCTATCCGGAAGACGCGCCGTGATCCTGATGGCCGCTGTATTCCTGCTGTTGCTGGCGGCGGGAGACAGCGTGTTGCTGTGGCTGCAGTACGACCAGGTCGTGGACGACAACACGCGGGATGCCGCCAACCTGACGGTCGTGCTGGAGCAGCAGGTGCGTCAGGATTTGGAGCTCGTGGATGGGATTCTGCTCAACCTGATCCACGTCGGCAGCGTTGCCCCGAATCCCGCCGCTCCCGGCTCCCCATACGCCTTTGCATTCCGCCCCACCGCTCTCATCGAGGAATTGCGTCTCTACGACCGGAACGGCCGTTTGCGGAATTCGGCCGGCCCTGTCGGCCCCGAGGCGAAGGATTGGTCCCGTGCCCGGCCATTCCTTTACCACAAGGGTCTGCCGGACTCTGCCTTGCGCATCGGCGATCCGTTCGAGGAAGACGGAACGTGGCGCTATCCGCTCAGCCGCCGCATCTCCGGCGCCAATGGCGCGTTCAACGGGATCGCAGTCGTCTTGGTGGACATGGGCGCGTTAGCGCGCTTCTTTCGTTTGATCGATGTCGGCACGCACGGGTCGATCGCTATCATCCGTCGCGATGGACTGGTGATCGCGCGGTACCCCCCAATCTCCTCGTCGCTGGGCGCGTCGGTCGCCAAGAGTCCGATCTTCCGCACGCAAATCGCCCCGCTCGCCGAAGGCATGGTCAGGGGAGTTTCCGTCCTCGACGGCTATGAAAGGATCGGCCACTTCCGCTCGGTATCAGGCCTGCCGCTGATCGTCGTGGTGTTCATGGATAAGAAGGACGTGCTGGCCCCCTGGTGGAGCCTGGTTGAGCTGCACGCTGCCATCCTCGGGGCGGTGGCAATGGCGGTCGTGCTGCTGGTGATTTTCATCGCCCGGCAGCAGGCAATCCTGGCGCGGGCGACCGCGGCCGTGCTCGACGAGCAAACGCGCCTTGAGGCAATCACCGCACATCTGCCCGCCGCCCTGTTCCGGCGGGTGCAGGATCCGGATGGCCGTGTGCACTATCCCTTCGTCAGCATCGGGTCGGACCTGGTGCTGGACTTGCCGCGGGACAAGTTCATCGAGAATCCAAGCGCGCTGTTCGATCGGTCGCCCCAGTCAGACCGGATGCGGCTGGAATCGGCGCTGCGGCGCTCCGCTGAAACCTTGACCAATCTCGGCGAGGAATTCAGCGTTGCGGGGGCCTCCGGGGAGGAGCGCTGGTGGAGCGTCAGTGCGCGGCCCCGTCGCTTGGAGGACGGCACCGTCGTCTGGGACGGCCTGCTGATGGACGTTTCCGCGCCCAAAGCCGCTCTGGCGGCGACACGGACGCTGGAGCGCCGGCTTGAAGCCATCGTGGACAAGGTGCCGGGCGTGGTCTTTCAGCGGGTTCGCGAACCGGATGGGCGCATTCACTACACATTCTTGAGCCCCGCCGCGCAGTCCCTCTTCGGCGTGCCCAGCGCGGAAGTCCTGCGGGACTATCGCAACCTAAGGATGAGGATCGCTCCGGACGACCAGGCCGATTTCGAAGAGAGCTTCGCGCTTCCTGAGGCGGATCCGGGCGAATGGAACCGGGAATTTCGCGTGATCGGGCCCAACGGGCAGCACCGCTGGGTGCGTGGGATGGCCACCTGCCATCGCGCGAATACGAGCGAGACGGTGTGGGATGGGATCTTCCTCGATATCACCTCACAGAAAGCGGCGGTGGCGGCCACCTGGGCGTTGCAAAACAGGATAGAGGCAGTGGTCGCCAATACGCCGGGCGTGGTGTTCGAGTGCCTGCAGACCGCCGAAGGGCTGCGCTTCAGCTTCTTGAGCCCCCAAGTCGAGCAGATGTTCGGCGTGTCGTTGCACGAGGCGCTCCACAATTTCGACCGGATCAAGGCTGATATTGTGCCCGAGGACCGCCCCGCACTGGACGCCAAGCTCCTTCAGCACGGGGAAGACCTGGCCGATTGGGTCGAGGAGTTCCGTGTCCAGCTGCCCGGACAGCCGCTGCGCTGGATTCGCGGCACCGCCCGGGCCCGGCGCATCGATGCCGCGGAGATCGTCTGGAATGGAGTTTTCCAGGACATCACGCAGGCGAAAGCCGCCGAGGAGCAGGCGCAGCGCGCCCAGCGCAATGAGGCCCTGGTCCACCTTACGGCGGGGGTCGCCCACGAGTTCAACAACCTGCTCACCGTGATCCAGGGCAACCTGGAGCTGATCGAAGCGGGCCAGGGTTCGCCTTCCAAGCTAGCTGGGGCGACCCTGAAGGCTGCCGAGCGCGGAGCCCGCGTGATCCGGGCGCTCCAGGCTTACGCCCGCCGCCAATCGCTGCGGCCCCGCACCGGGCGCATCGGGGACCTGCTTCAGGAGGTGATCGTCCTGCTGCACAGCATCCTGGGAAGTTCGGTGAAGCTGACCCTGCTCTTTCCGGGGGAAACCTGGCCCATTCATGTGGACTGGGATCAGCTTGGCAACACCCTGATCGCCCTTGCCGTGAAAGCGAAGGAGGCGATGCCCCGCGGCGGAACGCTGGCCATCGAGACCGCAAACACGACCCTGTCCGAAAGCCAGGGCGAGGCGCCGCGCGGCGACTACGTCCGGCTGATGGTGTCGGACAGCGGAGAAGGAATGGCCGAAGACATGCGGCGGCATGCGTTTGATCCGTTCTACAGCGCGAATGTGGTGGGGGGAGGATCCGATCTTGGCCTCAGCGCCGTGTTCGGATTCGTCAAGCAGTCGAACGGCTACATCTCGCTCAATTCCCGCGAAGGAAAAGGCACAACCGTCGTCATTCTGCTGCCTCGCGCGGTCGCGCCAGCGCCGTCGCCCGCTCAAGGGACCGCCCTCGCTTGAACCTCCCGCAGGCCCCCCCAACCGCCCGTTTCCGCCCGCCCGCGCGCATTGCAATCGGGGAATGCAGCGCATAGATTGTATTTTGTACATTTGTGCATTGTAACCGAAACCGCGCGGCCCCCGTTTTGTCAATTGAGTGACGGTAGGTTGGCATAGACTCCGTACGGTTGCAGGACTGGTGTCCCCATCGGATCTCCTGGCTGGTGCATACCGTAGTCGCGCCGGTCGCTTGTCCCTCGCTCTTGAGAGTGCATCATGCCCGTCCGAGCGATTCTTCTTCCCTTGCGCCGCACCGGCTTCGCACTCGTGGCTCTGCTGCTGGCGCTATCCGCCGGAAGCGTTCCGGGCCGCGTGTCCGCCCAAACCAGCGATGCCCAGCTGCAGCGTGACATCGAGACCCTGACGCGCGAATCGAAAGCCCGCGCCGCCATCGTCAAGCGCGTCAGCTCCTCGGTCGTGAACATCAGCGTCGAAAAGAGCGTAAAGGCCTCGGAGCGCGGTGGAGAGGGTCCCGATCCGTTCGACGACGAGTTCTTCCGGCGCTTCTTTCAGCCGCGCATACCGCCCCCCCGCGATTTCAAGCAACGCGGGCTGGGCTCCGGAACGATCGTGGACAAGCAGGGCTACGTCCTGACCAACAACCACGTCGTCGCGGACGCGGACAAGATCATGGTCAAGCTCCCCGATGAGCGCCAGTTCGAGGCGAAGCTCGTCGGCCGCGACCCCGCGTCCGATATTGCCGTGATCAAGATCGAAGGCAGCGACTTGCCCCTGGCCAAGCTCGGAAATTCCGACGAGATTGATGTCGGCGAGTCGGTGATGGCGATCGGCAATCCGTTTGGCTTGGAACAGACGATCACGGCCGGGATCGTCAGCGCCAAGGGGCGCTCCCAGGTCGGCGTCACCGATTACGAGGACTTCATCCAGACCGATGCGTCCATCAATCCCGGGAACAGCGGCGGCCCGCTCATCAACCTCAAGGGCGAAGTGATCGGAGTCAACACGGCGATCTTCAGCCGCTCCGGCGGGAACATGGGAATCGGATTCTCGATTCCGATCAACGAGGCCCGCGAGATCATGACCGCGTTGATCGCGACGGGTAAGGTCACGCGCGGCTTCCTCGGTGTGGTGATACAGGACATCACGCCCGAGATTGCCGGCGCGTTGGGGGTGAAAGCGGGCGAGGGGGTGCTGGTGGCAAATGTCGGACCGAACACGCCCGCGACCCGCTCGGGCATCAAGCAGGGCGACGTCATCGTTTCGTTCCGCGGCCAGCCGGTGAAGTCGGTCAATGGCTTGCGCTACGCCGTCGCCCGCGTCAAGCCCGGCGAGACCGTGCCGGCGGAGGTGCTCACCGACGGAAAGCGCCACACGGTCAACATCAAGATCGAGGAGCAGCCGTCCGACATGCGCACGGCGATGGGCGAGAGCGGTCCCGAATCCCCGGAAGGTCGGGGCGGTCCCAGCGCACCGCTGGACCAAGTGCTGGGAATGACCCTGCAATTGCTCACGGCCGAAATCGCCGAGCGCATGGGTTACCAGGGGATGAAGGGCATCCTCGTGGCGGATGTGGATCCGAACGGACCTGCCTCCGCCGCGGGCATCCAGCAGGGCGCACTGATCATGGAGGTCAATCGCCGGCCCGTCCGTTCGATAGCGGATTTGAAAGAGCAGGTGCAGAAGACGCCAAGCAAGAAATACCTGCTGCTGCTGGTGCGCCTGGGCCAATTTGACCGCTACCTTGCGGTGCAAAAGCCGTGACTGCGTCGGAGGGAATCGGCGCTTGGAAAGGGGCCGGCGTCCGGGACGTGCCTAGTCTTCGGCCGGTCGCGGACCGTAGACGGAGATCGCAAAGGCCACGACCCCGAGGCTGATGAAGATGTCCGCGGCGTTGTTCACGAAGAAGCTATGCGAACCGACCCGGAAGTGCAGGTAGTCCGTCACGGTACCGTGCACGAATCGGTCGATCAGGTTGCCGACCGCCCCCGCCAGCACCATCACCATTCCGGCATGCATCCAGCCGTCCATGGCGCTGCGCTTTCGCACCCAGTAGAAGAGAAGCACGGCGATGGTCAACACCGTGACTCCCACCAGCACGGGGATGCGCACCTGCGCCGCCACGGTGCCCAGGAAGCTGAAGCTCACCCCGGGATTCTCCACATGGGTCAGATCAATCAGGCCCGGGATCAGGGCGGTGAACTCGTTCGGCGGTATGGCAGCCCGTACCCACGCCTTGGCGCCCTGGTCAAATGCCACTAGCGCTGCGATTGCCACGCACGCCGCCACCCAGGTCTTCACGCCGCCTCCTTCCAGCAAGACTCGCATTCCACTGCACGCCGATGACGCGACACGATACTGTGCCCGTATAGCGCGGGCAAGCCACCCTGCGGCCGCGCACGTGTCGCGGCTCGGTTGGAGCATCCGATCGCGTCGGAAGCACGAACGCCTGCGCGACGCCAGCGCGCCGGTCCAAGTGCTGCCGAAGGCGCGCCCTCCTGGCATGCATCCCGGCCGCCTTCACCGGCTCGAAAAAAATCCGGCACCGTTCGCCCGGGCCGTTCCGCGTGAACCCCACCGGACGGATGCCGTCACGTTGCCAATGCGCGGATGATGCGCCTAAGATAGTCGTTGTTCGATTGCCCGGCACTCCCGCCTTGCCGCTCGCTCTATCTCTACCTGTCGATTCCGCGATGACTTTCCCACTGGACCTGCCCGTCGCCGATGCCCCCAAGGCCGCGGTCAGTCCCCGCATGCGCGTGATGGAGGCCCACCTGGAGGACGTGGAGCGCGGCGTCGTCCGGATTAGCCCGCTGCACATGCACCGGCTCAAGCTCGAGCCGGGTGACGTGGTGGTGATCGAGGGTGAGCGGCAGTCCTTGGCGCGCGTGGAACCGCTTGCGCCGGACGACTTACCGGGCTCCATCATCCGGATGGACGGACTCACCCGCGAGAATGCGGGCGTGACTCTGGACGAACGGACCTGCATCTCGCCCCGCCAGGTTCCCCCGGCGGCAACGCTCCTGCTGACTCCCCTGGAGCGGACGACCTTCGGAGCGGAAGAGGTGCGGCGCGTGCGCGAGTGGCTCGTCGGGCGAGCCATGGCGCGCGGGGACAAGCTCACGGTCCCGCTATTCTCCCGCAGGAGCAGCCAGTTCATCGTCGCCGGGTTCGAGCCGGAAGACCTGGGAGTCATATCCACCGCCTACACCGACGTCCGCATCCAGGAACAGGCTCGCTCCAGCGCACAGAAACAGTACGCGATCAAGTACGAGGACATCGGCGGATTGGACGAGGAGTTGCGGCGCATCCGGGAGATGATCGAGCTGCCGATGAAGTATCCGCAGCTCTTCGCGCAATTGCGCATCGAGCCACCGAAGGGCGTCCTGCTCTACGGTCCACCCGGCACGGGAAAAACGACCATCGCCCGCGCCGTCGCCAGCGAAGTGAAGGCCTACTTCATTCGCATCAACGGGCCGGAAATCATCCACAAGTTCTACGGGGAGAGCGAGGCAAAGCTGCGCGAACTGTTCGAGGACGCGCAACGCAAGGCGCCCAGCATCATCTTCATCGATGAAATCGATGCCATCGCGCCCAAGCGCTCGGACGTGGCCGGCGAGGTGGAGAAGCGGGTCGTGGCCCAACTCCTGGCGCTGATGGACGGAATGGTGTCCCGGGGCGAGGTCGTCGTGATTGGGGCGACGAATCTTCCCGAGCTGCTGGACCATGCCCTGCGCCGACCGGGCCGCTTCGACCGCGAGGTGGTGGTCCGCGTGCCCAACCGGCCGGGACGTTTGCAGATCCTGCGCATCCATGCCCGGGGCATGCCCTTGGCCGAGGACGTGGACCTGGAGCGGCTCTCCGAGATCACGCACGGCTTCGTGGGCGCCGACCTGGAAGTGCTGTGCAAGGAAGCCGGCATGCAAGCGCTCAAGGACACGCTGGATAGGGAGGACTTCGCCGAGCGGGAAATCGAGGAGTTGGCGCGCGACACGCACGTCTGCATGCGGCACTTTCTCAACGCTCTCAAGGGTATCGAGCCGACCGCGACCCGCGAGTTCTTTGCCGAGCGGCCCAACGTGCTGTGGAGCGACGTGGGCGGCATGGAGTCCACCAAGGCTTTGCTCCGCTCCACCGTCGAATTGCCCCGCCGCTTCCCGAAGCTATACCACGCGGCGGGTGCGAGCGCCCCGAACGGCGTCCTGCTGAGCGGTCCGCCCGGAACGGGCAAGACGCTTCTGGTGCGGGCGCTCGCGACGGAGAGTGGGTTCAGCTTCATCACAGTGGACGCCGCCGCCCTGTTCTCGAAATGGGTGGGCGAATCGGAGAAGGCCCTGCGGCAGGTATTCCTCAAGGCGCGGCAGGCTTCCCCGTGCATCTTGTTCTTCGACGAGCTCGACACGATCTTTCCCCGGCGCGGACAGGCGCAGGACTTCGGCGGGCGCGAACGCTTGATGGGGCAGTTCCTCGCGGAGATGGGCTCCCTCGAGGCGTTCAGCGAAGTCATTGTCATCGGGGCGACGAATCGCCTGGACCTGCTTGAGCCAGCCCTGCTCAATCCCGGCCGGTTCAGCTTCGTGATCGAACTCAAGCCTCCGACCCTCGGAGAGCGGGAGGCGATCCTGGGCATTCATGCCCGCGAGGTGCCGCTGAATCCAGACGTCTCGGTGCGCCGGCTCGCGGAGCAGACGGAGGGATTCACGGGCGCGGACCTGGCGACGCTCTGCCAGCGCGCCAGCTTCGAGCGCCTGCAGGGCTTCATTGCCCTCCACGGCCAGCAAGCCGAGGCCCATGCGCCTCAATTCAACGTGCGCGCGGAGGACTTCGCGCGGGCGTTGGAATCCCAGCGGGCGGTGCGCCAGGATGCGGGCAACGGCGCGGGCGGACGTGCAGCGTCCCAAGATCGCTCCGCGGCCGAGCAGGCCGTGACTGTGCGCTGATCCGCTCCATCCCTTCCTGCGGGAAGCCACATGCCGCGTCTCATCCTGCTTGGCGTCGCCTTGGCCCTGGGGGCGGGACTGGCGTACTTGATTTTCGTGCGGGAATTGCCGCGCACGGAGGAGCAGGTCAACGCCGTGCCCCAGCAGACGCTCGACATGTCCGCCGTGGTGATGCGGCAGGAGCGCGGCGACATCCTTGAATGGGTCATCGCCTCCGACCATGCGACATACAACGAGACTTCGCGCCAGGCGGAACTGCACCCTGTCCGATTCCAAGTGTTGAATTCGGGAGGCAAGAATCCCCGCCCGGTGGATCTACAGGGTACGGCGGATGCCGCCTTCCTCGATCAGGCGAACCAGCGCGTGATCTTGCAAGGGGCGGCCCACATCGTAAAGGACAAGAGGGTGGAGCTGAACAGCGACACGCTGGAGTACCAGCACAACGCCGGGACGCTGAAAGCCAGCGGGCATGTGGAGGTGCGCGACCGGAACTCGCTCATCCAGGCGGATTCCGCCGAGTACACGATCTCCACGGACAAGCTGATCCTGGCCGCCCCGCGGCTTTACGAGTAGGACCCGAACCGCTTCATTTGGCTTTCAGCAGCGCCGTCATCTCGGCCTCGTTCAGCACCTTGACGCCGTGCTCCCGGGCTGCGTCCAGCTTTGACCCCGGACTTTCACCCACGAGCAGGAAATCGGTGCGCTTCGACACCGAGCCTGTGACGGTTGCGCCGGCACGTTCGAGGCGCTCCTTCCATACGGGGCGAGGCTCGCTGAGCGTGCCGGTGATGACGGCGGTCTTGCCCGCCAGGGGCTGCGACCCGCTGCGCACCTCTTCGAAGGTGGGCGTCACTCCCGCCTTAAGGCACTGTTCGATCAACGCAAGCTGCTGCCGGTCACGGAAGAAGGCATGGATGCTTTGGGCGGTGATATCGCCGATCTCGTTCACGTCCGCCAGATCCTCCACGCTCGCCTGCCTGAGGGCGGCGAGGGACTTGAAGCGCCGGGCGAGCACCTGGGCGGTTCTCTCGCCGACCTGATGGATGCCCATGCCGAACAGGAACCGGGGCAATGTGCATTGCTTCGAGGCTTCGATGGCGTTCAGGACGTTCTCCGAGGATTTCCTGGCCATGCGCTCCAGCGCCGTCAAGTCCTCGAGCTTGAGCCGGTACAGGTCCGCGTAACTCTCGACCAGTCCCTTCGCGAGCAGCTGCTCGATCAGCACGGGGCCAAGGGACTCGATATCCATGGCGTGGCGGGAGACGAAGTGCCGGATGCGCTCGGCGGCCTGGGCCGGACACCTGGGATTGACGCAGAGGTAATCCACCTCCCCTTCCGTATGCTGCGGCGTCGAGCCGCAGGAAGGGCACTGCTTCGGAGGCGTAATTGTCTTCAGCCGCGCACCCTTGCGGGCTTCCAGCACGACGCCGGTGATCTTGGGGATGATCTCCCCGCCCTTCACCAGCGTGACCGTATCCCCGATCTTCAACCCCAGCCGCTCGATCTGATCGAAGTTGTGAAGGGTCGCCCGCGACACGGTCGTTCCGGCCAGCTCCACGGGCTCCAGCAGGGCGATGGGCGTCAAGACGCCCGTGCGGCCCACTCCGATCTCCACGCCGCGCAGCAGTGTGGATACCTCCTCCGCCTCGAATTTCAGGGCCGCCGCCCAGCGCGGAGACTTGCTCGTCGCCCCCAGCGTCTCGTGCAGCGGCAGGCTGTCCACCTTCACCACCACGCCGTCAATCTGGTAAGGGAGCCGCGCGCGCTTCCCCATCCATCCCTCGTAGTAGCGAACCACGTCGCCCAGCGTGCGGCAGGCCCGCACCTCCGGGCTGATCGGGAAGCCGAGCTCGCCGAGCCACTTGAGCGTCGCCAGGTGGCTGGTATGGCCGAATGGCGTACGCGGCTCCTCGCCCATCGCCAGGCCGTAGATGAACAAGTCCAGTTGCCGCTGGCGCACCTCGCTCGTGTCCAGCATGCGCAGCGTCCCGGCAGCCGCGTTGCGCGGGTTCTTGAACAACGGCTCGCCTTGCGCATCGCGCTCCGCATTGACCGCATCGAACGCCTGGAGCGTGTAGTACACTTCCCCCGTCACCTCAAGATCGAGAGGCTCGGGGATGCGGTAGGGAAGGGTGCGGATAGTCTTGATGTTGCGGGTCACGTCCTCCCCGGTCACGCCGTCGCCGCGCGTGACGGCTCCGGCGAGCTTTCCCTTCTCGTACCGGATCGAGATGGCGAGCCCGTCGAACTTGAGCTCGCAGACGTATTCCGGCGCCTTCCCCCCGGGCCGCAGGCGCAGCAGGCTCGTTTCCCACTCGCGCAACTCGTCCACCGTGTACAGCTTGGACAGGGAGCGCATGGGCGCCCCGTGGCGCCGCAAGGGGAAAGGCTCGCGATCGGGTGCCTCGACGCGGGTAGCAGGGGAATCCCAGTCGCGCCAGGTCGGGTGCTTCTCCTCCAGCGCGCGCACGCGCTCCAACAGCGCCGCATATTCCGCATCGCCCAGGCGCGGCTCGCCTTCGCCCAGGTAGTCCAGCCAGGCGCGGCGCAGCGCAAGCCGGGTCTGCTCCCATTCGCGATGCGTGGCGGGTGATGCGCTCATGGCGTGGCGGGCATACGGAAGTGCCGGATCAGGACTCCTTGGCCTTGCTCTTCTTCCCGGACAACGCCTTGTGCTCCGCGCGGGCGGGTTTCGATCCGTCGGCCTGCCAGCATTGCTCCAGCACCTTGTTCACGAACGGGGCCGATTCCTCGTCCATGAACGCTCGCGTCAGGTCCACCGCCTCGTTGATGACGACGGGAGGGGGCGTCTGCTTCAGCACCAGCATTTCGCAGACGGCCAGCCGCAGGACATTGCGCACGACGACCGAAAGACGGCTCAGCTTCCAGTGCTCCAGATTCGCGGTCAGGCGCTTGTCGATCTCCGCGCGGTGTTTGAGCGTGGCACGCACCAGCTCCAAGGAAAACTCCCTGGCTTTTGCAGACGCGTCCACCGTGAGCCAGAAACGGCCAAGGGACTCCTCATCACTCTGCTGGGCAATTTCCGCCTGGTACAGGAGCTGGAGCGCAAAGCTGCGGCCCTGGCGGCGGATGCCTTGCATGGGGCGGTGGCCTTTTTGAGGGAGGACGATAGCGAGCCGCTCCGTACCGGGCGGTCAGGAGACCGCCAGTTCCGGACGCAGGTTGAACCGATCCAGGATCTCCTTCGCCAGGCGAATGTATGCCGTGGCGCCCACCGAATTCACCCGATAGGTGATGACCGACTGGCCGAGCGCGCTGGCTTCCGTGATCTCGCGCGCTTTCGGAATGATCGTGGTGAACACCGAGTCGTACAGCGTCTCGTACATCTGCCGGCAGATGCGCCGGTGCACCTCGAGGGAGCGGTCGTACATGGTCAGGACGATTCCGGCGATGCGCAAGTCGGGATTATACTGGGTTTGCAGCGCCTTGAACGCGACAAGAAAGCGCCTGAGGGACTTGATCGCCAGCGACTCGCACTGCAAAGGCAGCACCACGAGATCCGCAGCGGTGATGGCATTAAGGGCGAGGATGGAATGGGAGGCCGGAGCGTCCAGGATGATGAAGTCGTAGCCTCGAGACTCGGCAGCCAAGCGTTGCCTCAGCACGGTCGGACTGGTCACGCGTTCGGCGACTTCGAGCTCCTGATCGAGATTTTCGAAATTAGCGAAGAGATAGTCCAGGCCCGGCGCTCCTTCCGCCTGCTGCACGAGGCGCGCCAGGGGAATCGCCGGATCGAGCAGGAGCTGGCGCGTCCCCGCACGGGGCGGCTCCTTCACACCGAACGAGAAGCGAACGGAACCCTGGGGATCCATGTCCACCAGCAGGACACGGTAGCCGCCAACGGCGAAGGCCATGGCCAGGTTGACCGCGCACGTCGTCTTGCCCACGCCGCCCTTCTCGCTGGAAAACACGATACTGGTGGGCATCGAAGTCGCGCTTCCGGTCGGCTGGGTGGAATGGGACCAGGTACGGGTGGATCTGCCGGCGAGACGCCTTGGCGCATCCGGAGTCGGCCCCCGCGTCATGGCGCGCTAGCTTCCGGCTGAACGCCTTGAACACTTAGCGGGTCCCCGGCGCAATGACAAGTGAGTGCCGGAAATCGCGCGCGGCGCCTGACACTCCGGGCGGATTGTGCATAATAGGCATGATCGTTACGTAGCGACCGCAACGGCAATTCGACTCACGCTTGGACGAGCCATGCCCTCGACCATTCCCTCCGCGTCGACTCCGAGTCCCTACGCGATGCCGACTTCCCGCATCGCTGAATCCGATGAGTTGGCCTACTGGCTGAGGGATGCCCGAGCCCGCACGCTGACGGTGACGGGCGGCCTCTCCGCGGAGCAGATGATCGGGCCGCACCGCCCGACAGTCAATCCAATCCTGTGGGCGCTGGGCCATGTGGCCTTTTTCCAGGAACGCTGGGCCTGGCGGCACCATCATGCCCAATCGCCCCTGCGCCCCCAGGCAGATCTGCTGTACGACTCCTTTGAAGTGGAGCACGCGGCGCGCTGGCAGATCGCCCTGCCAAACCTGGCGGAAACACGGGCGTACCTGGACGAGGTGCTCGAGCACGTGCTGGATCGGCTGCGCTCCGATGAGCCGTCAGCCGCGTCCACCTATTACCACCGCCTGGCGGTGTTCCACGAGGACATGCACGCCGAGGCCATCACCTACGACCGGAATACGCTGGCCTACTCCGCCCCGCTGCCGCATGCGGCGGACGGGGTAGCTGCGCCGCTTCCGGCCGAGGACCTGCACGGCGCGCCCTGGCCGGGCGACGTGGACGTCCCGGGACACGCCGCCTATCCGCTGGGCGCAATCCCGGATCAGCCGTTCGCGTGGGACAACGAGAAATGGGCGCATCAAGTGGCCGTGGCTCCGTTTCGAATCGCGCGGGCACCGGTCACGTGCGGAGAGTTCGCGGCCTTCGTGGAAAGCGGGGGCTATCGGGAGGAACGGCACTGGTCGCCGGCGGCTTGGCGCTGGCTCAGGGCCCAGCGACTGGAGCATCCCGCCGCGTGGCGTCGCGCGCCGGGAGCACGCTGGCAGACGCGGCACTTCGATCGGTGGGTGCCGCTGCCCGAGCACCATCCCGTGGCGCCCATCGGCTGGCACGAAGCGCAGGCCTATTGCGCCTGGGCCGGGCGGCGCTTGCCCACCGAAGCGGAGTGGGAGATGGCGGCCGCTACGTCCCCCGTTGAGATGGGGGCGGCGAATCCCAACCCGCGCAAGCGGCCCTACGCCTGGGGAGACGAGCCGGCGACAGGGACGCTGGCGAATCTGGATGGCCGCCGCATGGGCACCGTGCCGGTCAACGCCCTGCCCGCCGGCGACAGCGCCTGGGGCTGCCGCCAGATGATCGGAAATGTGTGGGAGTGGACAGCCGACGCCTTCTACCCCTTCCCCGGCTTCGTGCTCGATCCGTATCGGGAATACTCGGCGCCCTGCTTCGGCTACCACAAGGTGCTCAAAGGCGGGGCCTGGACGACTCGCGCCCGCTTGGTGCACACGGGTTGGCGAAATTTCTATTTGCCCAGCCGGATGGACATTCCCGCGGGCTTCCGCACCTGCGCACGCTGAGCTTCCGCAAGCGCTATCGTTCCGCCATATCCGCTCTATCACGCCGACCCGGGAAGGTTGCCATGCGTGTCCTGATCGTTACGCCTGCGGGATCCGGGTCGCGGCAAGGCAATCGCGTCAGCGCCATGCGCTGGGCCAGCCTTCTGCGCCGCCAAGGACACCGGGTCATGATTTCCCAGCGGTACCACGGCCAGCCCTGCGACCTGCTGATCGCCCTGCACGCGGTGGGCAGCGGCAGGGCCGTGCGGCGTTTCCGGCAGGAACACCGGAATTCACCCCTGGTGCTTGTATTGACGGGAACGGATTTGTACCGGGATCTGGTCCGGCGAGCCACGCGCGGCCGCGTGCTCGGAGCGATGGCCGCCGCCGATCGGCTGGTTACGCTAAATACGGAGGCGGTGCGGCGGGTTCCCGCGCGCTTTCGCTCGAAGGTGAGGTGCATTCTCCAATCGGCCCCGGCTGCCCGCTCGGCCCCTTCCCGCTCTGCCCGGTCTCGGTCCAGCCGCAGGCAGGCCATGCTCGTTTGCGTGGTGGGGCACCTACGGCGGGAAAAGGACCCGCTGCGTCCGGCCTATGCGGTGCGGCATCTTCCACGCGGCTCGCAGGCCCGGATCGAACAGGCGGGGCGCGCCCTCAAGCCCGTGTGGTCGCGACGCGCTGAAGCGGAGATGCGGCGCAATCGGCGCTACCGATGGCTCGGAGAGCTGAGCGCGGCCCGGATACGAAAGCTGATGGCCAAGGCAGACCTGCTGGTACACCCTTCGCGCATGGAAGGCGGGGCCAACGTGATCGGGGAGGCGGTGCGGGCCGGCTTGCCGGTATTGCTGTCGCGGATCCCAGGCAACCTCGGCCTGCTCGGCCAGGGTTACCCCGGCTATTTCCCCGTTGGCGCGACCGCAACCTTGACCCGGCTGCTCCTGCGCGCGGAAGAGCATCCCGAATACATGGCCGGCCTGCGGCAAGCGGTGCGGCAATTGGCGCCCCGTTTTGCGCCCGCGCAGGAAGCGCGAGGCTGGCGGCGGCTGATTGCCGAACTTGGCTAACGCAAGGTGGTATGCTGACAAGATGGAACCAGCCAGCGAGGGGAACGGAGAAGCGGAGCGCCGCGTTGTATCCGATAGAACTCTGCCGTCCCGACGTGCATGATATGGGTGGTCCGGCAGCTTGCGACCCGAGCACGGGCTCGGCTCGGCGGAGCGCCGGCAAATAGTCAACCTGAAGCAAAGCGTCAGGCGGTTGAGTTTTGCGGCAGGTATCGGATAGGTTCGCTGCGTATGGTTGCTCATGACGACTCAGCAGGACTGCCCAAGCAGGGTGAAAAGCCCTCCTCCGCTGATCAATCTTCGCTCCGTGAGCCGGATTGGAAAGTGGAATACGAACAATTGACCAAGTTTCTTCCTCGAACTGGAACCGTTGCCCCGGGCGGGGGTCCACAGAAAGCAGGCGGGATGGGACAGGAACGCCGCGCCGAACCCAGGTATGCATTCAAGGAGGGCGCGCAGGTTTTCGCCCATCTCGGCCCCAAGGCCTTCCAAATCATCAACATCGCCATCGGTGGGGTTGCCTTCTATTCCGATATCTACTTCGAATCGGGGACCAAGCTTCTCCTCAGCGCCCTGGGCATGATCGCGCTCGACGTGGAGATCCTCAGCTGCGACATGGAGGAAGTTGATGAGGGCCTGATGGAATATCGGTACTGCGTCCGCGCAAAATTCGGCCCACGCGTCAACGGCTACCAAGTGTACGTCTTGGCCCGCGAAATGTATTTGCAGCAGACGGGCGAAGGCGATGCCCCCGCCTTCAAGGCCGCTGCGCCCGAAGAGTGATTCCTGTCCCTCCGCAGCCGAAAGCGTTGCCCTCAATGACCGAGCGCCTTTACCAGCGCGACGGCTATCTGCAGACATTCTCCGCCCGCGTCACGCACGCCGGGCCCGAGGGAATCGTGCTGGACCGGACCGCCTTCTTTCCTTCCGGCGGGGGGGTGCTCGGTGACACGGGCACGCTCCGGGGACCGGACGGGGCCATTCACCAGGTCGTCGAAACCGCGGAGGGCGAACTTGGGCCGCTCCATCGGCTCGCCTCTCCCGCGGGACATGCGGGTCCCGCTGAGGGAGACGCAGTTGAAGGGGCGCTGGATTGGGCGCGACGCTTCACGCTCATGCGATACCACACGGCGACCCACGTCCTCACCGGCGTCATGTTCGCCGATCACCGCGTCCGGGTCACGGGCAACCAACTCACGCCGGAAAAGGGCCGCGTGGACTTTGCATTCGCGGAGTTCGACCGGGAATTGCTCGAAACGGGCTTTCGACGCAGCAACGAGATTGTGGCGCAGAAGCTGCCCGTGCGCATCACGTTTCTGCCGGCGGAGCAAGCGCGCGCCCGCCCTGAATTGTTCAAGCTTGAGACGGCTTTCCGGCACGACCTGCAGGAGTTGCGTCTCGTCGAGATTGTCGGCTTCGATGTCCAGGCAGACGGCGGCTGCCATGTGGCCAATCTGTCCGAGGTGGGGAGACTTGTTCTCACCAAGACCGAAAACAAGGGCAAGTCGAATCGCCGCGTGTACTTCGTGCTCGAACCGGTCTAAAGGCGACTATGTTGGCTCTTTGCGCACGAAGCCGATCGCCACGCTCAGCCAGGCTCCCACCAACGCGATCCCACCGAGAGGTGTCAGGAGGCCCAGCCAAGGCCAGCCGGTCAGCGCCAAGCCCACGAGGCTGCCGCTGAACAAGGCGCAGCCCGCTGCAAAGCCTCGTGCCGCCCAGATCAGGATGCGCCGCCGCCCGGGGAAACTCTCGAGCAGCAGGCCCGTGGCCAGTAGCGCCAGCGCATGCACCAGAAGATAGTGTATCCCCGTTTCATAGATCGTCATGGCCTGCAACGGCAGCCAAGGCCGCAGCAAATGGGCGCCGAATGCCCCCAACACCACGCCCAGGGCCCCCAGCGCCCCGGATGTCGCCAGCCACGGTCTTGACATAGATCGCTCCGGTCACGTTAATGGGATCATGGGTGGTGGCTGCGCCGCACGCAAGCAAGCGCGGGAGAAGGGCTCCCGATCCTCCCCACACGTTCCGCGCCGAGCCTGGGCCCGGTGGCAAGCGGCCATACGAGAAAGCCCAACGGGGGACTACATGGCAAAGAACGTAGATGTGGTCGCCGCCACGAAGGCCAATCTGGAACTGATGCTGGCGGAGCACGCCCAGCTCAGCAAGTACTTCGAAGGCGTGATGAAGAAGTTGACGGATATCGAGACACTCGAGCCCACGGAGAAGCGTTCACGCTTTCGGAAAATGGAGGAAGACGGCGAGTTGAAATTCAACGGAGTGGATATCCGCCACTATGTCCATGCCACCCCGGCCAGGCCCTTATCGCCGCCGGAATTTCTTCAGCGGACCCGGCGCCGCCTGCGCAACACCAACACCCTGATCGGAGAATTCCTCAAGCGCAACATCTTCGAGGAAGGCGCCAAACTCCGGGACGAACTCGACGCCCTTACCTACAACATCGTCAACGCCGGCAGTCAGCAGGAAGTGGTGGAATTCAAAGACAAGGTGGAAATGCTCAGAGAGTCCGCCACATTCAACCAGTACCTGAATATCAAACGTGACTACATCAAGCGCGATCCCGAGATCCGCGCCGAAGCTGAATTCATCTCCGCCAAGGAATCGACCGAAGATAACATCGAGAACTTCGAAAAGCGCGGCGAGGCTCTCAACGCCATCAGCGCAAAGATTACATCCGGCGAGCTGTCGGCGGATGAGGCCCAGCTCCAGCTCGAAGAGCTAGCCCTGGTCACTCCGACCCCTTGAAGATCTGCCCCGCGCCATCGGCAATCCGCCGCGCCCGCCCCCAACCGTTCGCCCCAAGCCTCGCTGCCGCCCCCTGCCTGCCGCAACTCGGACTTCCGTTCCGTCAGTTCGTCAATGTGACCTGCTGCTTCGCACCGTCCTCGAGCGTTATCGTCGCCTGACCGCAGGGAGTACCGAACACGATGGTCTCGGATTTACCGGTCAATTTGCCGCCCGAGAAGCTGCTGCTCAGGCTACCGCCCGTCGGGTAGGGGCACATGGCCATGTGAACCAGCGGATCGCGGACCGTCGTGCGGATCGTGATGCCGGCCGCGTTGAACTGGACGATCAGGCTGCCCGATTGCACGACCCGGCTGGGCCCGAACCCCGTGACAACCAGGGGATCGGCGGGATCGGTCGAGACCGTGTGATTCCAGGACGTCTTGCCGTTGCGATCCGACACCAAATGGGTGCCTCCAATTCGGATCACGCGGATCCCGCTGCCACGCACGGCGGGATTCGGACATCCGGCGGCCGTATCGCACGCTTCGACCACGCCCGTGTCGCTGGTTGCGATGGATGGATCGTAGCCGCCGGGATGTTGTGTATCCTCCGTGACGACGATCTTGCCGAATGGTCCCGTCACCGTGCGGACCATGCCTGTCGGCTGCGTGCTCGTGCGGGTCATCGTACAGGGGACGTCGACCTGCGCGCCGCCTTTTCGCACCAAGCCGCCAGGGATCGCGGGTACGCAGCTCGCCCCGCCGCTGTACGTCAAGGTCCACGTTCCGGTCCAAACAACGCTTCCGGACCCGCCGGATGCGTACACGATTTCACAATCAGGCGGGGTGTATTCTTCGGTCGTCGACCCCGTGATATTCCAATTGCCTGGCGTCAGCTTGCCTGGGCAGCTATACGTCGCTCCCTGAGCGGCGTACGCGGTGCGCACGGGATTGAGCAATTCGGCTGCCCGGGCCAGCAGCATGGGTGGCCGACGCGGCACCGACAGGGCGATTCCGGTGAATGTATCGGCACTGTCCGTTGCATCGGCAATGGCGGCGACCGCCACCTGGGAGCCGGTGCCGTCGGTCGTGCCGATCTGTTCATCCTCTCCGCTATTCCGCGCTTCACAAGAAATCAGGACAATGCAAATTACGGCGAAGACGGGGGCCGCTAACTGGCGAAACATGAATGCAGCCCTCCGGAGGAGTCGGTCGTTGGCGAACATTGTGTGACGCCGCGTCCCATCCTGTGGAACCCGTCCTGCTGATATCCCGGTATTTTAGCCTTCGGTTCCGCCCCAGCGCCAGTGGCCTGTCCCGTGCTCCCTGCGAGCGATTATCCCCGCTGTCGCAATACGCGGTCTCGCGCGGATCGCCGTATCGGTGATCCCACGTTCCGACAATAAGCGCAGCTTCGACAATTGACACCCCGCCCCGCGCCGTCTAGCGTCATATCGACTCCAGGCACCCGGCGGTTACGATGCAAGGACCCTCTTTTTGGAGTCATTCCCGGGAAAGTCATGTCTATTCAGGATCTTCGCGATATCGAGCCCGCCACGGCGCCTCGCAACTCCGCGCCAAGGATAGCCTTGTCCTCCGAGTTGGAACGCAAGCATCGCGCGCTACGCTCACGTCTGCGCAGTTTCGGCAGCACCATCACGGCCTTTTCGGGCGGGATTGATTCTTCGCTTGTAGCGTTTCTGGCGCACGAGGAACTGGGGCACCGGGCCCTGGCGGTGACCTCGCACTCCGAGAGCCTGACCCGAGCAGACTACGATCTGACCCGGGCCCTGGCCGCCGAATGGGGCATGGCCTACCGGAGTATCCAAACCCAGGAACTTGACAATCCACACTACCGGTCCAATCCGGTCAATCGCTGCTACTTCTGCAAGAGCACCTTGTACGCCGATCTCGCGGCCCTGGGTCGGTCCGAGGGATTCGCCGTTATCCTCAATGGCACCAACGCCGACGATCTGGGCGATCATCGCCCGGGTCTTCAGGCAGCCGAGGAATTCGCCGTGCGCTCCCCGTTGCTGGAATGCGGATTCGCCAAGTCCGACATTCGCGCCCTGGCCGCGCACCTGGGTCTGCGCAACGCCAGCAAGCCACAGGCGGCATGCCTGTCGAGCCGCGTCCCCTATGGCTTCTCCATATCGGTTCCCGTGCTGTCTCAAATCGAACGCGCCGAGCAACTCCTCAAGAGCCTTGGGTTCACGCAACTCCGCGTCCGGCACCATGACCAGATTGCACGCATCGAGGTGCTGCCGGACGATTTCTCCCGTGTGCTGGAGCAGCGCGAGACGATCGAGCGTGGCTTGAGCGAACTGGGCTACCGCTACGTCACGCTGGACCTGAAGGGATTCCGGTCCGGCTCGCTCAACGAGGGCTTGAAGAAGTAATCGTCCCAGCTCATTCCCCGCACCCATTCCGTCAGCGCAGGCGCAATCGCGTCAGGCCCCCTCGGAATTCTTGTGAAGCCGCTCGAGGCCCTGGCGTCCCCGCGGCAGGAAGCGGAACTTCCCGTCGCGCCCGGTAGCTGTGCAGCGGCAGCCCGCTCCCGACGTTGCGCAAATTCGTGAATCTGGTGCACCAGATGGCCGCTGCCTACCGCTTGAACCGCGGCACGTGCTTCACGTAGTCGGGATTGACGATGGGCGCGGGGCTCTTCCCCGTGAGCGCGTCCCGCACCTGCCCTGCCGAGATGTGTTGCAGGTTCTCCACGGACTCTTCGGAAAAGAAAGCCGAATGAGGCGTGGGGATGAAGCGCGGATGCTGAAAGAGCGGGTGTTTCAGGTTCGGCGGCTCGGACGGGTAAACGTCCAGCCCGCAGCCGCCCAGTTGCCCCGACTCCAGCGCCTCCAACACGGCGTCCAGGTCCACCAACCCGCCCCGCGAAGTGTTCACGAGGAAGCAGCCCGCTTTGACTTTCTGCAACGCCTCCCGGCCGATCAGGTTGCGCGTCGTCGGAAGCAGTGGCGCGTGCAGAGTGATGAAATCGCTCGTCGCGAGCAGAGTGTCGAGGTCCACCACACGCCCTTCCTCCGGCGGCAAGGATTTCACGGCCGGATCGCACACCTGCACCTTCAGCCCCAGCCCGCGGGCGCGCGGCGCAATCGTGCGACCGATGTGTCCGTAGCCGATGATGCCGAGGGTCTTGCCGGAGATCCGACGCATGCCGGCGAACTCCACACCTGCATAGTTTCCGCCTCGAAGCGCCCGGTCGAAACGCGTGACGCGCCGCGCCAGGCTGAACAGCAGCGCCAACGCATGTTCGGCTACCTCGTCCAGGCAGTACGTCGGCGCGTTGGTCACCGGGATGCCCAGGCGCGTCGCTTGGTCCACCGCGATATTGTCCAGGCCGATGCCGTAACGCACAATGATGCGGCACTGCGGCGCCGCGTCGATCACCCGCGACGTGACCTGCTTCCAGCAGGTGAGAATCGCGTCCACGGGCGGCGCAAGCTTGAGCAGCTCGTCCTCCTCACCCGTCTTCGCTACGATCAGCTCGGATGGGAGAGGCTCGAGGAGCTCGCGCTCGATGTCCAGCGTCGGCCACTGGTAGTCGGTGATCAGGATCTTGAACATGAGGTAAGCGCTCCCCCCGTCGATGCGACCCCTTCCGCGCATCGCTCCGTCCACGGCACGCACTGTGGATTGGCCCGTACCACGCCCCGTCCCCGGGCCGTTACACACTTGGCACGGCTCGCCGGATCGCGCAACGCTGGCAGCGAATCAATGGCCATTCGAAGTGCCGCGATCTCCCATCGGACCAGACTCCGCGACTCTTCGCTGGCAGCGGATGCGACGCATGATTGAAAGCCGCGCTTGATATGGCTTAAGCCTTCCTTGACAGCCCCACATTCGATCCTCTAACGTTTTTATTTGCCTTGACGGTCCAGAAACTTTCGCTTCCTGCGCTACACTCGCGCACGGCACGCGCGGGCCCGGGCGGCAGGGCCGCTTTCGCGTCTTTGTCCACTTCCGTGGACTGGGTGTCATGAGCGATTCCGCATTCCCCATCCGGCTCTCGCAGCGCATGTCGCAATTGCCGGAATACATGTTCGAGAAGGTCAACCTGCTGCGGCAGCAACTCCGCCGCGAGGGTCACGATCTGATCGACATGTCCATGGGCAATCCGAAGGATCCGACGCCCAAACCGATAGTGGACAAGCTCACCGAGGTCGTCCACGACCCGCGCAATCACCGCTACTCGGTGGCCGCCGGGATCTACAATCTGCGCAACGAGCTGGCCAAGTACTACGCAGCCCAGTACGACGTGCGGGTGGACCCGGCAGAGGAGGTGATCTGCACCATCGGCTCGAAGGAGGGCTTCTCGCACCTGACCCTCGCGCTGCTGGGCCAAGGGGAGACCGCCCTCGTCCCCGCGCCCGCCTATCCGATCCACTCCTACAGCGTCGTGTTGGCCGGAGCCGAGGCCATTCCCCTGCGCATCGAGGACGACGCGGAGATGCTCAGGGAGCTGGTGCGGCATTGCGAGCAGGACCGGCCACGGCCCAAGGTGCTATTCCTCAACTATCCGCACAATCCGACGGGCAAGTGCGTCGAGCTGCCCTTTTTCGAGGAAATCGTCGCCATTTCCCGCCGCCACGAGCTGATCGTTGTGCACGACTTCGCCTACGGCCGGATCACCTACGACGGCTTTCGCCACCCAAGCTTCCTGCAGGCCAAGGGCGCAAAGGAGGTCGGGCTGGAGTTCGGCACGATGTCGAAATCGTACAACATGGCCGGCTGGCGGATCGGCTACGCCTTGGGCAATCGCGAGATCATCAAGGCCCTGAACCGCATCAAGGGCTACTACGACTACGGCATCTTTCAGGCGCTGCAGATCGCGTCCATCATCGCCGTGCGCCACGGGGAGCCGTTCATCGCCGAGCAGGTCGAGCTCTACCGCAAGCGACGGGACCTGGTAGTGCAGGGCCTGCGGCTCGCGGGCTGGGACGTGGAGCCGCCCAGAGGCGGCATGTTCCTATGGGTCAAGATCCCCGCGCCCTTTGTCGCCGAGGGCAGCTACGGTTTTGCCATGCGCCTTCTCAAGGAAGCGGGCGTCGTCGTCTCTCCGGGCGTGGGCTTCGGACCCGAGGGCGAAGGTTACGTGCGGATGGCCCTGGTGGAGAACGAGAAGCGCCTGCGGCAGGCCATGCGCGGCATCCGCCAGGCGTTCTCTGTGGGCGAGGCCTTGCGCAAAGCCCAGTAGCGGGCGAGGCCCGGTAGCACGGAGCTTTCGCGCTACGCTGCGCCTATTGCCCCAGCGGCTCGCAACTCAGGTTGCGACCTCGGCTGAATCGCCTCCGCGGGTCACGTCTCGCTTCCGCCGCGAACGGGACGACGAGACGAGGGGGTGCGCCGGGACAATCCCCACGGCCGCCCCCGCCGCAAGCCCTACAGCCCAGCGACAGTTGCGAGACTCCAGTCAAAGAGATTGCCATGAAGAAAGAGACGAGAAAGCAGGCGACCCTGGCTGACGCCGCCGTGCCGGCCGGCTTGCTGCTGTTCGGAGCCGGCCTCGAGATGCCGGAGACCCTGCCTTCGGCGCGCATCGCGGGCTGCAAAGGCGCCGCGCTGCTGGCCATGACGGCCGCAGGCGCCCCCGTTCCGCCCGGGTTCATCCTGCCCACCGATCAATGTGCCGCCGCCCTGGCAGGCGGCAACGGCTTGCCCGCCGAGCTGCGCACTGCCCTGAAGCGCGGACTCGAGGAAGTCGGCCACGCCACGCACGCCAGCTTTGGCGACAAGCACAAGCCGCTGCTGGTGTCGCTGCGCTCAAGTCCGCCTGCGACCATGCCCAAGAGCCAGCGCACCGTCGTCAATCTCGGACTGACCGAGGCGCTTCTGCCTGCCTACATCGCCACGCTGGGCGGGGGCGAGGCGGCGGCATGGCTGGGCTGGGACTCCTACCGGCGTCTGCTCCTGAGCTACGCCATGAACGTGCTGCGGCTCGACCCCGAGCCCTTTGAGCTGCTCCGCTCCGAGGCTCTCGAAGCGGCGAAGGCGGACGGCGAGCACGAGCTCAATGCGACGGCGCTCGAGGCGCTCACTCTCTCGCTAAGGGCCCAGGTCGAGAAGGCCGGGGCGCTCCCGAGCGACCCCTTCGACTGGCTGGCACATGCGGTCGCACGCGGATTCGCCGCCTGGAATTTCCCCGAGGCCGATGAGCACCGCCGCCATACCATGCGGGAAGACCTGACGGGCACGGCCCTCATTGTCCAGGCCATGGTGCAAGGCGCGGCCAGCGATGGGGCGCACGGGGGCGCGGGCCACCTATACACCCGTCTTCCCGCCACGGGCGACAAGCAGCTGCAAGGGTCCTACCTGGCCCAGGCGCAGGGCGGAGACTTGACCGCGGGCGTGCGCCTGCCCGACACCCTGGACATGCTCGCCAAGCGACTGCCCGAGGTGCATCGGCAGGTCTTGGAGTGGGCCGCGAAGCTGGAGCGGTCGCTGCGCAACGCGATCGAGCTGGACTTCACGATCGAGCGCGGCACTCTCCACCTGTTGGGCGTCATGCCCGCCAGCCGCACGCCCCGCGCCAGCCTGAGGATCGCGCTGGACCTGGTTGACGAGGGACTCTGTACCCCGCAGGAAGCGCTGCTCACCGTGGATCCGCGCGTGATCGACGAGTACCTGCACCCGGTGCTGGACCGCTCCGCAGCAATGGTGCCCCTCACCAAGGGCCTGGGCGCCTCGCCCGGCTCGGCCGTAGGTCAGGCGGTCTTCTTTGCCGAGCACGCGGTCGAGTTGGCGGCCCAAGGCATCAAGACCATCCTCGTCCGGCACGAGACCTCCCCCGAGGACATCGACGGCTTGAAGGTCGCCGAAGGCATCCTCACGGCTCATGGCGGGCTCACCTCCCATGCGGCGGTCGTGGGCCGCGGCATGGGCAAGTGCGTCGTCGTCGGAGCCAATGCGCTGCAGATCAACTACCTCATCAACGAGATGACGGTCGGGGAGCAGACGGTGAAGCGGCTGGACTGGATCAGCCTCGATGGCACGACGGGCGAAGTATTCTACGGCAAGCTGCCCCAGGTCCAGCCGCAGCTGGAAGGCGGGATCGCGCGTGTGCTGGAGTGGGCCGACGCCGCCCGCACCATGGGCGTGCAGGCCAACGCCGATACGCCGGATGACGCGCGGCGGGCCGTGGAGCTGGGCGCGGAGGGAATCGGCCTGTGCCGCACCGAGCACATGTTCTTCGATATCGACCGCATCCCTCTATTCCGCAAGATGATCCTGGCAGGGGACGAGATCGGCCGCGCGGCCGCATTGAGCGAACTGCTGCCGCTGCAACGGCGGGACTTTCTGGAGATGTTCCGTGTCATGCAGGGCCGGCCCGTCACGATCCGCCTGCTCGATCCCCCCCTGAACGAAGTCCTCCCCAAGGGCATCCGCTCCCAGACGCGGATGGCCAAAGCCATGCGCATCCCGGTCGAAGTGATCCAGCAGCGCACCGAGGCCCTGTCGGAGAGCAATCCGATGATGGGGCATCGCGGCTGCCGCCTCGCCATCACCTACCCCGAGATCTACAACATGCAGGTGCGCGCCATTGTCGAAGCCGCTTGCATCGTCAAGAAGGAAGGATTGCAGGTGCACCCGGAAATCATGGTGCCGCTCATCTCCACCGAGCGCGAATTGATCGTGCTACGCAAGGCCATCGAAGAGCTGATTCAGCGCGTATCGGCCGAGCTGGGCGAGACCATCTCGTTCCAGATCGGAACCATGGTCGAGACGCCGCGCGCCGCCGTCTGCTCCCGCAGCATCGCCCGCCACGCCGACTTCTACTCCTTCGGCACGAACGACCTGACCCAGATGGGTTACGGCTTCTCCCGCGACGACGTTGGCGTATTCCTGCCCACCTACCTGGAACGCGAAATCCTGGACGGCGACCCCTTCATGGCGCTGGACCAGGAGGGAATCGGCGGGCTGGTGAGGCTCGCCGTGGAACAAGGCCGGCGCTCCAATCCGCACTTGAACATCGGGATCTGCGGGGAGCACGGGGGCGACCCGGAATCGGTCGTCTTCTTCCACCGTGTCGGGCTGGACTACGTGAGCTGCTCCCCGTTCCGCATTCCGGTGGCCCGGCTCGCCGCGGGCCAGGCTGCCCTGCTGTGGCAGCGCGGCGAACTGCTCGGCACGGCCCTGCCTTCCCGCCGCCCGCCGCAAGGCGCCGGACATGCTTGATGCGATCGCGCTGACCTGGCGGCTGTTCGCGGCCCTGCCCGCGCAGCGCTACCTGCTGCTCCTGCCCTGGCATTTCACGGCGCTGCTGATCGTGCTGGGGATCCTCGCGGCGGTCGGCTTGCACCACCTGATCGGCACCACCTTCCGCTTCTACGCCGCGGGTGAAACCCGGCGGCCGCTGCTGGGCGCCGCCACGCTGGTCGTGCTGCTCGTCTCGGTGCAGGGCCTGCTGCTCGCCTACGTCCTGCGCACCCAGGCCGAAGCGCTGGCGCGGCCGCTGCTTGCGCCGGAAAACGCCGTGCAGCCCGCCGGCGTGCTGGGATCGCTCCTGCTCGACCCCGCCTTTTCCGACGAGGACCTGGCCGGCAAGACCCAGGTAGCGAAGGACCGGCTCGCCGCCGTCATCATCGCCACGGACGACGAGACGTACCGCGCGGACCTGGAAGCATTCGTCGTCAAGCCCGAGCGGCTTGTCCT
>JBGOTW010000004.1:0-43449 GCA_041476685.1 bacterium | reverse complement strand
CCGGCACTATCCGCGGGTGTCGGCGCGGGCGCTGTTGCTGAACCGGATCGTCGACCTGATCGAAGAGGGGCTGGATGTCGCCGTGCGGATCGCCCACCTCCCCGATTCGTCGCTCACGGCCACCCGGGTTGGTACCGTGCGGCGCGTGGTTTGCGCCTCGCCTGGCTATCTTGCGGAGCGGGGAATTCCCCGTTCGCCCGCCGACCTGGGTCAGCACGACATCCTCGGCTTTTCCGAGGCGGCCAGCCCGGTCGAATGGACCTTCGGCTCCGGGGCGCGGGTCGAGCGTGTCCGGCCGCCGACGCGCCTGTTCGTCAACAGCGTCGAGGCGCGCATTGCCGCGGCGATTGCGGGGCATGGGATAACGCGCCTCCTCTCCTATCAAATTGCGGAGCATGTGCGCGCGGGGAGGCTGCGGGTCGTGCTCACCGATCATGAGCAGCCCCCGCTGCCAATCTATGTGACCCATGGCGCAGGGCGGCGCGCACCGGCACGAGTGCGGGCCTTCGTGGACTTCGCCGTGGCACGGCTGCGGGCCAACGAGGCGCTGCGGTCCTTCCCGGGATAGAGCAGATGGCCGCCTTCGCGCTCGCGAGCGCGAAGGGCTACTTCGTTTGCGCGCAAACCTCAGCCAAGACCGGGAGAATGTACTTCCGGAATTGTGCGGGGTTCTCGCTCATCGGAAAGTGGCCTACTTCCTTCATGACGGTCACCTTGGCGCCCGGGATATCTTTGGCGGTGAGAAGCGTGTCGGCGGGCTCGCAGGAGTGGTCGTACTCGCCCGTGAGCAGGTAAAGCGGGCAGGCACGCGTGTCAATCGCCTTGACCTTTCCGCGCAGGTTGACCTGCCCCCTTTGAACCGATCCAGCCCGGATGTTAGAAATTTGGGCTGGTTCATCAAGGGAGGGATGACATGGCAAAGCTCAGGCACACGGCCGAGCAGCAACGGATCGCCGGGCTGCGTTGACTTCACGTCGGATGTCTAGGCTCCGCAATCAGTACAGTGTTCCGCGATTCGATTAGCCGGAAGCCCCTAAACAGCCCTGTACGGCCATCCCTTCCGAGTTTCCGCTGCTCCGCGACCGCGAATTCAGCCGGTTACGGGGTGCACTCAATGTGTACGCAATATACTTGATATCCGTACAACCTCTGCTAGGATTGCGTATCCCTCAAACAATCGTACCGGAGGTCTCCATGAATGACGGGAAGCGAGCCGCCCTGTACCTGCGGGTATCAACGGACGGCCAGACCACGGATAACCAGCGGCTAGAGCTTGAGCGTGTCGCGGGGGTAAGCGGGTGGGAGATCGTCGGCACCTATGAGGATCACGCGATCAGCGGGGCAAAGGGCCGGGAGCAACGGCCCGGACTGGACAATCTCCTCAAGGATGCCAATCGGCGCAAATTCGACATCGTTGCGGCCTGGTCGGTAGACCGTATCGGACGGTCCCTCCAAGACCTGCTGACGTTCCTCGCCGAGATTCATGCGGTCGGCATTGACCTGTACCTGCACCAGCAAGGCGTGGACACCACCACGCCGGCCGGCAAGGCGATGTTTCAGATGTGCGGAGTGTTTGCCGAATTCGAGCGCTCCATCATAAGGGAGCGGGTGAATGCGGGCCTGGCACGAGCGAGGGCAAACGGGAAGCGATTGGGTCGGCCAAGAGTCGGAAACGACGTCGATGAGGCGATCCGCCTTGCGCTGAAGAAAGGCGACAAGGGGATTCGGAAGATTGCAAGGGAGTTAGGGGTGGGAGTGAGCGTGGTGCAGCGGGTGGCCGGTAGAAGCTTTCAGAACCAGAGTAGGGGAGGAAAATAAGCGCAAGTCGGAACTTTCCTTCAGGCTCCTGTCGTTGCGCGTGGGCAGCAAAGATGCACCGAGCCTTTCCATATGGCTTCGGCCTTTCCGATTATTCCTTGACTGTCACGCCCCCGCGTTTACCGCTTCTTCCTTTTCCGCTGCCCCGCGCTTGCCGCCTCCTCCTCCCTAGCACAGGTCGTTACCAATGACCACCAAGGGGAAGGACTGCATCAAGCGGTCTTCGTTTCAGGCAATCCAAGTTCCCGCACCATCGCCGCGCGCATCTCGAATTTCTGTGCTTTCCCGGTCACGGTCTTTGGGAGTTCCGTAACGAAACGAACGTACCGCGGAACCTTGTAGTGGGCTATCTGTCCGCGACAAAAGTCTCGAATCTCGGCTTCGGTTGCGACCATCCCCGGTTTGAGAACGATCCAGACGCAGATTTCCTCCCCGAGGCGGGGATCGGGCACGCCGAATGCCTGTGCCTCCATGACTTTCGGGTGGCGGTAAAGGAATTCCTCTATCTCCGCGGGGAAAACGTTTTCGCCGCCACGAATGAGCATGTCCTTCACACGGCCGACAATGTTGCAGTATCCGTCGACATCCAGCGTCGCGAGATCTCCGCTGTGCATCCAGCCGGCCGCATCGATGGCTTTTCGGGTCGCCGCGGGGTCATCCCAGTAGCCGAGCATTACCGAGTAGCCGCGCGTGCACAGCTCGCCGCGTTTTCCTGCGGGGACTACGCGGCCAAGGCCGTCGACGATCTTCACTTCCAGGTGCGGTAGAATGCGGCCAACCGTGGATACGCGTCGCTCCAGCGGATCGTAAACGTCGCTCTGAAACGATACAGGACTGGTTTCGGTCATGCCGTAGGCAATGGTCACTTCGGACATGTGCATGTCGGCGATTACGCGGCGCATCGTCTCGATCGGGCAGGGCGCGCCTGCCATGATTCCCGTACGAAGCGAGGACAGGTCATACTGCGCGAAATGCGGATGCTCGAGTTGAGCAATGAACATGGTCGGCACGCCGTGCAGTGCCGTGCAGCGGTACTCCTGAACGGCCTGCAGGGTTTCCTCCGCGTCGAAGCTGGCACCCGGAAATACCATGGTTGCGCCAGTGGCGGCGCAAGCAAGCACGCCAAGCACCATGCCGAAGCAGTGATACAGCGGGACCGGTATGCAAAGCAGGTCGCGCTCGGTGAGGCGCATGGCCTTCGCGCTGTAGCGGGCATTGTTGACGATATTGTGGTGTGAAAGAGTAGCGCCCTTGGGAAGTCCAGTCGTACCGCTGGTGAACTGGATGTTGATGGCATCATCGGGGTCGAGGGCCGCACTGATGCCCGCAAGGCGGCCGTGCTGTGCCGGACCGGCAAGCGTTGCTAGTTGCTTGAACGATAGCATTCCCGCTGGCCGGGGTCCGTCCCCGATTAGCGCGAGATGCTCCAGGCGCGGAAATCTTTCCAACTGCAGTGGTTGGCCACTCGGGGCAGTCTCGATTTCGGGAGCGAGCGACTTAAGCATCGCCACGTAGTCGCTCGATTTCAATGCCGATGCCATGAGCAGCACCCGGCACTGAGTCTTCTTCAGCGCGTGTTCAAGCTCAGAGGTGCGATAGGCCGGATTTATGTTGACGAGGATCGCACCGATGCGAGCGGTGCCGAGCTGAACCAACAGCCACTCGATACAGTTCGGGGCCCAGATGCCGACACGGTCGCCGCGGCTGACGCCCAGAGCAAGAAGGCCGGCGGCGATCTCATCCGATCGGCGCTTGAGGGTATGCCAGGACAACCGCTCGTGGGTCGGCGCGAAGATCACCGCATCGCGTCCTCCGTGACGCGAAACGGCGCGGTCCAGCAACGCCGCGATGGTCATGAATTTCAGCGGTTCATCGGTCGCGCCGGTAACGTGTGAGACGCCACCCCGCGGACGGCGAGGGTCCTCGTGGCCTGAGAGCAGCCAGTCGGAGACGAAGGGATTGATACTCATGATCTAGAATTCGCGCCAGTCGCCCAATTGCTCGAATGCGTGCGCTGCGCGGTAGATGGTGGACTCATTGTAGTGCTTGCCGACCAGCATCATTCCGATGGGCAGGCCCTGGCTCATCCCACAGGGGATGGTTATAGCCGGATGACCGGTCACGTCAAACGGACTGGTATTGGGCAACATCTCGAAGCCTCGTTGGCAGTAAAGTGCCAACGGCGCATTCTGGTCGGGAATCGGTGTGGCCTTCATCGGCAAAGTGGGCATCAGCAGCAAGTCATAGCGATTCAGCGCGTCATCATAGGAGCGGCGCAGCACCCGCGACAGATTCTGCGATTTTGCATAGAATCGCCCACGATAGTGCCGCACGAAATATTCGCCAATGAGCATGGAAATCTTCAGAGTGCGCGACAATTCGTTGGCTCGCGCGCGCCAGTTGGCGTGGGCGTCGAGCAGACTGGTGGTGTAGAGCCCTTTCCAATTGAAGCCCATGCCGTTGCCATGCATCATTTGCATCTCCAGGCCTTCGAGCGCGATGGAAGTCCAAATGGCAGGCCCGTCGAGGTGCATGGGAATCGACAGGTCTTCTACAATGGCCCCCAGGGCTCGCAGGCGCTCGGCGCCCTGGCGGACCTTCTGATCGACATCCGCCTCGCTCGAGGGATGGCCGAATCCTTCGGTTATCACGGCGATGCGCAGCCCAGCCACCCCGCGACCCAGTGCGGCGGTATACTTGTCCACGCGCACATCGTACTGGCGAGGGTCCAGTCCGTCCGCACCGGCGATCACCTCGAGCAACTGGGCGTTGTCGGCGACTGTCGCGGTCATCGGACCCGTGTGATCGATGGTGGCCTCAATCGGCATCACGCCGGTGTAGGGAACGAGTCCGTGGGTCGCTTTCATGCCATAGCATCCGCACCAGCACGAGGGCATTCGGATCGACCCGCCCTGATCCCCGCCAATGGCCATTTCTACCTCCTTGGAACCCACCAACACTCCGCACCCGGAAGAGGATCCCCCGGCGGAATACCCGTACTTGTACGGGTTGTGCACAGGGCCCAATGCCGAGGTGTGGCTGCCGCCCGAGAGGCAGAAATACTCGCAGTGCGCCTTGCCGACAATGGTTCCGCCGGCATCCAGAATTCGCGTGACCACCGTTGCGTCCACGTCAGGGACATATCCCTCAAGCGTCGAGGCGCCGTTCATCATGGGCACGCCGGCTAGGCACACATTGTCCTTGAGCACGACGCGCTTTCCCGCCAACGGACCGTAAGGTGCGCCCCGCACTTCACTCTTCACTGCCCACGCATTCAGCGGGTTCTCCGAGGCATTGGGACGATAGCCCGGCGTCCGTGGATAGCGCACTGGCGGCAGGTTGTCCGGGAGCTGCTGCAACCGGTCGTAGGCTAGGAACGTGCCCTCCATGACTTCCATGTACTCCGAGAGCTCGCTGTCGGACATGCTCATGTGCAGCGATGCGACGATTTCCTTCATCTGTTCGAGTGTCGGTCTCTTTACGCTGCTCATAGACACCCCTGCTCCCGATGGCTTTGCATCAGCTTGGACTTGGGTTGGCGAAATGGAAGGCGCCGCACGTTGAACCGGTGCGACGGGTGGTGGCGTTGGGGACTGTGAAGTGGCGTGCGACCGGGATGGAAGGGGTTTCTGAGTTGCATCTGCCGTTCTTGCACCTGAAGCGCCCGTCATGCGCACCGATCCCAGGCCCAGCGCTTCCACGAGCGCGCCGCCGGCGCCTACTTCTTCCGGTTCGAATTCCCGAACGATGCGGCCGCGCTCCATCACCGCGATTCGGGTAGCAACGTCGAGCACGAGGTCTAGGTTCTGCTCCACGATGACGATCGCCAATCGCGCCTCGGTGCGCAGGCGCGAAAGAATCTGGCCGATCTCGTGCACGATAGACGGCTGGACGCCTTCTGAAGGCTCGTCTAACAACACGATCCACGGGCTCGCAACGAGCGCGCGGGCAATGGCCAGAATCTGCTGCTCTCCGCCGGATAGGGCTCCGCCCCGCCGGTCGAATAGCGGCGCGAGCCGGGGAAATATAGTCACGCAGCGGTCAATGGCTTCCTGCTCTGTTTCCTGCGAATTCCCGGTCCAGGCCAGGCGCAAGTTGTCCAAGGTGCTCAAGCCCGGCAGAATTCCTCGACCCTGCTGCACGTAGGCCAGCCCTCGTCGGCTGCGCACGTGCGTCGGGCTTCGCGTGATCTCCGTGCCTTCCAGCCAGATTTGTCCACCGGTGGCCGGCAGCAAGCCCATGATCGTTTTCAACAGCGTGGTCTTGCCCATGCCGTTGTGGCCGACGATGCCGAGCGCCTCGCCAGCGCGGACCTGAAGGCTTACACCGTGCAAGATCGGCAGACGTCCATACCCGGCGCGCAATTCGTGGACTTCCAGGAGCGCGCGGCTCGAATCGCCGTGTTCGCCCCCTTCAGCCGCTGGATCTTGCGGCAGCGGGTCATTAGTCGAGGATTGAATCTTCACTTTGCGCGGTTCCCGATGTAAACCTCGCGCACCGCCGGATCGTTGAGCACCTTCTCGGCCGGCCCCTCCACCAGGATCGAACCCTGATGGAACACGGTGACCCTGGAACCCAGCATGCGCACGAATTCCATGTCATGATCCACGACCATGACCGAAGCAATCTGATTGACGCGTCGGATCACTCCGATCAAGCGCTGGACCTCATTACCGGTCATGCCCGCCGCCGGTTCATCGAGCAGCACAAGCCAGGGCCGCTGCACCAGGACTATGCCGATTTCGACAAGTTGCCGCTCGCCGTGGGAAAGCTCGCCCACCAGGCGGCGCACCACGTCCCGCAAATGCAGTTCAGCGATCACCTCTTCCACGGCGCCGTCCGCCCCGTGCCAGCCATGTATGCGGCGAGCGGAAAGCCAGAGGTTTTCGTGCACCGTGAGCCCGTTCATCACCGAGGGTACCTGCATTTTGATGCCGACACCGATCCGTACGATTTCGTGAGTACTCCAGCCGGTCACATCGTGGCCACGGATGAGAACGCGCCCATTCTCGTGGCTCAATCTGTACTGACCGGTCAGGCATTTGAAAAACGTGCTCTTGCCCGCGCCGTTCGGTCCTATTAGGCAACGCAGTTCGCGTTCCGCCAACGAAAAAGTTACGTTGTTGACGGCGACGACGCCGCCGAATCGCATCGTGAGTTCGTGAACCTCTACGACACCGCTCACGTGCGCTCCTGAGGAGTCGTGCCTAGAGTCCGGCGCGAGCGGCGGTGTGTCGCCCGCGTCCGCGACGTGCGGCGGACGGATGCCAAGGTGCGTTGCACCGTTGGCAGGACGCCTCGCGGGAGGGCCAGAACAACGATGATCAGCAACGCTCCGAGAATCAGCGAGTTGTCAATGACCGTCTGTTCACCCAGCAATAGCTTGACGTAGCCCAACACAACGGCGCCGAGTATCGGCCCGACCAGCGTCCCCAAGCCGCCGACGATCACCCAGATCAGGACTTCGGCCGCCTGACCCAAGCTAAATACACGCGGGGTGACAATTTCCGCCCAATTGGCAAACAGGCAGCCCGCCAGTCCAGCCATTGCCGCACTGAAAGCGAATATGGCTGTCTTGTAGGCGGCGACGTTGTACCCCATTAATTCGCAGCGCTCCTCGTTCTCGCGGATCCCGATCAGCACTCGACCGAAGGAGCGCGCGAGAATCCAGCGACAGAGCAGATAGCACAAAAGCAACAGCGCAGCGCACAGGTAGTACGTGGGCAGCCCGAACAGCGAAATTGCCGGATAGCCCGGCACATTAAGAGTTTGGAATCCGGGAATCCCATTAAAGCCTCCCAGGCGGGCGGATCCGATGACGTAGGCATCGCCGGCCGTGGCACTCATGAACTTGAACAGGATCAGCGTCACCACCAGGGTAATGACGCCCATATACACATCGCTGATGCGCCCATAGAACATCATTGCGCCAATCACTGCCGCTACGGCGGCGGGGACCAGGATGGAGAGCAGAAGCGGCACCGTGCTTTCGCCCAAGTTGACCACCGTGATCGCATAGGTGTAAGCGCCCAGGCCGAAATAGGCGGCGTGGCCAAAGCTCAATAATCCCGCGTACCCCCACATCAGGCCGAGGGAAAGAGCAAACAGCGCCCAGATGATCAAAATGGTGGGTGTGAGAGGATCGGTTAGAAGAGGCAATAGCGCCAATATCGCCGTCGCCAGAAGAAACCAACCCCACTTGATGCGGCC
Organism: bacterium; assembly: GCA_041476685.1. Lineage (GTDB taxonomy): Bacteria > SAR324 > SAR324 > SAR324 > JACQKK01 > JBGPEV01. Next base: position 35,421 of record JBGOTW010000004.1, on the reverse strand, counting down.
GACGGACGGCCAGGTGATCATGTGCCGTCCCCAAAGAAGCGACCGGTAATACCCTTCGGCATCAGCCGCAGCAGTACGATCGCCAGCACCAACATGGCGATCTCTCCAATAACCGGGTGGGAGGCAAACGAGACAATCTGGTTGACCGTGCCGAAGATGATTCCGCTGGCGAGCGTACCGGAAATAACCGCCGCACCACCGGTGATGACGGTGATGAAAGCTTTTGCGATATAGGCGCCGCCCGAGGACGGCAACAGACCGGTGAGAGGCGCCAGCACGCCCCCGGCGAGGCCGGAGAGCGCGGCCCCGGCGGTGAACGTGACCATGTAGACTTGGCTCGGATTGTAGCCGAGCGCGGCGACCACTTCCGGTCCCTGCATGGCGCCGCGGGCAATCAATCCCGCCCGAGTGAATCTCAGCACGCCCCACATAGCGACCACCAACGCCGCGGTGACAAGAATGATGAAGAGGTTGTAGCCCCCCATCTGGTAATCCCCTACCTCATAGCCCGAAATCGGCGCCGGGATGCTGACAGCGGTATTCCCGAAGATCAACGTCACGAGACCGATGAGGAGCAGGCTCAGCCCCCACGTGGCAAGCATGGTATCGATCATCCTTCCGTACAGGAAACGGATGATGGCGCGTTCGACGATCAGACCCACGATACCAACCACCAGCGGCGCCACGACCAGCATCGCAAAATAGATGTTAATTCCCGCCTTGTCGCACGCGATGGTCGTATAGCCCCCCAGCATCACGAATTCGCCGTGAGCCAGGTTGATCACCCGCATCATCCCAAACACGATCGCGAGTCCGGCGCTGGTGAGCACCAGAAACGCGATCATGTATAGGATTTCGAGCCCGATCACCTCAGCGTAGTCCATCGGGCTAGATTTTCACTTCGTACTGCTTGTTCTCGTCGGGATGCTTGAGCAGATCACAGTACTGGGCGGTATCGCTCGGTGCGCGCTGCTTGACCGTCTCCAGGATCGTGAGCTTTTGGCCCTTGACCTCCATCACGTGAATGTCCAACGATGCGTGATGGGTTTTCGGTTCGATTGTCACGGTTCCGGCCGGCCCGACGATGGAGGGGCCGGATTCGATGGCTTTGAGCAGCGCGGCCCGGTCGACCGAGCCCGCCTTGCGCACGCACTCCGCCCACAGCTTGATCCCGTGGTATTGCGACACGGCGATCTCGTGCACGATCTTGGTATCCCCGAACTTCTGTTGCCACCTGCCGAGAAACTCCTTGTTGGCAGGCGCGGGTGACTCCTGGCTGTAGTTTCCGGCGATCAGGATGCCGTCACCCTCCGCAGGCGACAGGGCAAGGTGTTCGTTGCCCACCCCGAACGTGGTGGATGCAAGGGGAATCTTCTTGTTCATGCCCGAGGCCGCCCATTGACGATAAAAGGACATGTGCGCGCCGCCGACGAGCGCGGAAATCACCCAGTTGGGCTTTTCCTGCTGGATCTTGGCGATGGTAGACCCGAAGTCGGCCACATCCAGTGGGAAGAAATCAGTCTTCACGACGGACCCCTTCCGCTGTCCGACATAATGGTCGATCCACTTGGCGGTAATCTGGCCGTAGTTGTAATCCGCGGCCAAGGTGTACGCCTTGTTCCCCCATTGCTTCATGGCCCGTTCGACGATGGGCTCCACGGCCTGCGCCGGAGTGGTGCCGGTCACGACGCAGTTGCGGTCACAGACGCCACCCTCGTACAAGACGTTGTAGAAATAGAGCGTGTTGCTGCGCCTGAAGGTTTGACGGATGGCTTCGCGAGAAGCGGAAGTGATGCCACCGTGGACCACATCCACTTTGTCTTCGCGCGCGAGCTGCTGGGCGAACTTGGTGTACAGCGCAATATCGGACTGGGTGTCGTATTGGATCAGCTTGATCTTGCGTCCCAGCAGTCCGCCTGCCGCGTTGATTTCGTCGACGGCGAGTTGGGTCGCCATCACCATGGGTTTGCCGTAGATATCCAGGTTGCCGGAATTGTCCAGCACCGAACCCAACTTAATATCCGGACCCGCCCCGAATACGGCCTTGGGTAATTGAGCCGCCGCTGTGGCTACACTTGCCGCAGCTCCGGCGGTGGCAAGGAACTGTCTCCGTGTAAGCACCATCTGATCCTCCTCCCCATGATTGAATAGTCAGGACTTCTTTTCGGGCTCGCTGACACCCGGCTTTCCTGGCAAGGCCGACGAGAAGTCATAGCCGATGGACTCGCCGATACTCTTGAGCGCCGGCAGTTGCAGCGCCATGCCTAGAATGCTGTCCAGCACCTGGTTGACTGGAGGCCGGGATGGGCCATCGGCCTGGGAGCCCGAGGTTCCCAGCGCCCCGCCGACTCCACTCACGTGGTGAATTCGGATGCTCTCGATCTTCTCCGTGGGCTTCATCATCTGCGAGAGGATATCCGGCAACTTGTCGAGCCGGTAGCGCTCCAGATCGAACTTCACCAGGCGGTCGCCGCGTGTATTTTCGGCGGCGATCCTGGCCTGCATTCCCTGGGATTCGGCCAACAGGCGCAGGCGTTCGCCCTCGGCGCGAATCTGCACAGCCTGGGAATCCGCCTGTGCTCGTTTGACGACCACGGCGGCTTCGGTCTCCGACTTGGCGGCCTCCACTTCGCCTTCTTCCTGAACGCGTTTGAGAGAGAGCTCACGGGAGCGTTCTGCCACCGCGCGCTCGCGCTCGGTTTGCACATGCTCCTGAGCCAGCACCACCTCCGTCCGCGAGCGCTCGGCGTCGGCCTGGGCCTTGGCTTCCTCGACATGCTTTGCAGCCAGACGGATCGCGCTGTCGACCTTGTGCACCTCCGAATTCAACTGCGACTCGATTTCCAGTTTGCGCAGATCCCGCTGCTTACCCAGCTCCATTGCCCTTGTTTCGCGCTCGCGCACGATCCGGGCGCCTTCGCTCGCCACCATGGCATCCTCGCGCACCTTCGCCACCGCGGCGCCGCTGGCCGCCTTGGACTTTTCAATCTCGAGTTGCTGAGCAATCTGAGCCTGCTCCTCCTGTTGCTGCAGCGTCAGCCGGCGCTTCGTGGCTTCCAGTTGCGTTTCCCGCACGGAAATTTCCGCGTCCGACTCAATCTGCGTGCGCTGCTTCTTGTTGGTCGCGATGATCTCGGCGAGTTGACGCATCCCCACGGCGTTGAACGCATTGTTCTCATCCAGCGAAGCGAAGGGCGCTTGGTCGAGCCGCGTCAGCGAGACCGAGTCCAGCAGCACGCCGTTTTGCGCAAGGTTGTCCCGCAGCCGGTCGCCGACATGATGGACAAATTCGCCCCGTTTTTCGTGCAACGAGTCCATGGTTTCTGCGGCGGCGACCGCCTGTAGCGCATCGATGAAACGGCCTTCCATCAGGTTACGCAGGCCCTCCGGGCTCATTGCCCGTGCTCCGATCGCCTGTGCCGCGATCGCCACGCCTTCCACCGTCGGTTGCACGCGGATGTAGAATTCGAGTTCCACGTCGACGCGGATGCGGTCGGTGGTGATGAGCGATCTCTCGCCCGCGCGCTTGATCTCCACACGCATCGTGCGCATGTTGATCTCCTCAATCTTGTGCAGGAAGGGAAGCGCCAGACATCCGCCGGACAGGATAATTGCCTGTCCGCCGAATCCGGTGCGCACCAACGCTACATCGCGCGTGGACTTGCGGTAGAAGCGGTTCATGAACGCCACGATGATGGCGATAGCGATGACCGCGACGAGGATCGAAAGAAAGAGGATCAGAACGGCCTCCTTCAGCAAAGTCTGCAGAGAACGCAGCGATCCGTGAACGCTTGGGCACTGGGCACTGCCGCGATACTGTCTACGATGCAATAGTTTCCATGTCAACTACCTTCGTTTCGCAGGCAACTATCCAGGCTCCATGCTCCGCCATGTACAAGGCCATTTGCTTGAAAATGGGGAAAGCAGAAGCGAGAGCTGAGATGCCGTCGCTGAGCGCCCTGGAAGCCAGGAAGGAGACGCGGAGCGGCTCATTCGGCCGCGTAGCGTCGATGAGAGAACGCGTCCGGAGGGCGAAAATGGGCAGAGAATTAGGGGAAACTGCGCAAAATGCGGAACTCGTAGCCTTGCGCTTCGGCCAAATAGGTCGGGGCGCGACTGACTCGGTCGCGGTGGTACACGGCTTCGCGCACGCCGCCGGTGGACAGGGATCTATTCAAGGCGCGCCAGTCACGGTCGGAAACCGAATCCGCCAAATTCTTCAAGAACCGGACACCCTCATACATCGACTCGCCCAATGCATTGAGAATGGGCGCCCTGTCACCGAAACGCTGGTGGTAACGCTCGAGAAAATCGCCATTGGCCCGAGTGTCGACCAACTCGAAGTATCCCGACGCCGCGAAGACACCGTCTAAATTGGAGTCCCCGATGCCCAGCAGCATGTTCTCTTCCATGGCACAGGAGAATCGCAATATGCGCGGGGACAGTCCCGAACGGGCAAAGGCCCGGTTAAACACCACGCTGTCCTGGCCAACCAGAGAGAGAAGCATGGCATCGGTTCTGGCTTGTCGGATTTCGTCTATTAGCTCATCTACGTCTTCTGTTCCGAAAGGAAGGTACGCCTCGCCCGCAATTTCGCACGGGCCACCGGAAAAGTGGCGGCGCAGTAGGCGGTGGGTGGCACGAGGCCAGACGTAGTCGTTGCCGACCAGGTACCAGCGGCGCAAGTGGTAGCGCTCGCACAGCCAGTCCAGCGCAGGAAGGAGGTGCTGGCCCGGAGTCTCGCCAATGCAGAAAACGCCCGGGTTGCGTTCTCCCCCTTCGTACAGCGGCGTATAGACATAGGGCAGTTGTCCGGAGACGGCCGCGGCCAGGGCCACCCGCACGTCACTCGTGTGCATGCCGACGACGGCATCAATTTTCCCGGAATCCACGAGAGTGGAAGCCGCGAGCGCCACATCTGCGGGGATGCCCCCAGCGTCGATGAACGTGAATTCGATTTGCCGGCGCCCTACGCCACCGGCCGCATTGATCTCCTCAGCGGCGAGTTCGGCGCAGGAACGGCACGAAGGACCCCAAATCCCAGCCGGGCCGCTTAATGGGATGAACACCCCGACTTTCAGGGAGCGGGCACACCCGGCGCCAAGCAACGGCTTTGCAACGTGACGAACGTGCATTGCTGTGCCATGATTCGGAGTCCCCCAGCGTCCGCAATCACATAACAGTGCTACGTGATGCGGAGTTTGAGGCCGCCATCATGCCCTGTTTCTAGCCAAGGAACAACTGAGGGCAGCACAGTACGAGGCCTGCCGGATATCGGCTGGTGTATTGTGTAAATCCACGGAACGAAGGGAACCGTTAGGGCCTCTCCCTGTTACTGGTAACGCGCTGTTGCGATTGGATTTAGACGAATAATATGAAGCGGAATCGATTTCCCCCAGACATTCCCAATCTGGTAACCGCTGTACACCGGCAAATCTATGGCGAGCTTGACCGGATTTTGAAGTCCGACAAGTTGCCTGTCGAACAGTGGCGCATCCTACGCGTCCTCTCTGATGAGCAAGGTCGCCCCATGGGGGAGCTTGCGAATCTGGTGCACATGAACCTGCCAGCCCTCTCCAAGACAATCGACCGCATGGTCACGCGAGCCCTCGTGCATCGCAAGCAGCACGAGTCAGACCACCGTCGGGTATTGGTGTACATCTCCGACTTTGGATTGGACTTGCTGGCCGATTTCGCTCCCGCGATTGAAGCGTATCAAGCGCAACTCACGCGGCGTCTGGGGAAACGGCGCGCATCGGAATTGAGTCAGCTGCTGCGCAGCTTGGTCGCGGAAGGTTGAACCACAGCCCGGATTCGAGAGAATGCAAATGCTCCATCACTGTTTGACGTTCCAACTTTCCTGATCAGTTCCCCGTTTCTTGATCCGGCAGAATACAAATTTTTTCTAGCAACTTAAACCGCCCTCGGACTTGCGTCGGCAGCTATGCAGTCTTGTCGGTTGATCCGGCCATTGAGACTTGACTCCTGTAACCTGCCGCCTTTGAATCGATCCAGCTCGGCTGCTAGGAATTCGGGCCGGTTCATCAAGGGCTGGATGACATGGCAAAGGTCAGGCAAACGGCCGAGCAGAGCATGGGCTAGGTTCGGGGAGCGGAGGGGATCCTGGCGCAAGGCGGGAGCGTTGCGCGGGCGTGCCAGTCCATCGGTGTCACGAAACATACCTACTTCCGCTGGCGCAAGGAATTCGGGAGACTCGAGGTTGAGCAGGCCGAGCAGCTGAAGGAGCGGGAGCGGAAAAATACTCGTCTGCGCAAGGTCATCTGCGATCTGACCCTGGCCAGATTTGACTTGCTGGCGCTGCTGCTTCACGCGAGCCTCCAAATGGCCTTCCGTTTCCCCCGCATCAACGATATCACCACAGACTTCGAACGGCCGCCGCTGTACTGGGTGCAGCCGCCCAAGGAGTCGGGCTACGACGCACACCGCTTTCGGGCCAAGACCGAGCAGGCCTATGGCTACTTGAAGAACTTGACGCTCCCCCTCGCGGCCGAAGCGGCTTACCGCAGGGTGCTTGAGTTGATGTGGACCTGGGGCTGGAAGGTCGCCGCACAAGACGATGCGCAGAGGCGCGTGCAGGCCGTCGCCTTCACGAGTTTCATGCGCTTTCGGGACGATGTGATCGTGGAGGTGCGGTGCGGTATTGACGACCGGAGTTCCATCATCGCCATGCGCTCCAAGTCGCGCCTGGGCAAGAGCGACTTCGGCGCCAATGCCAAGCGCATCCACGCCTTCTTGTGGGATTTGGAGCGGGGGTAGGGCGTCGTACCCGCCGGGCCCCCTTCATCCATTCTCACACCTCCTGGTGGTACCTCCAAAGTGGGGGGCGGGTTACACAATCGGATTTGAAACGGAACAAGCTGTGGCCTGGCTCTTGGCCGCGACCCGATTCCACGTTGCCTGCCCCATTCCGTTCGTAAGCTTCGCCAGCTTGAGCAAACGGTCTTCCACCCGTTGAGTAAGTTCGCGGAGCCGCTCCGACCTCAGCAGGCAAAACCAATCTGACCCTATAACCAGGAGGCCGTATCGATACAGCCAGAGCAGGGTGAGACGGCTTCAACCCAGGTGCCGCACTTTTCGAGCGCCCCCCACCGCACTTTTCCACCGCCGTCCACACATCGCCGGGAAGTTGGCCATGACCGCAGTGGTCGACGTCAAGTCGACCCTGGGTTTGGCCGTGCCGTCTATCGCTCCCGAATTTCGCTTACGTTCTTCTGCTCGAATTCAATCATAAAGCCCTGTGTCAATCCGTGAGCCTTTGTGTACGTCAAATAATCCTCCACTATGCCCATATACTGGATGATCCCCTCTTGTTCATTTACTGAATGTACCCTAACCCAAAACTTTTCTTCGCCGCAGCCTGCCACCGGCTCGAAATCAGCCACAAGTTTGACGCTCCACCCTACCTCCAGGGGCATGTTGTTAGTCCTGAGCTGATATTTTGCCATCGTTCTTAACCTCCTATCCGACATTTCACAGATGGACTTCTTCGAGCAGCGACACAGTTACCCGGCTGCTCCCTACATCGGTTTGCCGCCAAGATCAACTTGGGGAGATCAAGATCAGCGTCATCGAATTTACTGGCCGTGCTTCGATTTCGCCAGCTTGAGCAACCTGTCCTCCACTTGCAGTCCTTGTTCGCGGAGTCGCTCCGGGGTCAGCCTCCCCAGGTAGCCCCCGGTTATGTCGCTGTTCGGCTGCTTGTGGTTGAGCAGGCCCTTGGGGGAGGATGGCGGCGGATCCAATTCCTCAGCAATCGGGAGGTAGGTGCGGCGTTCACTGCCAACATTTCCTACAACAAAAGTTGTCCAAGGTAGCCAAAGATGAAGAACTACATTCCACCTGCAATCGACTGGGTAAGAGAGCAGGTCGAGCTTTACGAGCGCAGCGGGGGCACCGAGGGCACGACTTTGCGCGACACGGGTCTTCCGTGCATCATCGTGACCCATGTGGGCAACAAGACCGGCGGTGTGCGAAAAATCCCGCTCATGCGGGTCAAGGTGGGAACGGGTTATGTGCTCGTGGGTTCCTACGGCGGGCGGCCAAAGAATCCGGTGTGGGTCTACAATCTGCGGTCCAACCCCGATGTAGAAATCCGGGACATGACAGAGATATTCAAGATGCGAGTGCGGGAAGTAGAGGCCGATCCAGAGCGCCAGCGCCTCTGGAAGGCCGCCGCAGCGGCCTATCCGCCCTACATTGAATACCAGGCCAAGACGTCGAGAAAGATCCCGGTGTTCATAGCCGAGCCGGTTTGAAGCATGGCCTGATTGCGGACCGCACGGGCAAGTTCACGGAGCAGCTCTTGGGTCCGGTTCAGCCAGCCACCGGTCACGTTGCTGATCGGCTGCTTGTGGTTGACGAGGCCCTTCGGGGCGGCCGAAATTTGTGACAAATTTGTGACAATTGCTCGCAAGAACTGGCCACATTCAGGGACACCCCTCAATAGCCGCTAAACCGCAACGTCCTGAAATGTTTGTTGTCACTTGTCGCGATTTGTTGTGGAATATCAGATAATTAGGATTCCGATTCCGCTATTCCGGGTTCGAGTCCTGGCAGGAGCATCTCCCTCTCTGGGGTCGGCCTGCAAGGCTGGCGCCGATTCGACTCCAATCTTGCTCGGCGGGCAGAAGGCAACGTGCGGCCGGTCGCGAATCGTGGCCGGTAGACCGCATCGGTCGCTCCCTCCAACACCTGTTGACCTTTCTTGGCAAGAATCAGGCGCTAGGCATTGATCTGTACCTGTATCAACAAGGCGTGGACACCACCACCTACGGAGGGGAAGACGATGTTCCAGGGGTGGGGACTTTGCCGAGTTTGAACGATCCATCGTCAGGGAGCAGGTCAATGCGGGCCTGGCACGAGCGAGGGCGAACGGCAAGAAGCTGGGACAGCCAGCTGTTGGGCAAGATGTTGAGAAGTCGATCCGACAGGCCCTGACGATAGAAGACGAGGGGATGCGGAAGATCGCGCGGGAGCTAGGCGTGGGAGTGAGCGTCGTGCAGCGGGTCGCCGCAAGTGTTCGGCAATCCGCCGAGCGAGAATTCGCCATACACGCATGGTAATCGGGATTGACGCTGCAAGCTCCGCCTGGGACTGCTCTCCCCGCGCCGCCGCAAAGGCCACCTGCGCAGCAAGTTTCAGGCTGCAGTGCTTGCGCTTCCTGCTAATGAAGTACACTCCTTTTCGTGTGTGGCTCAGAGCTTACCCGCCCTCCCTTTTTTTGGGGACCACTTCAGTTCGGGTGTAGGAGCGTGACTTGCGGCGGCGACCGCACTCATGTTTGCAGGCGATTGGCGGACTGTCCTAAAGAGGAATAAGCCTACAGAATCCTGTGTATGGTTATTGACGGTCTCTAACACCCCGGCTCCTATGCGGCGGCGAAGGGTATTGATGCTCCGGACGGTCATGTGGTTGGCGGTCGTGGTAAGCTTGGGAGCCGGACCTCAAATCGTTGGGGGCCAGCCCCATGGGGCGCCCAATACTCTGCGCATCGCCGTTCTCACCAGCGCGTGGTCGCCCTGGAACCCGATCACCGAGGGATTCCGGAAGGGGTTGAGCGAATTGGGTTTCGCGGAAGGGCGGGAGGTGGTGTATGACACGTTTGCCGCGAAGGGGAACTTGGCGCGCCTGCCGAAAGCATGTGTCGATCTCGTCGCGCGCAAGCCGGATTTGATCGTTGCGAGCGGGCCGACGGAGGGCACGTCGTGCAAGAAAGCGACTTCCTCCATTCCCATCGTGTTCGTGAATGTTGGGGACCCAGTAAGTCTGGGGTTGGTCCAGGCGCTTGCACACCCCGGCGGCAACATCACCGGCATCGCCAGCATGCGGGATGAACTGACCGCCAAGCGCATCGAGTTGTTCAAGGCGCTCGTGCCCACCCTGCGCCGCGTCCTGATCTGCTACGATCCGCGCGTGCCCGAGGAACGGGCGGCTATCGCCTCGGCGCGGATAGCCGTACGCCGGCTGGAGCTTGAGCTGCTGGCACAACCGATCCGGGCTCCGCTAGAGGTGGACGGACCCTTGAAGGCTCTTGAATCGGGCGGACGGGACGGCGTTGTCCTCGTGCAATCGAACGCGAACAACGATATCGAGACTCGCAGCCTCGAAGTGGCGATGGATCGACAGCTGCCGACCATGTACGGAGCCTCGCATTGGCCGGGTTGGGGAGCGTTGGCCTCTTATGGCCCCAACGCGGACTTGCAGGGGCGGCAGGCGGCGCGGCAGGCAGCGCTGATCCTGAAAGGAACGCCCCCCGCAGACATTCCGGTCGAATTGCCAGATAGGATCGAGTTCGTCGTCAACCTGAAAGCGGCGAAGAATCTCGGACTTTCGATTCCCGAAACGGCTTTGGTGTCGGTGGACCGTATCATTCAATAACCGCGACGCGAGTCGCAAGGGGAGGAGCCATGAAGATGCTGCGTGTGGTTTTGCCGCTGGCCGTCTGTCTGATTGCGACTTTGGCTTTGGCGGCGGACATGAAGGACAAGGTCAAGTTCCAAGCGGACTACGCCGGACTGCATCCGGGCGTGGACCCCGGCATGTACGTGTGTGGCGGCGGCCATTTCCACGTTCGCGGCAAGGTGCAGAACCTGTCCGGCGCCGCCTTGCACCGCATCAAGGTCGAAGCCAAGGCTTATGATGCCCAGGGCAAAATGCTGGGCACCGCCGCCGACGCCACCAAGTCGGACATCATCCTGGCAGACGAGAAAGCCGAGATCGATCTTGAGTTCCGATCGGTACCCGGAGACAGGATCCAGGACGTGAAAAAGTACGACGTGGTCGTCATTCAGGCTCAGTCCAGAGAGTAAGCGGAACGATCGGTAACAAACGAGGGATGGGCGGAGCGGAGTAGGTAGGCGCGCCCCGTCCATGCGCTCGGGTCGCATGACCTTGGCCCGGGTGTGCTCCATTGCGCTACATTCCGTCTCTGCGAAGATTCAGGGGGGGGTTAGCGTCAATGAACCCATATCTGGGCCCTGCTTGATGCTGGTTCGCATTCATCGAAACGGTTGCGTTGGAACGGGAACCCGCCCAAGTATACGGGGCCAGGGTGACGAGATTGTCCTGGCGCTAGGCGTACTGCGTGGACCGGATATTGAAGGGCGCTCAGCCCGCCGACTTTCTCACTGAACAGCCCACCCAATTCGAGACGGTCATCAACCTGAAGACCGCCAAGTCGCTGGGCATCACGATCCCAGACGCGATCCTGGTGCAAGCGGACGAGCTGATGCAATGAATGCTCGGCGCACATCAATCCTCGGTGAAATCGGTGCCTCAAGGGTGGAAATCCCGTATATTCAAATCTGCGGCGTCATACGACGCTTCCGACTCGGTCCAAGGGACGCCCTAAAGCAAGCCGAGCCTAGTCGCCCGTAGCGACAGGCCGCCTTTGCGTGGATCTCATGTCGACCGTCCCGCCTCGCTCCGCATCTGCCGAACCGAGCGTGCCTGATTTCTGGCGTGGGCGGCTATTCCGCAAGTATTTTCTGCCGGTCATGGCGCTCGTGTGCGGCGCTCTGCTCGCCAGCGGTTCGCTCGGCCTGTACTTCTCGTATCAGGAGAACAAGTCGGCGCTGGCCAGTCTGCAGAAAGAAAAGGCCATCGCTGCCGCGGCGCGTATCGAGCAGTTTACCCGTCAGATCGAGCAGCAGCTCGCCTTTGTCGCCCTGTCCCAACTTGGCTCGCCAGGAGTCGAGCAGAGCCGGATCGAGTTCCTCAAACTGCTCCGCGTCGTTCCCGCAGTGACCGACGTTTCGCGACTCGATGCGGCGGGGCGGGAACAATTGACCGTATCGCGACTGGCGTTGGACGTCTCCGGAACCAGCCGGGATCGCGCGCAGGACCCCGCATTTCGCGGAGCTCAGCCAGGGCGAACCTGGTTTGGGCCCGTGTACTTCCGCAAAGAGACCGAGCCCTACATGACGGTCGCCGTGCGCTCGCTCGGCGAGTCCGGCGGGGTCACCATCGCCGAAGTCAACCTCAAGTTCATCTGGGACGTCGTCTCGCGCATCAAGATCGGCCGCAAGGGCAAGGCCTACGTTGTCGACGGAACTGCCCACTTGATCGCGGACCCGGATATCGGCCTGGTGCTGCGCAAGACCGACCTGTCGGGTCTCATCCAGGTTCAGACCGCCTTCAGTCCGCTGCAACAGGCCGAGCCGGCGATGCTCGCGCGGGATGGACAGGGGCGGCAGGTGCTTACCGCGTACGCCCCGATCGATCCGCTCGGCTGGAAAGTGTTCGTCGAGCAGCCGGTCGCGGAGGTGTATGCGACGCTCAATGCCTCGATCCTCAGGATGGTGGTGCTGCTGGTGATCGGCCTGCTTGTGTCCGCGTTCGCCAGCCTGCTGCTGGCACGGGGCATGGTGCGCCCGATCCGCATGCTGGCGGAAGGGGCGCGGCACATCGGCGTCGGGGAGCTGGACCAGCGCATCGAAGTGCATACGGGCGACGAGCTGGAGGCGCTCGCGGAGCAATTCAATCGCATGACCGAACGGCTGCGGGAGTCCTATGCGGGCCTGGAGCGCAAGGTCGAGGAACGAACGAAGGAATTGCAGGATACACTTGAACAGCAGACGGCCATCAGCGAGATTCTGCGCGTCATTTCCAGTTCGCCGACGGATGTCACACCGGTGCTGCAGGCGGTCGCCGAGCGGGCGGCGCGGCTGTGCGACAGCAAGGACGCGCGCCTCTTTCTGATCGAAGGCAACCAACTGAAACTCGTCGCCGGATTTGGCGAAATTCCTGTGTACGCAATTGGGACCTTGTTATTGGAAATCAACCGCGGTTCCGTTGGAGGGCGTTCCGTCTTCGACAGCAAGCCGGTTCACGTCACAGACCTCCAGTCCGCGTCGACTGACGATTATCCGCAGGGGCGCGAGATTGCCATGCGCTTTGGCCATCGCACGACCCTCGGTGTTCCCCTGATGCGCGAGGGCAAGGCGCTCGGCACGATCGTATTGCGCAGAATAGAGGTTCAGCCATTTACAGAAAGGCAGATCGCGCTGGTGCAGACCTTCGCCGATCAGGCCGCCATCGCCATCGAGAACGTGCGCTTGTTCAACGAGACCAAGGAATCGCTGGAGCAGCAGACCGCTATCAGCGACATTCTGCGCGTGATCTCCAGTTCGCCCACGGATGTCAAACCGGTGCTGCAGGCCGTGGCCGAGCGCGCGGCAAGGCTCTGCGACAGCCAGAACGCGGTTATACTGCTTGTCGAAGGCGATAAGCTGGTCTTCTCGCAAGTGAGCGTTGGCAATCTGCCCAGGTCGAGCTCGGGCACGGTGCTGCCCATCGACCGCCAATCGGTCAACGGACGTGCGGTGGTTGACGGCCGGGCCGTGCACGTTTCTGACATTGCATCCTCCGAGGAATATCCGTTGGGGCGCGAGCTTGCCATTCGCTTTGGCCATCGCACGATACTCGCCGTGCCGCTCATGCGGGAGGGCCAAGCTCTGGGAACGATCAACCTGCGCAGAACGGAGGTGCGGCCGTTCACCGAGCGGCAGATTGCCCTCGTGCAAACCTTTGCCGACCAGGCGGCCATCGCCATCGAGAATGTGCGGCTGTTCAACGAGACGAAGGAGGCGCTGGAACGGCAGACCGCCACGAACGAGATTCTCGGCGTGATCTCGAACTCGCCGACCGACATGCAGCCCGTGCTGGATGCCGTCGCCGAGCGGGCGACCCGGCTCTGCGAGTCCGATGTCTCGGGAGTGTGGCTGCTGCAAGGCGGCCGCCTCAGGCTCCACGCGGGCTTCGGCGAGCGGTCGGCGCGACTAGACATCGGGCACGAGCTGGCGCTGGACCGGCGCTCCATCCTGGGCAGGTCGGTCTCCGAATCCACCCAGATCCAAATCGAGGACATCGCCACGCTTTCGGGCGAGGAGTATGCGACCGCGCGCCAGTTGCAGCAGGATCTCGGATACCGGACGCTGCTGGTCGTGCCGTTGCTGCGCGAGGGCGTCGCCCTGGGCGCGATCGCCCTGCGCAGGGCCGCGGCGCACGCCTTCACCGAGCATCAGATCGCGCTCGTGCAGACCTTCGCCAATCAGGCCGCCATCGCGATCGAGAACGTGCGGCTGTTCCACGAAATCCAGTCCAAGAGCCGCGAGCTGGAAATCGCGAACAAGCACAAGTCGGAGTTCCTCGCCAACATGTCCCACGAGCTGCGCACGCCGCTGAACGCCATTATCGGCTTTTCCGAGGTGTTGCTGGAGCGCATGTTCGGCGAATTGAACGAGAAGCAGGCGGACTACCTGAACGACATCTTCACGTCCGGCAAGCATCTGCTGTCGCTGATCAACGACATTCTCGATTTGGCGAAGATCGAAGCCGGCCGGACGGAGCACGACGTTGCCACCGACAACGAGACCGGGGCGCTCGAGAACGCGCACACGCAGGTGCCCGAGCGGGCGCAGCGCCACACCATCCCCCTCTCGCTGACCGTGGATCCCGAAGTCGGCGCCATCCAGGGGGACGAACGCAAGTTCAAGCAAATCGTGCTCAATCTTTTGTCGAATGCCGTCAAATTCACGCGGGACGGCGGCCGCGTGGATGTGCGCGTGCGTCTGGACGCGGACCGGATCGAGGTCTCGGTCAAGGACACCGGCATCGGCATCGCGGCAAAGGATCAGCAAGCCGTGTTCGAGGAATTCCGCCAGGTCGGCGGAGTATACAGCAACAAGGCCGAGGGGACTGGTTTGGGGCTGACTCTAACCAGGAAGTTCGTCGAGATGCATGGTGGCCAGTTGCGCTTGGACAGCGAGCTGGGGGTAGGCTCGACATTCGCGTTCACCCTTCCGGTGCGGCAATGAGCCTGGTGCTGATCGTCGAGGACAACGACAAGAACCTGAAGCTGGTGCGCGACGTGTTGCAGGCGAAAGGGTACCAGACACTGGAGGCAGGGACGGGCGAGGACGGAATCCGGCTCGCGCAAGAGCGCCATCCGGACCTGGTGCTGATGGACATCCGGCTGCCGGGAATGAACGGAATCCAGGCGCTTGCCGCGCTGCGAGCCGACCCCGGCACGCGCAATATTCCCGTCATCGCCGTGACGGCCTCGGTCATGCAGCAGGACCGCAAGCAGATTACAGATGCGGGATTCGACGGCTATGTCGGCAAGCCGATTGCGCTACACGAACTCCTCGACGCAGTCGCCAAGGCGATCGGGAGCAAGGGGACATGAATCCAAAGATCCTGGTTGTTGACGATACGCCGCAGAACGTCAAGCTGCTCACGGACCTGCTCACAGTCAAGGGATATACTGTGGTGACGGCGTCGACCGGCGAGGAGGCCCTCGTCAAGGTCGGCTCGGAACGTCCCGACCTGGTGCTGCTGGACGTGATGATGCCGGGGATGTCCGGCTATGACGTCTGCCGCAAGCTGCGCGCGGACCCGGCAACGGCACTGCTGGCGATCGTCCTGGTGACTTCACTCGATCCACACGAAGAGCGCGTCAAGGGCATGGAGGCGGGTGCCGACGACTTTCTGTCCAAGCCGATCAACCAGCCCGAACTCTTTGCGCGCGTGAAGTCCTTGCTGCGCGTCAAGGCTTTGCAGGACGACGTCAAGCGCCAGGCGCTTGAACTCGAGCGCTGGAATGAGCAGCTGGAGTCGCGGGTGCGGGATCAGGTAGCACAGATCGAACGCCTTGGAAGGATGAAGAATTTCTTCTCTCGTCAGGTCGCCGAAGTCATCCTCGCGGCAGGGGGAGAACAACTTCTGAAACCGCATCGGCAACTCATCACTGTGGTGTTTCTCGACTTGCGCGGATTCACATCGTTTACGGATGCCGCCGAGCCGGAAGAGGTGATCGAGATGCTGCGCGGGTACCACGAGGAACTGGGCCGGCTCATTGTCGGCCACGGTGGCACGCTCGAGCATTTTGCCGGCGATGGCATGATGATCTTCTTCAACGATCCGGTGCCAATTGAGCGTCCTGTTGAGCGGGCCGCCCGAATGGCCGTCGATATGCACAGCGCTTTCGGCCCCATCGCAGCGCGCTGGGCGCAGCGGGGCCACACGCTGGGTCTTGGCATCGGTATCTCGGAAGGCTATGCCACGCTCGGGGCGATCGGTTTTGAAGGTCGCTGGGATTACGCGGCGATCGGGACCGTCTCCAACTTGGCCTCGCGGCTGTGCGCCGACGCGAAGGCCGGGCAGACCCTGATGGACCAGCGTACTCTGGCCCGAATCGAAGAGTTCGCCGTGTCCGAGCCGCTGGGCGAGCTGACGTTCAAGGGCATCTCCCGACCGATCTCTACGTTCAATCTAGTCAATATGCGTTAAACGGCATTCGCCCCCGCCTCGTCAAATATTCTTGACTTGAGCAGGTGCGCCGGATTTGACCTGCCCCTGCCACAGTTCCGTCTCTTATGTTAGACCCGGGGTAGGCACAATTGAGAGGTCCTTGACGTGCTACGCGGCAGGTCCCTACGGGACTATTCGCTTGCGTGGCACTCTATCCGCGGCCAACTTTTCAAGCGCATTCTCGATGTCGGCCACGCGATACAATCTCGCCGACTGGTGCTGAGTCCCGAATTTCACAGTTCGGATGTAGCCATCAGCCGCCGCTCGATCGAGCACCTGGTCGGCACAGGGTTTTGTTCAAGCACCTCCTTCCGCATGGCCCAGACTCACTTTGAATTTGACCTGGTAGTTCCTCACTTGGAATTGACAGTGCACAAGCTCGTGGACCGCGCCCTCCAAGTCGGCCGCACGGGGCGTGGCTCGTGCAAATGGGTATCGTGCGGCTACCAAGACCATCACGTGTATGGAGTCGCTTCACCTAGGATCTGATGAGAAGTCCTGTCCGGGCGAGACTATACGGCTCTCGATGAAGTCCAACACCTCCCTTTCGACGTACTTGATGAGCCTTCCGACCTTTGTGCAACGGACGGGGTACCTGCCGTTCACCCTCCATGTCGCTGGTGTTTGGACACTCAGGCCGAGCAATTCTGCGACTTCTGTTGGACGGAGCAGACGATCATCTTTAAGGCGTTTCATAGAGCCCTCCGAACCGATCTAGTGCCGGTTGGACTGATTGAGGTGGCGGAGCAATTCGCATTGAAGGACGCCTGAGAATTGCAAGCGGATTGAACTTTAAGCAATTGCGAGGCGTCGGAGTTTTTTGACAAATTTGTGACACTAAGTCGCAAATTTCGGCAACACCGGGCGACACCCTACGGTAAGCGGTCAGGTTCAACCCGTTGATTCGGTTGTCGTACGTTGTCGGGATTTATTGCGTGGTATCAGATAACTAGGATTCCGAACCCGCAATTCCGGGTTCGAGTCCTGGCAGGAGCATCCCCCATTTCTCCATGTTCGGCCTACCGCGCCGCTGCCGCGTGCGCACGTCTGCGTCCAGTCGCTTTTCAAATCGACAAACATGATGGTCTCGGGCGCTGCACCGCGCAGCGCCAGTGGTCGTTCGCATTCATTCTGAGCTTTTGACTGGAAACACGGGGCATTGCAGCCGCCCGCGGGATTCGGCGGCCCTCAAGTCGGGAATAGCTGCTGCCGGGCCGCGTTCCCACTTCACAACGGGCGCAGGAATCGTTGCGCATTTGGATTGCCGGGAGTCCATCGCACGGCACTGCGGCGAAAAGGTCAGTGGCCGGCCTGGGAACGGTACATTAGGCGGATCGTTGGCCCGCACGGGAACGATCGCCTCGGAAGGCCGGCATGACTTCCCGCGCAAACTGTCGAAGCTGCTCCTTGAACTCGCGTGCGGGAATGCCCTCGGCCCAGTGGATCATCATCTGGTCAAGACCGGGATACCGCGCCTCGATTTCCTTGATGCTTTCAATCACCTGTGGCGGCGGTCCGCACAGCCAAGCTTTCTGCTCGATGCCTTCCCGCAAAGTCGGGACCCGTGCCGGAGCTCCGGGGGTTCCCCAGGGCCGGCCGTGCTCGTCGGCGTAACGAACGAACCCGAACGGCGCAAACCACTTGTAGCGTTCGTCGTGAGCCGGTTCGAGCCGACGGATCGCCGCCTCCTGCGTGTCGGCGAAATAGAGTCCGACGCCCCAGCAGAGATCCTGGCCGAGTTGGAGCCGCCGTCCCGCGCGAGCCGCGGCGTCCCGGTATGCATGAAAGATCTGGTCAACGATCTTCTCGCCGTTCAGCGTTACGATCCCCTTGATTCCGCGCGATGCGATGTACTCCAAAGTCTTCCCGCTCGCGATCGGCTGCCAAATCTCGACGGGCCGATGGATGGGGCGTGGGACGCATGTGATGTCCTTCAGGTCATACCCTCGATACGGCACCGCCGCTGGAATCTGATAGTGCTTGCCGTGATGGCTGAAGGACTCCTCGTTGAAGCATTTGAGGAGGATCTCCATCTGCTCCTCGAACAGCTCCTTGTTGGCGGCATTGTCCAGCATCGGAGCCCCGAACGTCTCCACTTCGCGCGTATGGTAGCCGCGGCCGACGCCCATGATGACCCGTCCGTTGGTAACGATATCGGCGAAGGCGTAATCCTCGGCGAGCCGAATCGGGTGCCACATGGGCAGGACATTGAATCCACAGCCGAACTTGAGCCGTTTGGTTTGGGTGGCCAGCCAGGTCGAGAGGAGGATCAGATTGGGAAAGACCTCGTAGCCCTCGCGTTGGAAGTGGTGCTCGGCCATCCAGAGGCAATGGTAATCGAGCTCATCCATGGCCTGCGCGATATCACGGGCTGTCCAGAAGGCTTCAATCAGCCGCTCATTCGGGTAGCGCCGAGCATCCGCGGGCGTGCCGTCCCGGCCGATGTTGTCCAGCTCGATCTGTCCCACGTAGAGCACGGAGAATTTCGTAATCATCGCGTGATCCTCTCCCGTCGCGGCTCGATGGGATGACGGCGTGCAATCGATACTCGAATCGTGCAGGTCTGGACTGAGGCTGTCTCATCCTCCTCTTCCTGTGTCAATACAGATCCGGAAGTGATCCCCCGATCTTGCTTCGTCCGCTGAGATTCGAGTGGCTTCTCGGCCCCCGCATTAGGTGCCAACCGGGTGAATATCCGGACCGGCATCGGCATGAGCGCCGCGCCCGGCCTGGCCAGCGGCGCATTGCGGCCGGGCCTGCCGTTAGTGCGGCCGGACGGGGTTTGCCGGTCGCAGAGCCGACAAGTCGCGGCTTACGCCGCCTGACAATGTATTGGGATTTAGCGACGACTCAGGAATCCGGGATGCATGGAACGCTATTTCGAATTGTCCGAAAGCAGGACCTCTCGAGCCTCGGCAATAGCCTCTTTCCAGTCCCGCGCTTCGGCCCCCTGCTCCCAAGCGAACTCGGCGTTCAAGACCAGATTTTCGATCACGCTGCGAAGCCGGAGCAGTTTATCAGCCGGCTGCTTGTCATCGGAGCTTGGTAATTCAGCGGGGAAGGCGGAAGCAGTTTGCGGATGAGTTGTCTGCTCTTTCAGTCTGGCCAGATCTTCATTGAGCTTCCTGATGACCAAGTCCATCGCCATCAGGGCCATGGCAAGCTTCGGAGCCAATCGCAAGGCCGAAGTCACGACATTGGCGTCGGATTCTTGAAAGGTCATTCCTGCACAGCCTGGGGCGTGGTCGCGCAGCCGACTGACCACTTCAGACAAGTCGAAAACCTTGACGTGTTCTGAAAATTGCCGCGCTTCATCGAGCAACTTCTCTCGAGGCATTCCAATTATAGTAAAGACGTCATCCACCTGGACACCTCCAGGCAACGCGGTTCGGTTGATATCCTACGACGTCGTCCGTATTTGACGGAGACCGGCCCCCGATGAATTTCCCCCACTAACAATCGCTGGGCAGCGCGGATGCTCTTACCTGAGTTGTAGCGGGAAATGGCGAGTTACATGGGCGTGTCCTTGACCCGCGTCAAATTCGCGCATTGACCGCAGTCAAATGGTGTAAAGTTCATGGGAACGATTTTGCCTTTGGGCGTGGGGAAGGGGGCACTGTCAATTCGGAAGGTGCCAGCCATGTCCGGCCAATTGGAACGGCGATGGGCTCCTGCTACGCCGCCGCCAAGCTGTACCGTCTGCAGCACAGGACGCCTCAATAGCCTATTCGCGTTGGACCCCGAAGGTCTGGAATCCCTGCAACGGGAAAAGACGCTCTCCCGCTATCACGCCAATCAGCTGGTGTACGGGTACGGCAAGCCCTGCGAGACCCTGTATTGTGTCACTTCCGGCACGCTGGTTGAGGAACGGATTTCCTTGGTCCGGGGACCTGGGCGCCTTCAATTCTTGGAGGCAGGGGATATGCTCGGTTGGCCCGATTTCTTCGTAGGCGGCGTGCATCGTGCGCGAGCCATCTGCATGACGGAAGCGATACTTTGCGCCGTGCCGGTGACAGTAGTGCGGGGGCTTATTGGCAAGAACCCGCTCCTCGGCCTGAAATTTCTCGGCCAGGCCATGCAAGATCTAAGGCAATCGGATTGCGAGTCATTTACTGAATCGCGCACTGCCGCACGCTCCAGGCTAGCCTCGGCTCTTCAGGCGCTGACACGGAACCATCGAAATGCGGGGGAGACGGGGGGAACACCAATCACGCTCCCACTCGGCCGACGCGAACTGGCTGATCTGATTGCCGTCGCTCCGGAGAGCCTGTCTTGGGCCATCCACGATCTGGAGGAGGCGGGCATTGCGCACTTTTCCGGGCGAACGGTGTGGATCAATGACCCGGGCAACCTGTCGGTGGAAATCGGTAGCGAGAAAGTCCCCGCTGCCTGACGTGTGCGCTCAAGACTATCGGTAGCATTTGACCGGTGCCGACCGCCGGCTGCCGAGGTGGGAGTCACGGACGGACGGGTCCGCAAGGGCTCGGGTTCGGCCGCGCGCAATTGCGCCTCCAAGCCTCAAACATCGGGGATTCCGGCCTGCTGAGCCGTCCAACGAATGTCGCTTGTTCCGAGATCTGAGACGGGTCTGAAGGGCAAGGCCATTCGAATGGCCGCGCCTTCCCGTTCTCAAGGTCACTTGCGTGCAAGCCCGGCACGCCTTCAGGGGGCAAGTCCCGCGTCCAAAATCCGACCCGCCGGCTGCGGCAGGCCATGGCGCGGTGAGGCCGCCGCTAGAGCCACTTCACGAGGCCCAGAGTGAGATCGACGTTATGGTTTTCGTGGCAGGCGCGGGGCAGCACCCGAATCCCCAATGACTGCGGGCCGGTCCCGAGGAGCCGGAAATCCGCTTCCCAAACGCTTCGTTCCGAGTCTTGCACAGGACTCGTGCAATGACAGCGAAACAACTGGAACTCGATCCTGTCCGGGTCCGGCGGGATACCGTCGCCTTCGCGGAATTCGGGCGACAACACGGTCTGCACCTGCAGATCATGTGAATGCACGTGGGGATGATTGATCGTCACGCGCAAGTGTGCCGGCTGGCCCAGCTGGACGCGCTCGCTCTCCAGTCCTTTCACGTCAATGTCGGCGAAAGCGACCGTTGACCAGTGCTCGACCAGGCGTTTCCGGGAGGCGACGATCTTCTTCACCGCGGCGTAGTTTTCTGAACACAGGATGTCGGTCTGCGCCCGGGCGGGAATGTAGAACTTCGACCGGTATTCGCTGAGCATGCGCTCCGTATTGAACGCCGGCACAATGGACGCGATGGACTCCTTCATGCGCTGTATCCAAGCCGTAGGAATTCCCTTCCCGTCCTTTCTGCGGAATTCGGGGATGACATCCCGCTCCAGCAGCGTGTACAAGAACGCGCTGTCGAAAGCATCCTGGTATTCGGCGGATTCGCTGATCGGCATGTCCCCGATGACCCAGCCGTTGGCGCCATTGTACCCTTCCGCCCACCATCCATCCGCAACCCCCAGATTCAGGCAACCATTCATCCCGGCCTTCATGCCCGAGGTGCCGGAAGCCTCCAGGGGGCGAATGGGATTGCTGATCCAAATGTCCGAACCCGCGACCAGCAACTGCGCCGCGTCCATCTCGTAGTTCTCAATGAAGATGATGTTTCCCGCCAGCTTCGGATTCCGGGCGAGTTCGATCACCTGGGAGATCGCCGCCTGCCCGAGCGTGTCCGACGGATGTGCCTTGCCCGCAAAGAGAAAGACCACTGGGCCGTCCGCTGACACCAGTTTTTCCAATCGAGCCGGATCGCGCAGGACAAGGTTTGCGCGTTTATAGGGCGCGAACCGGCGGGCGAAGGTGGCGATGAACGCATTCTCGTTCAGGCGGGCGATCGCGGCACCCAGATTCGCGGCCGGCTCCTTGCGTCGGGTCCACGTTTCCCGGATGTGTTCCTTCAGCCACGCAATCAGCTTGCGTTTGAGCTGCAGGTGAACGTCCCAAACGAGCTCCGGATCCAGTTCCCGCACCCTGGCCCAGTACGCCGCATCGGTCAGACGGGTTCGCCAATCTCCGCCGAGCTTCTCCACGAATACCCGCTGCCACTGCGGCGCGATCCACGTCGCCGCATGGACTCCGTTGGTGACGTGGTCCACCGGCACTTCGCTGGGGTGGAACTGCGGGATCATGGAATGAAACATGTGCCGGGAGACTTCACCGTGAATCTTGCTGACGCCGTTTATGTTCACGCTTCCCCGCACGGCGAGCGCCGTCATTGAGAACACCGCTCCACGGGAGGCATCCACGGCGCTGCCCAGGCGCCGCGGCCCCTCTTTGCCCAGTTCGGCTTCGAACAGGCTCAAGTACGGCGTGACGCGGCCCTCGGGGAACTCGTCGTGGCCTGCCGGCACAGGCGTGTGAATCGTGAACACCGTCGAGTGCCGCACGACCTCGAACGCCTCGTAATAGGATAGGTCGCGCTCTCGAATCAGCTCAGCCATGCGGGCCAGCACGAGGAACGCGGTATGCCCCTCGTTCATGTGGAATATCTTCGGCTCGATCCCCAGGATCCGTAGCAGGCGCAATCCGCCGATGGCGAGAACGTACTCCTGGTGCAGGCGGTGCTCGAAGCCGCCCCCGTACAGCCGGTCCGAGGTCATGCGGTCGTTGGGGCTGTTCTGCGTGAGATTCGTATCGAGCAGGTAGAGATCCACGCTGCCGATCCCGACCTTCCAGGCTTGCATGAAGACCGGCCCGTCGGGGGCGGGAATGGAAAATCGAAGCTGCTCCCCGTTCTTGTCGAGTACGGGCGTCTGCGGCGGCTGATCGAAGTGACTCTCCTCGTGAATGGCTTCCTGGTGCCCGTCGGGGGCGATGCGCTGCACGAAATAGCCTTCGCGATAGGCCAACCCGAAAGCGCAGAGGGGCACCCCCATATCGCTCGCTGTCTTCAGGTAGTCGCCCGCCAGGATGCCCAGCCCTCCGGAATAGATACGCAGCAAGTGGCTCAGCCCGTATTCCATGCAGAAGTAGGCGATCTCCGGCCGGGATTTTGCCGCGGTCTCCCGGGTGCTCCGGGCCACCAGCGAGTCAAGCCGATCCAGGTAGGCCCGGGACTTTGCGGCCTCTTCCAGCTTCGTCGCCGGCAATATACTAAGGAAGGTCGTCGGATTGCGGCCGCATTTCTCCCAGAGCTCCGGATCGAGCGCGGAGAAAAGCTCTCCTCCCTCCGAATTCCAGCTCCACCACAGGTTGTCCTCGGTCAGGCGATTGAGCTTATCGAGTTGCGGCGGCAATTTGTTGAAGACCTCGATCTTTCGCGTGTGGGCCGCGGCGCCAATCCCCTCCAGCAGGGGACGCAGCTTGAACGCGAAGGAGCGGAAGCGATCGTAGTTTGCCGATTGCGTCCGCATCTGCGCCTGACGGGCGGCCATCCCATGCGCGCGATGGTACTCCTCGGCGAAATGCGCCCACAGGGTCTTTAGGCTCAGGGCGCGCGCTGCGCCTCTGAGCTTGTCCCGCTCCTCGGCGTTCAGGTGGCTGAACTCCAGGATCTTCCCGGCAAGATCGTCTCGTGCCTGTTCGATGGACACGTGGTGCCGCCGCAACACGTACACGCCAAGGTGATTCCAGTCGCCCAGATGCGACGCCCATTCGCCAAACCCCGCCATGTCCGAGGTAACGGTGGGCACCTTGGCCGCGATGCTTTCCTGCGGCGTGTAGCCCCAGGGTTCATACGAGGAGGGGAACAAAGTCAGGTCCATGCCCGGCAAGAGTTCATAGTACGTTTCCGCGATGAGCGGATCGGCGCCATTGAGGTAAATGGGCAGGAAGACCACGTGCACCGCGGCATCGGGTGCGTTGGTCAGGCCGAGGGATGCGCAACGCTTGAGCACCGGATCGCTCTTCTCATCGGCGAGCCCATGCGAGCTGATGAAATGCGCCCGGGCGTGGCCCTGACTCCCCGTATCGGCCCTCGCGAGTTCGGGTCGCGGACCGGTATGTCCGGCGGGAAGCATCAAGAACAGGACGACCCGCTGTCCCGGCGTGCCATGACTGACCTTTGCGGCCGCGTCCAGCACGAGATCAATCCCCTTGTTCTCGAACTCGTACCGGCCCGCGCTCATGGTCAGCAGCGTGTGCTTCGCGTCGAACGTCGTTCCAGTGACCAAACCGGCAATCTGGAGCAGGCGTTCCCGGGATTTTTGCACCGCCGCGGGCTCCAGGTACTTCGGATCCGGAGTCGTCTCGTCCAGTCCGTTGGGCGTAATCAGGTCCGGCCGCTTGCCCAGGAGGAGCTCGCACTCGGCGGCGGTGATGTTGCTGACCGTGGTGAAGCAGTCGGCCACATGCGCGCACACGGTCTCGAGGGAATGCTTGGCGGTAACACCATGCTGCTGCGCCAGGAGCGCGGAGTCCAGGCCGCGAGACCCGCGCAGCGAGTCGAAGTCGATGTGTTTCGACGAGAGGGCGCGGCCCAACATGGTCGCATGGGTCGTGAAGACCGTTCCGACCTCGGGCGTGTGCTCCCTCAGGTATAGCAGCGCTGCGCCCGCCAGCCACTCGTGGCAATGCGCGACGGCGTCCCAGCCGCGGGGAAGAAAGTATTCGGAAAACAGCCGGTCAATCACCATTCCGGCGCCTTGGGCAAACATCACCGGCTCGAAGTAGTCCCCTCCGCCGAGCAGCGAGTTCAGCCCATAGCGTTCCCAATAGTGGGCGAGGATCTGGTCTTTGCTCTCGAACAGGCGTTTGAAGTCGATCAGCAGGCAGCGTGGCTTGCCGGCGACCAGCCAGCGGCCCATGCGCACCTTGACCGGAAGCGAGGCCAAGGAGTCCAACAGCTCCGGCTGCCAGACATCCTCTTCGAACACGCCCCCCAGGGACGTGGACTCGGAAACGTCCGGTCCCACGGCAATATAGTTGTCCTCGTAGTACTCGCGCATTTGGGTGGCTTTGGTGGCGAGAACCGTGTGGATTCCGCCGACCATGTTGCACACCTCCCAAGAGACATCGAAGAGCAGACGGAATTTGGTCATGCGGACCTCGATTCGACAGACCTTCCGCCCAGCACCCATTCGCGAAAATCCGTGAGGACATTCATGTAGGTGATGAAGGCCTCGTAGGGTCCTTTGTAGGGGCTGAAATACTTGTGGACGTCTCCATCTGCCGACCACTTCGTGCACATGTAGTAGAAGTGATCGGAGGTTTGCAGCTTCCGCCAGATATCCGTCGTTTCCGGATTGTTCATGCGCTTCACGTTGTGGACAAGGTCATAGACTTGCCGGATCGCTCCGCGCTGCATGTGATTGCCTTCCCAGGCCGACAGATCCCGTCCGACGTCAGCCCAGGACACGGTCCTGGGAAAAGAGAGGCGCGCCACCGGTGCGTACCGTTCGACGGCCTGGCTCGGGGTGCAAAAATCCCAGTCCGGATGAGCGAAGACACGCTCGGGAAAGTGATGCAGGAAGTCGAAGATGCCCGTCGCCTCCCATTGGTGCTCGCCGAAGGTCTCGTAGTCCATGAACAGGTTGACTACGTCTCCGTTTCCGCCAATGCGATGGATCCAATCGGCGAACTTTTCCGCCGTGAGCGGGAACTCCCCCCATGTGCGATTGGAGAAGCGGAAGGCGACATCGTCCGAAAGGCGGTAGTTCTTCAAGAGGAGGCGCAATCCCGGGGTCGTCGCGCGATAAACGAAATTCGGGCTTCTCCATTCGAGGATATCGTCCGCCCCCTCCGCCAGCACTCCATCGAATCCCATTTGTCTTACCAGGGCGCCAGTGCGGTCATTGTACACAAGCTCGGTGTTGCGGAAGATCCTGGGAGTCTGACCGAAGAGCTGACGCATCAGATTGCCGTGCTGCCGCACTTGGGCGACAAAGTCCGCCTCGTCGTAGACCGAAGCGAGGCTGTGGTAGTAGGTCTCGCCAAGAAATTCGACGCAGCCGGTCGCGCCGAGTTCCTGGAAGCTGCGCATTGCTTCCGGGGCATGCGCGGAGAGTTGCTCGATGGCCAATCCCGTCAGCGAATAGGCCGCGCGGAAGCGGCCCTTGTGCTTGTCGATCAGCCGCAGAATCGCTCGATTGGCCGGCAGGTAGCACTTGGTGGCCACCTTGCGGAGGATTTCCCGGTTCGCCCGCTCGTCAAAATAGCGATGGTCGCGGGAAATATCGAAGAACGAATACGGTTTCAGCCGGTAGGGCTGGTGAACCTCGAAATACAGGCAAACGGAAGGCATGACCGGCTCTCTTTTTTCCAGGGTTCACGAGTTATCGTTCCAATGCCGGCAATCTCCCTCCCGCATCCCCGGGGCTGGCGAGCTACCAGAACGAGCCGTACTGCTTCGCAGACCAGACTGCATGCCGCGTCGAATCTCATTCCTGCGCTCCCACGGGGACGGCGCCCTGGGTCCACCCATAGACCTGAAGCGTCTTTCGCGCGGCGGCGTCCCAGCGCAGGTGTTGCACCTCCTCGGTCGCGTACGTCACCATGTCATCCTTGAGTTCCGGATACTTGAGGACACTCATGATCAGGTTCGCCAGTCCATCGACATCCCAAAAGTCCACCTTGAGCGCATGATTCACGACTTCGGAGACTCCGGATTGCCGCGAAATGATGGTAGGCGTATGGCAGCTGATCGCTTCCAGCGCCGTAATGCCGAACGGCTCCGACACCGACGGCATGACGTACAAGTCCGCGAGGGAAAACATCTTTTCCACTTCCCTTCCGTTGAGAAAACCCGTGAAGAGGAAGTGCCGCGCAATGCCGAGCTCCTCCACCCGGTCGATCATGCGGGGCAGCATGTCGCCCGATCCCGCCATGATGAAAAGAACGTCGGGCACCCTGGGAAGGACTCGTGCCGCCGCTTCGACAAAATAGTCGGGCCCCTTCTGGAAGGTAATGCGGCCCAGGAACAGTACGATCTTTCCCGCCCAGCGCTTGTCCCGGCGATGACCTGCCCGCACGCTGGGCGCATAAACGCCGTTGTGCACCACGGCGATCTTGTCCAGCGGGATGCCATGCCGCTGATGAATGAGTTCGCGCGTGTAGTGACTGACCGCAATGAGCGAATCCGCGGCAGTCATGCATTCCTTTTCGAGCCGCTCGATCCTCCAGTCTCCGTGTTCTCCCGCGCGGTCATACTCCAAGCTGTGCACATGGAGGATCAAGGGCCGGGAAGTCGCCGCCTTGAGCGCCACGCCGGCCGCAAAGGTCATCCAATCATGGGCGTGGATGAGATCGAATGCGCGTGGGCTGGCGAGAGCGACGATACGGGCGGTATAGCGGGCAACTTCGGTAAACAGGTCCCCTCCCTGGCGATCCTGTTGCCAGGCTAGCCGACGCCCCTCGTTGAGCAGAGCGGCGACGCCGATGGGCAGAGCCGGATCGGCGTCGCTGTCGCAGGCAAGCGCTCCGTCTTCCGGCACTCCCTTCCGGCCGAATCGCGGGTCCGGCCTCGCTGCGTCCGGCTTACCGGCGCGATACGACGTATCCGTCCGCGCATACGGATCAAGCTTCGCGGCAATCCGGAAAACATTCATCCCGGCGCGCTGATTGCCGCTGTGCCTCGTTGCACCGGGCTGCCCTGCCCCTGCGGCGAGCATCGTCTCCTGCGCAAAAGAGTGAATGGCCTCTGCCTCCTCCGGCCGCCTCGCCGGGGGGCCGCCCGATACTTTTGCAGTATCCGAAGCCAGCATGGTCATGTGCGCCGCCTGCTCATTTCCGAACGCGTGAGGAACGACAAAATCAATGTCCACTTGTAGCCGCGCGAGAGCCCGGGTGAGCCCCTCGCAAGCCGTGCCGAGGCCGCCGCTGATCTGCGGGGGATATTCCCAGCCGAGCATCATCACCTTCATCATCCGATCCGTTTCGCCGCTCGCAGCGTTTCCGCAACGCTCCATGCCTGCGCAGGAGCTCCACCTGGCAAATGCGGGGCGTCACCTCCAAATACCTCGGAGATATGGCCGAGACAGGCCTCGCGCTCCATGTGTTCGTCCAGACGATCCAAGATGGGCTGAATCTCCGCCCGCGCCGCCTTCGGGCCGAGGATGCGCTGGACGGAATCGGTGTAGATGCCGAGCAACCAGGGCCAAACCGTACCCTGGTGATAGGCCTCGTCCCGCCTCCGGAGGTCCCCGCCATAGGTGCCGCGGTATTTCGGATCGGATGGCGTGAGCGTGCGCAGCCCGACGGGAGTCAACAACTCGTCGCGAATGCGCTCCAGGCTCCGCTTCCCGATCCGGTCCAATTCTGGGCCTAACGGCGAATATGGCAGGGCAAATGCCCAGAGCTGATTCGGCCGCAGACCGCCATCCGCCGCCGACGGGCCTTCGGCTCCGGAATGGCAATCCGCCAGGTATCCCCGCTCCTCGCTCCAGAACCGCCGCATGAAGGACGGGCCTCCGGCCTGCACGAGCGGCGCCCAGGTCTGTGCGAACGCGCCCCACTCCGTGCCGCGCTGCGCCTCCGCCCAATGCAGGGCAAAACAGCTTGCATTGTAGAAGAGGGCGTTCAGGTCGACCGCGTAACCATGCCGCGGAGTCACCGGCAGCCCGCCCACCATG
Source organism: bacterium (assembly GCA_041476685.1). Taxonomy (GTDB): domain Bacteria; phylum SAR324; class SAR324; order SAR324; family JACQKK01; genus JBGPEV01. Next base: position 6,565 of record JBGOTW010000004.1, on the reverse strand, counting down.
GCATCCATCCACGTCATCGCCCACGGCCCAGGCGCGACGTACAGACCGCCGTCGCTCGTAACTTTCACGCGCCGGTCCGCCCCTTCGCGCAACGCATCGAGCAGGTTGCAGACGATGGGCATGAACGTCTCGTGCCGGGAGCGCGGGGCATACTCCTCCAGCATCTGCACGGCACGCGCGAACAGCAGCGGATTATCCACTCCAGTCATGATCAGTCCCAGCTCCGGGATCGCGCATACCGCGCCGTGCACTCGCATCCACTCACCCATCGGACGGCCATAGCTGGACAGGATGGCTTCGGCCTCGGGGATGGCGCCTCGTTCCAGGCACAGGCCAGGGAGCGACACGAAGGCGTCGCGCCCCCAGTGTCCGAACCAGGGATAACCGGCGATGACGGAGTGAAAGCCCTGCCGGGTCGTGGCCAGATACCGCTCCGCCGCCAGCTCCAGGCGCGCGACAAATGTCTTGGCGCTGCGTATCCGCGGGCGGGCGCGCAGTAGCCTCCGCTTCTTCGGCTCCTGCTCCGTGCCCACCGCCAGCGTGAAGGAGCAATCACCGGTCAGCTCGAGACAGAACTGACCGGGAGTGAACGTGTCTTCCCGCGCCTCATATCCGCGCTGCTGCTCCTGCTCGTAGAAGAGGTTCTTGATCCAGTTCCCATCCATTTCAAACCGCGCTTCGTGCCCGCTGACGGACAGATGCAATGCAGGCATGTCCGAATAGGGCTGCATGACGACCCCGCCCGCTTCGAAATGGACCGCGCCATTCAGGAACGGATTGGCCCGCGTGAGCCAGTGAATGGGCCGCTGGGGGAGATAGGGGCGAAGACAAACCGTTACCGGAGTCTCCTTCGGGTCCACTGTGACGTGATAGTGCAGCCGCAGGATATCGCGCTCGGAATCCAGCTCGATGGAGCGGCGCAATGTCGTTCCGCCCACGCAATACGACCACTGCGGGTGGGGCCGATGCTGGAAGTCCGTCAGATAGCCAAAGCCTTCCGACTCGACGACATTGCCGAACGAGAACCCCAGCAGCTTGACGGTCTTCTGCTGTGACCTGACGGTTTCGCCGATGTCCAGGAGCGCATTGAAGGGTTCGCCGTGACCCGGTTCGCGGATGGCCAGCAGCGAATGGTACTTGCGTCGCGGGATGCGATCGACCGTCCCCATGGCGTAGCTACCTCCGCCATTGGTCTCGATCCATTCGCAGGAGAGTCCCGCCTCCATGATGCCTCCGCCGAGTCGGCGCTCGGCACTCGGATCGCGCAGGGTTGGATCAAGTGACGGTTGCGGTGGCGCATCCCGCGGGGGACGAACCGGTCTGACTTCAGAAAACGGCGCGCGCAGGTTCCGCATCAGATTCGCCGGCGGACCCGCATGGCGGGTGGGCTTGCGCGCACGTCACTCCATCTATTCGTAGGCCCGAAACGGACTGCTGTCATTGACCCAGGTCAAAGATTTTTGACACGCGGAGAGCGCTAGGCAGGCCCGGGAACCTCTGGGGAGAGGTTCTGCGTGCTGGCCTTGGCGAATAAATCTCCTCTGTTTGAATGCAACCTCTGGTGCGCCCAAGGGAGATTGACCCGAGGCATCCCGTCATCCCTGACACACCTATGTAACGAATAACCGGCAGCGGCGGTTACACGGGTTTTGAACTGTATTCTTGGACGAATTCTTCCGACTTCGATGGCGCGACCTTCGAGTGATCCGCTGCAGGATGCTCAGGACGTGAAGCGACTGATAGGGATCGCGATTTCCCCAACCACACCGGCAGCGCAGTGCGGGCCTGTCCATCGGGCCGCCCATGTGGACGAAAGGAAGGCACGTTGCTCGACCGGACGGCCCCGGGCTTGTGAGAGGCATTCGACCCTCGTTCCAGAGCGTAACCCGGCGTTTTTCCAGGCGCTGCCGCCTTCGATATAGCTGCGGCGTGAGGATGCGAGGCTGCGCCCAGACCAGGTCCAAGTTCGAGCGGGAGGGCAGGAGTCACCGCCTGACCCGGCTACTCCGAGGGCAGGCCGTTCACTGGGATCACTTGCACGGATGAAGAGACTGTCAACGGGGCGATCAGCGTTCCTGCAAGGCAGAAGCCGGTCCAGATCAGCGTCAAATGCGAAATGGCGAGCTTGGCCACGACCGCCGCGGTTGGGTCAATGGCATGAGGATCCGGCTCAGCGCGCGGGACGAGAGACGATCAGCATGCCGCGCTTGGCGGCAGGCCCCGTGGATACGAAGGACTCCACGACGGTTTAGACGGGAGCGGTCAGGGCGTAGCGCGGGGACACCGTCCACTTCTCAACGAAATCAGCCAGGGCCGCGAAAGGCGGCGTCGCAATGACCTGCCGCCGGCCGGCCAATGCGCCCAGTGGTTCCCGGAACAAGCAGCTGCGGCGACTGCAAGTAGAGGCGCGGCCAAGCGCCGGGATCGGCGCCTCACTTGATCGCCAGGGGATTGATGGGCGATCCGACCGCCCCGGTGATGGGGAGCGGCGGTGCCACGAACTGGAACTCGTATACGCGATCCTTGGCGCAATCCTCGGCCAGCGCGTCCAGGTCGAAGATTTCCCCGACCAGCATGCCCATCGTGGGGATGAGGATCTGGTGCAGCGGCTGGTAGCTGTCCGGAAGCTCGTTGGGACGGACTTCCATGCCCCAGGTATCCGTGGCGACGGCGGCAATGCGGTGCTCGTGCAGCCAGCCCGCGGAATGAAAGGACAATCCTGGGGCGTCCCCGCCCGCGTAATCGCCCCAGCCGCCCCGCTTGCGGCACTGCGCCATCTGCCCGGTGCGGATCAACAATGCATCGCCCTGCGCCACGGCGACCTTCTGGGCGCGCAGCCCCGCATCGAGGTCCGCCGCAGTGATGGCGTAGCCGGGTTCGAGCCACGAGACCCCCTTTACGCGGGGCAAATCGAGCAGCACGCCCCGCGTGACGATGTGGCGGGCCATCTTCTCCATCCCGTTCCGCTTGGCACCCTCAGAGGAGACGAGGTTGGCGTCGTAGCCGTTGTAGAGCTTGCCGTCCAGGAAGCAGTGGGACAATGCATCCCACTGGGTGGCGCACTGCAGGGCCATGATCACCATGTCGTCGGCAAATCCTACGCCGCCGGGCCGCTTGAACGCGCCGGTGGTGAAGTCCGGCCCGGTCAGGATCATGCGGTGAATCGGGTTGAACCGGCGCGGCTGGTTGATTTGCGGCCCGGTATTATCCAACGGGATGGCCAGTGAGAAAGTTTCGCCCCGCTTCACCAGACGCGCCGAGTTCCGGATCACCTCCGGCGTGATGTAGTTCAGCGTTCCCAATTCGTCGTCCGGGCCCCACTTTCCCCAGTTCTTATACTTTTGCACCGCGTCTCGAATCGGATCCGCCATGAGTGGGCCTCGGTGAAGTTAGACGCAACAAGCGCACCGCATTGCCGCCGAATTTTAGCGCCTTCGTTGCCGCGGGCAGATTGAACGGTTCGATGATGTCCTGCAACAGCCCGTAGCCAATGTCGAATCACATTTCGCTGCCGCGGCCCGCTTTCCGAATCAAAAAGCAGTCGCAAGGCGTTCTGGGCGGCAGCAAGTCGTGCCGTGCAGAAGCAGGGAGGCTGCGGCCTCCCGGTCGAGAGTCGTTGCCGCAATGGGTCCGGCGTTCCTCCCTCGCACCGGCACGCGACCGCAGCGGCCTTGGCTTCCATCCATGCCGCACTTGGACTCGCGAAGGGAGCGCAGCACAATACCCCACGGGAGACAATGCCTCACAAGGAATTGGGAAGAGCGGCGCGGACCGCGAAAGCCCAACCACCCTACGAAACGCCCCACCGTATTGGCAACAGGGCCAAAGTGGTGTCGGGAAAACGGGAGCACTGGAATGGAGCAAGATTCGCGGCGTGGCTGGCCACGCTCAATCCTACTTTGTGGCCGCCGATTTGACAGGCTTGGGCCAGCGATTCCGCACCAGCGGGAGCACTTCGTCGACCAGGCGCCGTGTCTGCGCCAGCATTTCCTCGTCGCCTCGGCCCGCCGGCCGCAGGATGAACTTAGAGACGCCCGCCTCCACATATTCGGCGATGCGCGCGACGATCGTGTCTGCGTCGCCGATGGCAAAATAGTTGGCCGGGTCGCGGCCGGTGCGCTTGCGATACGCGTCCATCAGCCGCAGCAGGCCGGGATCGTCGGGCCGGCCGAACCGAAACGGAAAGCCGGCGCCATAATGGTCTTCTTCGATGGCACGTCCCGCGGCATTGACGGCGGCCCTGATCTTGGCGATCACCAGCGCAGCCTCCGGCGGCGTCTCCGGTCCCGCCTGCCATCCGGTGCCGACGCGCGCCGTGCGCCGGATGGCGGCATCGGAGGATCCGCCGATCCACATCGGCAAGTCGCGCTGAACCGGTTTCGGCGAAATGCTGGCTCCGGAAAGCCGGTAGTGCGTCCCCTCAAAGTCCACCGTGTCTTCGGTCCACAGTCGCCTCACGATCTCCAAACCCTCATCGGTCTTCCGCCCGCGCACGCTCGTGTCCTGGTTCAGGGCCTTCCATTCCGGGGCGGCCGGGCTGCCGATGCCGAATCCGGGCAGAAGCCGCCCTTCCGACAGCACGTCAATGGTGGCGCATTGCTTGGCGAGCAGCACCGGGTCGCGCAGCGCCAGCGAGGCCACATTCATGCCGAATTTCAGCCGCCGGGTGCGGCCCGCAAGCGCGGCAAGCGCGGTCATGCATTCGAGAATGGGCTCGCGGCTGACCAACCGATCCGTTTGCCAGAGCGAATCCACGCCGCCTGCCTCACAGAGGTCGACCCAGCGCCAGAAACCGGCCGCGCCGGCAAACGGGAATTCCATCAAGCCCAGACCGACTGCCACGGACCTCGCCAAGGTATCCTCCATGGGGCGGGTGCATCGTGCGGATGGCGTAGCCTATCGAGCAGCTCACTCGCCTGTGATCGAGAATCCACCCCGTATGCCAAAGCCCGGGCAAATGTCCACCTCGCCCGCATGATCCGCCACTCGCTGCGGTAGGATTGCATGCGGGGACGGCGAGGCGGTAAGGTGGGCGCGCGAATTTGGCGCACCGGCCCCCGCCAGGTCTCGCCGCGCGGCCGCGGTGGTCACACGTGCGCGCCCAGCCTGCTTGGGGCGTCCCCCGGTTTCAGCCCGCGTTCCCCTGCTTTTCCAGCCGCGTCAGGTGCCATGATCCGGAATATCCTCTGCATCGGCGCGGGCTACGTGGGCGGGCCGACGATGGCGCTGATCGCGGACCGCTGCCCGGACGTGCGGCTGACCGTGGTGGACATCAATCCGGACAAGATCGCGCAGTGGAACTCCGCGCGGCTGCCCGTCTTCGAGCCGGGGCTGGAGGAGGTGGTGCGCCGGGTGCGGGGGCGCAACCTCACCTTCGCCCCGATCACGCCTGAGGCGATCGCGGCGGCGGACCTGATCTTCATCTGCGTGAACACCCCGACCAAGGAATACGGGGAAGGCGCGGGGATGGCCTCCGACCTGCAGTACTGGGAGCAGTCCACGCGCACGATCCTGGCCCATGCAAAGCCCGGCACGATCGTCGTCGAAAAGAGCACCGTGCCGGTGCGCACGGCCGAGGCGGTCTCGCGCATCCTGAACTTCGAGCGCGGCGGGACGCACTTCCAGGTGCTCTCCAATCCGGAGTTCCTCGCCGAAGGCACGGCGGTGCGGGACCTGGAAGCGCCGGACCGGGTGCTGATCGGCAGCGAGCGCTCGGAGGCGGGTCAGGCCGCCGCGCGCGAGCTGGGCTGGGTATACGAGCACTGGGTGCCCAAGGAGCGCATCCTGTACACCAGCGTGTGGAGCAGCGAGCTGTCGAAGCTGGCGGCCAACGCCTTCCTCGCCCAGCGCATCTCGTCCATCAACTCGCTCTCGGCGGTGTGCGAACGCACCGACGCCGACATCACCGAGATCAGCCGCGCGGTCGGGATGGACCCGCGCATCGGCGGGCGCTTCCTGGAAGCGGGGATCGGCTTCGGCGGATCGTGCTTCCGCAAGGACATCCAGAGCCTGGCCTACCTGTGCCGCGAGGCCGGGCTCGCCGAAGTCGCCGAGTACTGGCTGTCGGTCGTGCGCATGAACGACTACCAGGTCGCGCGCTTCGTCAAGGCGATCCTGGACAGCCTGTTCAATACCGTGGCGGACAAGCAGCTCGCGATCTTCGGCTTCGCCTTCAAGCCGGAGACCAACGACACGCGGGACGCGCCGGCGCTGCAGGTCTGCCTGCGGCTGCTCCAAGAGCAGGCGCGCCTGGCCGTCACCGATCCCCAGGCGCTCGACAACGCGCGCCGCGACCTCTCCGGCCTGCCGGGCAACGCCGGCGAGCGCGTCAGCTACGAGCCCGATCCGTACCGCGCGGCCAGCGGCGCCCATGCCCTGGTGCTGCTGACCCAATGGCGCCAGTTCAAGGCGCTGGACTACGAGCGCATCTATGCCGGCATGCACAAACCCGCATTCGTCTTCGACGGGCGCAACCTGCTCGACCACGAGGAATTGTTCCGGCTCGGCTTCAACGTCGTGCCCATCGGCAAGGCCCCGCGCCTGCATTTCTAGGGACGGCACCGGG
>JBGOTW010000003.1:0-49658 GCA_041476685.1 bacterium | reverse complement strand
TGAGTCCATCCTGACGCTGGAGCAGGACGTGGGGCCGCGCCTGATCGACAACCTGTTCACCGAGTTCCTGGATCAGGTGCGGCCGCTCGGCCAGGCGCAGGCGGAGGATGCCAACAAGCCGGCTGCTGGCAAGTAGGCGGCCCGCTCCCCGTAGGGCGACCGAAAAGTCCTCGTTTGTGTCGAATCGGCCGTGCGCTCCCGCCTGCGGCGCGAGCGAAGCGAGCGTGCGGTGCGAACAAACGGGCAACGCTTGTGCCAGCACGGCTGAATCTGGATTTTGCGTGGGGGCCGGTTGGGTTCCGCACCAGTGTCGTGGTATCGTGCGTGCCATGCATGGCATCCTGCACGGCGTGCCCGCTCGCGGCTCGCGAGGCGGGCGGGTCGCCGGTCCTCTCCCGTCCGCGTACGGACGACGGACGGCGCTGTCGCTTGTCTCGCGAATCCGCCTGGTCCTGATCGGGATCGCGGCGGTGCTTCTGCTGGTCGGCGCGCTGGCCGGCTGCCGCTCCATGCCCCCTCCAATCACGCCCGCTGCGCCCGCTGTCGCTACTCCCGTGGAGCGCCCAGGGGAGATTCCCGAGCCGGAGCACCCCGTCGCCGCCGCCCTCGAGGTCACGGTGCGCGAAATTTCCGGCGCCCCGGTGGCGGCGGGAGGCTGGTTGATTCCGGGTCAGGAGTACGCCGTGGACATCGTCGTCCGCGATCTGGCCGAGCAGGTGTACCGGATCGGCGTGGATCCCGAATCGGACCTGTGGGAGCGCCGCATCGTCGTGCGCGGCGCAGGCCTGGAGTGGATTCCCACGCAGCGGCGCATCCAGGCGGCGGCCCGGCCGGATCGGCTGGTCAAGGGCATGTACGAGCTGACGGTTGAACTAACAGGCGAAAAGAGATTCGTCCGCAAGCTGACCTTCCGTCCCGACTGGCCCCTCGCGCGCGGCCTGCAGCCGGAGGACGTGACGGACATGCGCTTTACCGTGCGCACGCCCTTTCCGGACGGGGCGCTATTGCCGGGAGAGGCGGGCCGCCTGTTCGTGCAGCTCAAGGATCAGCGCGGGCGGGAATACACGAGCGACATGCCCGCCGTGCGCGCCATGCTTGCCGCCAGTCTCGCCGTGCGCGGGGAGGCCATTGCGGCGGACCTGGGCCGCTTCACCGTCTCTCTGCTGCCCGACTGGTTCACCCCGCAGCGCCGCCGCTACGAGATCGAGCTGGCTCTGGCCGGCGCGCGGGTGCGGGCGGCGCGCATCTTTCCGCTGCCGCCGCTCGCCTACCTGGGGCCGGAGCCGGACGATGTGCAGAGCCTGGATGTGCCGCTGCGCGGTCTCAATGCGGACGACACGCTCGATCCGGGCAAGGCGATCCCGTTCCAGGTGCGCGTGACCGACAAGAAGGGGCGGGTGTTTGCCACGGGGCCGCGCAGCCCGGGCGTGCTGCCCCTGCCGTGGAGCCGCTTGACCGTGCAGACGGACCATTTGCGCGTCAATTTCGAGCAGGATCGCCTCGAGCCCGAGCCGGACCCGGTGAAGATGGCGGGCAAGAGCTACCAGCTCACGATCGCCTACGGCGGCCGCAAGAACCTCACCGCGACGTTCGTGCTGAAACCGTATCCGTATGCCTGGTACCGGGACCGCATGCTGACGGCCCCGCTGGTCCAGTTCGCCACGGAGCCGGGGCAGCCGGGCCAAGCCGGCCGCACGGGCCCGAAGGGTGAGGATGCCCGCGGCACATCCCGCGCGGAAGCCTCCCCGGGACATCCGGGTCAGCCCGGAGGCCCCGGTGCCGCGGGCCAGCGCGGCCCGGACGTGACTGTTGCGGCGACACTCGCCCGGACGTTCGACAGCCTGGTGGACCTGATCTTCGTTGAGGTCTCCGCCCAGGGCAAGCGGAGCTACTTCTTCCGCAAGCCGACCGATCCGCCGCTCAAGATCGTCTCCAGCGGCGGGCGCGGCGGAGCGGGCGGAGCGGGCGGGGAGGGCGGTGCCGGAGGCAGCGGCGCCGGCGCGGCCAATGGAGCGGACGGCGGCCCCGGGGGCAGCGGCGGACCGGGCAGCTCCGGCGGCGACGGGGGAGACATCCATCTCTTCTTGAGCCGGGCGGACTTGCAGCGCCATTTCGAGCTGGAATCCGTGCCCGGCGCGGAGGGTGCGGGCGGAGGCGGGGGCGCGGGCGGGCCAGGCGGACGGGCGGGCGCGCCAAACGGGCTCAACGGCCGCCAGGGACAGTCCGGATTTACCGGACCTTCGGGGCAGCCGGGACGACCCGGGCAGGTGAGCATCTATACCGGAGGACCGGCCGCGGATCTGAACAACAATCCGCCCGGCGAATTCAAGGAGCGGCTCTTCCTCGCGAACTTCCGCGTCAGCTCCGAGCGCAAGCTGATCTCGGGACCCGGCGATTCCGGGCGCGGGAGCAGCGCTCCTTCGAAGCGGCGGTAACGGCCTGGCTCCACGGCTAAGCTCCACGAACCTGGGCCGCTCGGGCGCCCCGATCCGTCTCGCCCGCACACCGCCCGGCACACGTCCCGCAGCGCACCTCCCTCAGCGCACAGCGACGCCCCGATACAGCCGCCCGGCGATCTTCGGAAAGGATGCCAGGCGAATCCGCTCGTGACGCAACTCGGCGAACCCGGCCTGTTCGACGAGCCGGTCAATGGGCCGGTCCAGGTGACAGCCTCCGCCGATGCGCATCTGGAGCGGCGTCAGGCGCCGCTGCCAGGCCAGCACGCGCGGGGTCTCGCCCGCTCCGTGCTCGAGAAACACGAATGCCCCGCGCGGCTTGAGCACGCGCCTGATCTCCTGCAGCGCCGCGGCCGCCTCCGGGATCGTGCACAGCGTGAAGAACGAGACCACGGCGTCCACCGCGCCGTCCGCCAGCGGATAGGGTCCCTGGCCCGGGTACGGCAGCGTCACGACAGGAAAGGAAGCGGCCGCGATGCGCGTCGCCACGCGCTTCAGCGGGGGCCTGTGCGGATCGAGCGCGTACAATCGGGTTACCGCGCGCGGATAGTGCGGCAGGCTCAAGCCCGAGCCGAAGCCCACTTCCAGCACCTCGCCGGCTATCCCCCGCAGCAGGTCCGCGCGCGTGGCGGCGATGTCGGGCCTGCCCAATTGAGTTTCGATCAGCCAAGGCAGGATCCAGTCCCCGTAGAGCGCCATGAGGACCTCCGTTGGAGGGGAAGCGCCCGCCCCACTTGCCTTAACCCCCGGCCTTGACCCCAGCCCGTGCCGGCGGGGTCCGAGCCAAACCGTATTGGGCCGACGGGTGCCGTAGCAGTCGGCGGGCCGGCATGTCTGACGGGCCGCGTGTCTCAAGGACCGCGCGTCTGCAGGGCGGCGCGTCTGAAGGGCAGCGGCAGTCCCGCGTGGCGGCGGAGCAGGGGTGCGCTCGAACAGCCGAGGCCCCACCGTTACCTCAGGTGACAGGAGACCCAGTGTCCGGGCTTGACCTCGCGCAAATCCGGCACTTCCACCTTGCAGCGCTCCATCACGTACGGGCAGCGCGTGTGGAACGTGCAGCCCTTGGGCGGATTCATCGGGCTGGGCACGTCCCCGGCCAGGATGATGCGCTTGCCCTTCTTCGCCTTCGGATCGGGCACGGGCACGGCGGACAGGAGCGCCTCGGTGTACGGGTGCAGCGGCGAGGCAAACAGGGTCTTCTTGTCGGTCAACTCCGCCACCTTGCCGAGATACATCACCGCCACGCGGTGGCTGATGTGCTCGACGACGGCGAGGTCGTGGGCAATGAAGAGATAGGAAAGGTTGAATTCCTTCTGCAAGTCCACCAGCAGGTTGATCACCTGGGCCTGGATCGAGACGTCGAGGGCCGAGACGGGCTCGTCGCCGATGATGAGCTTCGGGTTGAGCGCAAGGGCGCGGGCGATCCCGATGCGCTGCCGCTGGCCGCCGGAGAATTCGTGCGGGTAGTTGTTCATCTGGTCCGGGCGCAGGCCCACCTTCTTGAACAGCGCGGCGGTGCGCTCCTCCCGCTCCTTGCGGGACTTGGCGATGCCGTGGATGAGCAGCGGCTCGCCGACGATGCTGCCGGCGGACATGCGCGGGTTCAGGGAGGAATAGGGGTCCTGGAAGATGATCTGCATCTCGCGCCGGTACGGGCGCAGCTCGCGGCGGCTGATGTGGGTGATGTCCACGCCTTCCAGCCGGATCGTGCCCGCCGTCGGCTCGATCAGGCGCAGGATGGACTTGCCCGCCGTGGACTTCCCGCAGCCGCTCTCGCCCACCAGGCCGAGGGTCTCCCCCTGCTTGATCGAGAACGACAGGCCGTCCACGGCATAGACGTAGCCGACCGTGCGCCCGAGGATGCCCTGCTTGATCGGGAAGTGCTTTTTGAGCCCCTGCACTTCGAGCAGGGGAGCATTGGAAACGGCAGCGCTGTCAACCATGTCGCTTTCCGGCGAGAATGTCGGATTCCCAGCAGGCGACCCAATGCCCCGGCCGTTTCTGCTCCAGCGGCGGGTACTCGGCACGGCAATGGTCCGTGGCGTAAGTGCAGCGGGGCGCGAACACGCAGCCTTGCGGCAGATTCTGCAGGAGAGGGACGATGCCTGGAATTTCGGCCAGCCGCAACCGGCCCGGATCGGCTTTCGCCGCTTCGCTCAGGCGCGGCACCGAGTTCATCAGCCCTTCGGTGTAGGGATGGAGCGGCCGGTCGAACAGCTCGCCGACCGCCGCCTCCTCCACCTTGCGCCCCGCGTACATGACGACGACGCGCTGCGCGGTCTCGGCGATCACGCCGAGGGAGTGGGTGATGAGGATGATGGCGGTGCCGAGCTGCGACTGCAAATCGAGAATCAGGTCCAGGATCTGCGCCTGGATCGTCACGTCGAGCGCCGTGGTGGGCTCGTCCGCGATGAGCACTTTCGGGTTGCAGCTCAGGGCCATGGCGATCATGACGCGCTGGCGCATCCCGCCCGACATCTGGTGCGGGTATTCGCGCACCCGCCTTTCCGGATCGGGAATCCGCACGAGCTTGAGCATCTCCACGGCCTTGTCCATCGCGTCCCGGCTGGACAGGTGCTGATGCAGGATGATGGCCTCGCTGACCTGGTGCCCGACCGTCAGCACCGGATTGAGCGAGGTCATGGGCTCCTGGAAGATCATGGAAATGTCGTTGCCGCGGATGTCCTGCATCTTCCGCGCGGGCAACGACATCAGGTCCACCCCGTTGAACTTGATCGAGCCGCCGACGATCCGGCCCGGCGGATCGGGGACGAGGCGCAGGATGGACAGGGCCGTCACGCTCTTGCCGCAGCCGGACTCCCCCACCACGCCCAGCGTCTCGCCCCGGTGCACCGCATAGGAGACGCCGTCCACGGCCTTGGTGACGCCGTCCCGGCTGAAGAAGTACGTCTTGAGATCCTCGATCTCCAGGATCGCCGGGCCGGCGAACACCGCGGGCGCGGGGGTCGCTCCGGCGGAGACGGACATCGTTTCGACCATGGCCTGTGCCTTGCTCCCGCTGCGATTGCGGCCTGCCGTCGCGGAACGGCTCGGCCCTTTTTTCCGCGCGCGCGGAGCCTTTCGGTCCCGTGACACTTGGCTTTCCTTTCCGCACACGGATGCGTGCGGCTTCGCACATTCACTGCAATCGCTGCCAGAATCCGGACTAGCCGCCTGGCCCGCGTCCTCCACCGCATGCGCCGTGCATTCGCCCCGTCAGATGCGCAGCCGCGGGTCCAGCACGTCCCGCAGCGCGTCCCCCAACAGGTTGGTCGCGAACACGGCGAGGCTGATCGCGAGACCCGGGTAGATCACCAGCCAAGGCGCCTTTTGGGCGTATTCGGCCGCGGACTGGGAGAGCATCCGGCCCCACGACGGATAAGGCTCGGGAATCCCCAGGCCGAGGAACGACAGCGCCGCCTCGGTCAGGATGGCGCTGCCGAGCTGGGCCGTGGTCAGCACGATGAACGGGGCCAGGGTGTTCGGCAGGACGTGGAGCACCGCGATGCGAAATTCGCTCATGCCCAGCGCCCGCGCCGCTTCCACGAAGGGCATCTCGCGGATGGACAAGGTGCTCGAACGGATCACCCGCGCAGCGCGTGGGATGAGCGGAATCGAGATCGCCAGGATCGTATTCTCCACCGACGGACCGAGGGCCGCCGCCATCACCAGCGCCATCACGAGCAAGGGCAGCCCCTGCAACAGGTCCATCAGCCGCTGCGTCACCTCGTCCCACCAGCCCAGCAGGTAGCCGGAAAACAGGCCGATGGCCAGGCCCAGCAGGCCGCCCGCCACGGCGGTGCTGAGGCCCACCGCGAGGGAGATGCGCGAGCCGTGGACGATCCGGCTGTACATGTCCCGGCCCAGGTAGTCCGTGCCGAAGTAGTGGACGCTCGAAGGCGCCTCGAGCGTGCGGTTGGCGTCCGTGGCGACCGGATCGTGCGTGGAGAGGACCTCGGCGAAGATCGCCATCAGCACCATCACCACCAGCACGACGAGGCCGAACCCGCCCAGCGGCTTGCGCCACATGAAGTTCAGCAGGACGCGCGGCCAGGACTCGTGCGCGCGAACGCCGTCGAGTTTCCCTTCGGCCATGTGCTCCACGGGTCAGCCTCCCGCCTGCAGCAGTTGATCGCGTTTCCCGGTCCCGTCCCCCGGCGGCCGGAGACTTCCGCCGCGACAGGACCTGCCTGCGCACCGCACGCCGCGCCCGCCCTCAGCGGAGCTGGATGCGCGGATCCAGCCACACGTAGACCAGGTCGGTCAGGAAGTTCATCCCGATCACGATGATCGCGATGAACATGACCAGGTTCTGCACGATCGGATAGTCCCGGTACAGGATGGCCTGCACCAGGAATCTCGCCACGCCCGGGATGTTGAACAGCGTTTCCGTCACCACCAGCCCCCCGATCAGGAACGCGAATTCGATCCCGATGACCGTGATGACCGGCAGCATGGCGTTCTTCAGGGCGTGCTCGAAGTTGACCCGGTTGTCGCCCTGGCCCTTCGCGCGCGCCGTGCGGATGTAGTCCTGCCGCAGCACTTCCAGCATGGACGAACGCGTCAGGCGCATGATGAGCGCGGAACTGCGGAAGCCCACGACGAGAGCCGGAATCCCGATCAGCAGGAAGTAATCGAAGCCGTTCTCCGGCGCGTGAATGTAGATCGGCGATATATTGAACGTGTAGACGAGGAACAGGATCACCAGCAGGCCGAGCCAGAAGGCGGGCATGCTCAGCCCCGACAGGCTCAGCACGCGCAGGACATAGTCCAGCGGCGTATCCTGCTTGACCGCGCTGATCACCCCCGTGGGCACCCCCAGCAGCACGGACACGAGCATGGCCCAGCCGGCGAGCTGGAAGGTCACCGGGATGCGCGGCAGGATCACCGTCACCGCCTTCACCTCCAGGCGGTACGACTTCCCCAGCTCGCCCCGCATCAGGTCGCCGATCCAGGTGAAATACTGGACGTAGAGCGGCCGGTCGATGCCCAGGTCCTTCTCGATCGCCTTCTTGTCCGTCTCATCCACGTAGCCGGCCGACGCGAAGAGGATGTCCACGATATTGCCGGGCGCCAGCCGCAGCATGATGAAGATCAGCACGGACATCCCGAACAGCGTCACGACCATCAGCAGGGAGCGATGGATGAGAAACGTTTTCACGGAGCCAGTGTCCCCCGCACAAAGGTCAAGCCCGCCCGCCGAATCGGCCGGTGGCGCTTCACGTTGCCGGCCGTACGCACCCACATCCGTAGCGGGGTCGGGCCTGCTTGTCCAGCCACACGTCCACCAAGCGGGAGGTGGCGTGGATGTCGCGACGAGCGATCAAGCTCCAGCCCTCCGCCGGCGCGCAGATCGGGGGGTCGGTGCTGTCCGCGACCCCTATCGGCTCCTACGGTGCAGGGTCGGCATGGAGCGACATCGTCGGCCAGGTGGCCGCGACGGTAAACCCCTCGTGAGTTGGACATGCCGGGCCGGTTTCCCCGCTGCATGACCTCGAGCACCCCGCCATGTTCTTGCGCGGAGGCAGGGACAGCCGGCGCCGCGACTTCCCCCATTGCGGCCAGACCGCTGCCCACCGTCAGGCCCAATCGGCCCGCGGCAGGCATCCCCCCGATCATGCTTCCACCCCCGGCCAGGCGCTACCCTGGCCGGGTCGAGCCCCACATGCCTAGCCGGTTGCGGCCGGGCTTGTCCAGCCGCTCTTGCCCCGGCCGCTACTTGTCCAGCCACACGTCCTGCATGCGCCCATAGTTGTAGATGTTGTTGTGTGGCACGAGGCCTTTCACGTGGGGCCAGTACATGAAGTACTCATTGAGATGGCCCAGGATCGGCTTGGCCGCCTCGTACTGAAGCTGACGGTCGATCGCGCGCACCATCTCCAGGCGCTTGTGCTTGTCGGACTCTTCCGATTGCTTGTGCATCTGCGCCTCCAACTCCTTGTTGCAGTAGAACATATAGTTGCGCTGGGAGGCACAGGTGTAGTTCTCGAAGAAGTCGGCATCCGGGTCCGCGGGACCGATCCCGGTGAGGTTGGTGGCGAAGAGATAGTCGCCGCGGGACATCTTCGGGTGCCACACGCCCGTCTCGTACTGCTCCAGCGTGCCTTCGATTCCGACCTGCTTGAGCTGGTCAATCACCCAGATCGCCACGTTCACGTACACGTCAATGGCCCGCGTCTGCACCGCCAGCTTGAGGGGATTGCCCGGGCCGTAGCCGGCTTCGGCGAGCAGCTTGCGCGCCTCGGCCTTGTTCTTCTCCGGATCGCCCCAGCCGGGCAGCTTGTTCACTTCGGCGGCGGGCAGGCCCCACTCCCCGTAGGGAGGCGGCAGGATCGTGCCGCCGGGCAGCAGCGCCCCGCGGTACACGGTCTTGTTGAGCGAGGGCCGGTCCATCGCCAGATTGACCGCCTGCCGCACCTTCATGTTGTCGAAGGGGGCCTTCTTGTTGTTGAGCAGGAGGTTCACCTGCACCCCCTGCGAAACCACGGTCACCACCACCTGGGGCGACTTTCCGATCACCAGGTCGCGCATCTGGATCGTGGCGTCGCCCGGGAACGAAATGTCGAGCTGACCGGCCGCCAGCGCGGTATAGCGCGTGGGCGCCGACTTGATGTCGATGTAGCGGATGCTGTCGAGGTAGGGCCGGCCCTTGACGAAGTAATGCGGATTGCGCTCCATCAGCATTTCCTCGTCCGCCTTGATCGACTTGATGATGAACGGGCCGGTGCCGACCTCGCGGGTGCGCAGCTCCTGCGGATCCACGTGCGCCGGATAGATGGGCGTGTAGCCGGAGGCCAGCATGGCGAGCAGGCTCGGCTGGGGCTTCTTCAGCACGAAGCTGGCCTCGAAGTCCCCGTTTGTGGCGGTCTCCTGGACGTTCTCGTACCACAGCTTGCGCGGATTGAGCTTGAGGCGCTTTTCGCTGACGCCGCGCAGCACGTCGAAGGTGTGCTTCACGTCCCGGCTCGTGAAGGGCTTGCCGTCGTGCCAGGTGACGCCATGGCGCAGCTGGAAGGTGAGCTTCTTGCCGTCCTTGCTCCAGCTCCAGCTTTCCGCCAGCTCGCCGATCAGGTGGTCCGTGCTCTCCGTGGCCCGCGCGGGATCGTACAGCACGAGATTGCTGTACGCGGGCATCAAGGGCCACACGGTCGAAATCGTCCCTTCCTCATGGATCGAGAGGCTGGGCCAGTTCTCCCGCAGCATGGCCTTCAGCTCGCCGCCGGCTTTCTGGGCGAATGCGGGCAGCGCCCCGAGCGCCACGGCGACCGCGATGGCCAGACCCATCCCTCCTCTGCGGACCGGTGTGGCCCGCGTGCAAACGCCAGACATACGGTTCCCCTTTAATTGCGCAGCATGGATGCAGACCGCCCAGCCAGCGGGGGGTCCCCTTCCGCCAAAGGACCCCATCCGTAGCCGGTCCTCCCGCTACTTGTCCAGCCAGACGTCCTGCATGCGCCCGTAGTTGTACACGTTGTGATGCGGCACCAGTCCCTTCACGTAGGGCCACTCCGCGTAGAAATCGACCAGATGGCCGAGAATGGGCCGCGCTGCATCCACTTGCAGCTTGCGGTCGATTTCATGCACCAGTTCCAGTCGCCGGGCCGGGTTCGGCTCTTCCGACTGCTTCTCGATCAGCGCCTGCATCTCCTTGGTGCAGTAGTCCGTGTAGTTGCGCTGGGAGCCGCATGCGAAGTTCTCGAACAGGTTGGCGTCCGGGTCCGACGACCCGATCCCGGTCAGATTGGTGGCGATCTCGTACTCGCGGCGGGCCAGCTTCGGATGCCAGACGCCCGTCTCGAACTGCGCCAGCGTGGCCTCGATTCCGACCTGCTTGAGCTGGTCGATCACCCAGATCGCCACGTCCACATAGATCGCGATGGCGCGCGTGGAAACCGTGACGGTGAGCGGATGATTCGGGCCATACCCGGCTTCGGCCAGCAGCTTGCGCGCCTCGGCCTTGTCCTTCGCCGGATCGCCCCAGCCCGGCAGCTTGCGCAGGTCGCTCTCGCTCAAGCCGAACTCCCCGTAGGGCTGGGGAAGCATGGCGCCGCCGGGCATCAGCACGCCCTGATACACCGTCTTGTTCAAGGTCTCGCGGTCCATCGCGAGATTGACGGCCTGCCGCAGCCTCAGGTCGTTGAACGGCGGCTTCTGGGTATTGAGCAGGAGGTTCACATTGACGCTCTGCGCCACCTTCGAGAGCACGATGGCCGGGGCATCCTTCATGAGCTGGTCCCGGATCTGGGACGTGCCCTCGCCCGGGAAGGCGATATCGAGCTGGTTGGCGACGAGCGCGGCCGTGCGCGCGGAGCGTTCCTTGATTTCGATGAAGTCAATCCCGTCCAGGTACGGCCGGCCCTTCACGAAGTAGTTGGGGTTCCGCACGACCACCAGCTCCTCGTCGGGGCGGACGGTCTTGATCATGAACGGCCCGGTGCCCACCGCGTGGGTGCGCATGTCCTGGGTCGAGACGTGCGCCGGGTAGACCGGCGAGTAGCCGGAAGCCAGCATGGTGAGCAAGCCCGGCTCGGGCTTCTTCAGATTGAAGACGACCTCGTAGTCCCCGGCGGTGTCGATGGAGGCCACGTTCTCGTACCAGCCCTTGCGGGGATTGAGCTTGAGCTTCCCGTTGCGCACGGTGTCGAAGGTGGTCTTCACGTCCGTGCTGGTGAAGGGCTTGCCATCGTGCCAGGTCACGCCGCGGCGCAGCTTGAAGGTGAGCTTGCGGAAGTCCTTGCTCCAGCTCCAGCTTTCGGCCAGTTCGCCGACCAGGTGATCCGCGCTTTCCGTGGGCCGCGCCGGGTCGGGCAGCACCAGGTTGCTGTACACCGGCATCAGCGGCCAGACGGCGGAGATCGTGGCTTCCTCATGGATGGACATGCTGGGCCAGTTCTCCCGCAGCATGGCCTTCAAGACGCCGCCGTACTTCTGCGCCTCCGCCGGCCGGGGCGCGCTGGCCAGCACGGCGAGCATGGCACCGGCGACCAAGGCCGCTCCCGCGGCCTTGAAAATAACCTCCCTGCGGATATGGAAATGCATCGTCTCCCCCCTCTGTTGAGTGAGTCGCTGGGTGTGTTCGGACACGTGAATCGGCTTGCCGGTTTCCCCCTGTGCCGGCTGATACGCCGCTCCCGGCCGGGAGCGGCCTTTGCTGCTCTCGGGCGCCGGATGCGACGCACGAACGCCCGGACTTTGGAGTCGGGAATCGCGTTCCGGTTCAAATCCCGGAACGGCCCGGAGCGAAAGCGGAGCATGGCGGGCAAACCGCGCGTTTCCGACCCGTAGCGGACAGGAGCGCCTACCTCCCGCCCCACGTCCGGCCCCGTGCCAGCCTACAGGCGCCGTGCCTACCGGTCGAGCCAGACGTCCTGCATGCGTCCGTAATTGTTGATGTTGTTGTGGGGCAGCAGCCCCTTCACCTGGGGCCAATGCATGAACGCATCGAGCTTGTGGTCCAGGATCGGCCGCGCCACCTCGATCTGCAACCTCCGGTCAATCTCGTGCACCAGCTTCAGCCGCTGGGCGTGGTCCAGCTCCTGGGACTGCTGGACGATGAGGGCCTCGATCTCCTTGCTGCAAAAATCCGTGTAGTTGCGCTGCGAGCCGCAGGTGTAGTTCTCGATCAGGTTCCCGTCGGGATCCTCGGGGGCCACGCCGGTGACGTTGATGGCGATCTGGAACTCGCGCCGGCCCAGCCGCCCGTACCACACGCCCGTCTCGACCGTTTCCAGCGTGCCCTCGATGCCTACCTGGCGGATCTGGTCCAGCACCCAGTTCGCCGTGTCCACGTAGATCTCAAAGGCGCGGGTGGACACCGTCACCTTCAGCGGCTTGCCGGGGCCGTAGCCCGCCTCGGCCAGGAGCTTGCGCGCTTCGGCCTTGTCCCGCGCGGGGTCGCCGTAGCCCGGCAGCTTGAGCACGTCCGCCTGGGAGAGACCCCAGGACCCGTAGGGAGGCGGCAGGATGGCCCCGCCCAGCACGCCGAAGCCGTCGGACGCGGCCTTGATGGCGGCCTTGCGGTCCAGCGCGAGATTGACGGCCTGGCGCACCTTCAGGTCGTCGAAGGGCGGCTTGCGCGTATTGAGCAGGATGTTGTCGGTCGAGCCGAACGAGACCTCGTGCACGACCATGGACGGGACCGCCGCCCGCACCTGGTCCCGCGCCGCGCGGCCGGACATGCCGGGCATGGCGGTGTCGATGTCGCCGGCAATGAGGGCCGCCGTGCGCGCCGGCCGCGCCTTGATGACGACGTAGCGGATGGCATCCAGGAAGGGCCGGCCCTTCACGAAGTAGTCGGGATTCCTCTCCATCAGCAGGAATTGGTCCGGCTGAACCTCCTTCAGCCGGAAGGGCCCAGTGCCCAGCGCGCGCGTGCGCAGTTCCGCCGGCTCCACGTGGGCCGGGTAGATGGGGGCGAACGCGGTGGCCAGCAGCGACAGCAGGGACGGCTGGGGCCGCTTCAGCAGGAAGGCCACCTCGAAATCGCCCTTGGTGACGATCTCCCGCACGTTCTCGTACCAGGGCTTGCGGGGATTGAGCTTGAGCCGCTTTTCGCCGGCCCCGCGCACCAGGTCGAACGTGTACTTCACGTCGGCGGCCGTGAAGGGCTTGCCGTCGTGCCAGCGGACGCCCCGGCGCAGCTTGAACGTCAGCGTCTTCCCGCCGTCGCTCCAGGCCCAGCTCTCCGCCAACTCGCCCACGAGGTGCTCGACGCTTTCGGTGGGCCGCAGCGGATCGTACAGGACGAGGTTGTTATACATGGGCGAGACGGGCCACTCGGTGGAGACCGTCGCTTCCTCGTGGATGGACAGGCTGGGCCAGCTTTCGACGAGCGCGCCGCGCAGGGTGCCGCCGTACTTCTGGCCCCAGGCGGGGGATGCCGCCAGGGCCGCCACGGCCGCAAGGCCCAGCAGAAGCGCTCCCAATCGGGACAAGGCGTGTGCATTCATGAGTCCGGCTCCCGCAAACGATGGTGGTGGAGGGGCAATTCCGTGCCCCGGCTCGCCGCGCATGAGGCGCAGCCGAATTCCTGCCTACCGGTCGAGCCACACGTCCTGCATGCGCCCGAAGCCGTAGATGCTGTTGTGCGGAACGAGGCCCTTCACCTGCGGCCAGTGCATGAAGTAGTCGAGCCGGTGGGCCATGATCGGGCGGGCCACATCGTGCTGCAGCTTGCGGTCCAATTCCCGCACGAGCAGGAGGCGCTTGGCCCTGTCCTGCTCCTGCGACTCCCGCGCCATCAGCTCCTCGGCCTCCTTGCTGCAGTAATCGGTGTAGTTGCGGTTGGAGGCGCAGGCATAGTTCTCGAAGTAATTGGCGTCGGGATCCTCCGCGCCGATGCCCGAGACGTTCGCGGCAATCTGGAACTCGCGCCGCGCGAGCCTGCCGTACCACTGGGTCGTGTCCACGATGTCCAGCGTGGCCTCCACGCCCACCTCGCGGAACTGGGACACCAGCCACACGGCCATGTCCTGGTACTGCACCAGGTCGCGCGTGGTGACGAGCAGCTTGAGCGCATGGCCCGGCCCGTAGCCGGCCTCCGCCAGCCGCTTGCGCGACTCGGCCTTGTCCTGCGTCGGATCGCCATAGCCCGGCAGGCCCGCAAGCTGGTCCGCGGGCAGGCCCCACTCGCCGTAGGGCGGGGGCTGGTTCGCCCCGCCCGGCACCGCCTGGCCCTGCAGCACGCTGGCGATCATCGCCCGCCGGTCAATGGCCAGGTTGAGCGCTTGCCGCACGCGCAGGTCGTTGAAGGGCGGCTTGCGCAGGTTCATGTTGATGTTGTCCAGCGTCATCGTCCCCACCTCGCGCACCACCATCTGCGGCACGGAAGCGACGATCTGGTCGCGCAGGGCGGGGGTGCCCTCGCCGGGAAAGGAGACGTCCGCCTGTCCGGCGCGCAGCGCCGTCGCGCGCGCGGTGCGATCCTTGATGATGAGGTACTCGATCCCGTCGAGGTAGGGCCGGCCCTTCACGAAGTAATGCGGATTGCGGACGACGACGATGCGCTGGTCCGGGACGTATTCCTTGAGGACGAACGGCCCGGTGCCTACCGCGCGCGTGCGCAGCTCCGCGGGCTCCACGTGGGCCGGATAGACCGGCGAGAGGCCGGAGCCTAGCAGGGAGATCAGCCCGGGCTGGGGCCGCTTCAGGATGAAGGCCACCTCGTGGTCGCCGTTGACGGCGATCTCCTGCACGTTGTCGTACCAGAGCTTGCGCGGGTTGGTGCGCAGCTTGCGGTCGGTCAGGGCGCCGCGCACCAGGTCGAACGTGTACTTGGCGTCGGCGCTGGTGAAGGGCTGGCCGTCGTGCCAAACGACGCCGCGACGCAGCTTGAAGGTCAGGCGCTTGCCCCCGTCGCTCCAGGCCCAGCTCTCCGCGAGCTCCCCGATGACATGCTCCCCGCTCTCCACCTGCCGCTGCGGATCGTAGAACACGAGGTTGTTGTAGATCGCCTCCATCGGCCAGGCGGTCGAGGCGGTCGCCTCCTCGTGGATGGACAGGCTGGGGGGCGTCTCCCGCTGGGTGGAGCGCAGGATGCCGCCGGACTTCTGGCCCCAGGCGGAAGACGCCGGCAGTGCCGCGGCCAGGAGGAGCGTGGTCAGCAGCGGAAGCGCGGCACGGCATCCGAGCCGGTGGCATGCCTGGAGAAAAGTTAGCCGGTCGAGGGGAGTCATGGGCGCTCCGCGCTAGGGAAGGGGCGGCAGTGAAAGAGGAATAGGGGGGCGCTCTCGGCACAGTCCGTGGCCGCGACGCGGGAAGACGTCCCGTACGTCGTATCGGGGCGGGACCAGGGAGAGACCCGCGCCGGGCACGCTTGCTTCGAATTGCGCGACGGCGCAGTCGCGAAGTGCGACTGCCCGGCCTACTTGTCCAGCCACACGTCCTGCATCCGCCCCCAGTTGTAGATCGAGCCGTGGGCGATCAGATTCTTCACTTGCGGCCAGTGCACGAATGCGTCGAGCTTGTGGTCGAGGATGGGCCGCGCCACTTCGATCTGCAGGCGCCGGTCGATCTCGTGCACGAGCCGGAGGCGCTTGGCGCGGTCCAGCTCCTGGGACTGCTGGGCGATCAGGGCCTCGATCTCCTTGCTGCAGAAGTCCGTATAGTTGCGCTGCGAGCCGCAGGTGTAGTTCTCGATCAGGTTCCCGTCCGGATCGTCCGGAGCGACCCCGGTCTGATTGAGGCCGAACTGGAAGTCCCGCCGCGCCAGACGCCCGAACCACACGCCCGGTTCCACGATGTCCAGCGTGGCCTCGATGCCGACCTGCCGCAGTTGATCCACGACCCAGGTGGCCACGTCCACGTAGGTCTCCGAGGAGCGGGTGGAGACGATGACCTTGAGCGGCTTGCCCGGGCCGTAACCCGCCTCGGCGAGCAGCTTTCTGGCGGCGGCCTTGTCCTGGGCCGGATCGCCATAGCCGGGCAGCCGCAGCACATCTTCCGCCGTCAGGCCCCAGACGCCGTAGGGCGGCGGGAGGATGGCCCCGCCGAGCACGCCGTAGCCGTCGGCCGCCGCCTTGATGGCGGCCTTGCGCTCCAGCGCCAAATTGACCGCCTGCCGCAGCTTCAGATCGTCGAAAGGCGGCTTGCGCGTGTTGACGAGGATGTTGTCCGTCGTCCCGTAGGACACCTTCTGCACGACCATGCTCGGCACGGCCGCCACGATCTGCTCCGTGGTCGCGCGGGTGGACATGGCGGGCATGGCCATGTCGAGGTCGCCGGCCATGAGGGCCGCCGTGCGTGCGGGCCGGGCCTTGATGACGATGTAGCGGATCGCATCGAGATACGGCCGGCCTTTGACGAAATAATCGGGATTCTTCTCCATCAGCAGATACTGATCCGGCTTGACCTCCTTCTGACGGAAAGGCCCGGTGCCCATCGCGCGGGTGCGCAGTTCGACCGGTTCCACGTGCGCCGGGTAGATGGGCGAGTAGCCGGTGGCCAGCATGGACAGCAGGGAGGGTTGCGGCCGCTTCAGCACGAAGGCCACCTCGTAATCCCCGTTAACGGAGATCTCCTGCACGTTCTCGTACCAGAGCTTGCGGGGATTGAGCTTGAGGCGCTTTTCGCTCGCGCCGCGAACCACGTCGAACGTGTGCTTCACGTCGGCGGCGGTGAAGGGCTTGCCGTCGTGCCAGCGCACGCCCCGGTGCAGCTTGAAGGTCAGCCGCTTCCCGCCGTCGCTCCAGGCCCAGCTTTCCGCGAGTTCACCGACCAAGTGCTCGGCGCTCTCGACCGGGCGGGCCGGGTCGTAGATAATCAGGCTATTGTACAGCGGCGACATGGGCCAGACGACGGAGATCGTAGCCTCCTCGTGAATGGACATGCTCGCCCAGCTCTCGATCAGGGCGCCGCGCAGCGTCCCCCCGTATTTCTGGGCCGAAGCGGGAACGGCCGCCAGGGCGGCGAGGCTGACCAGGACAAGCCCGACAAGCCCGCTGCGGACCGCTGTGCGTGCGCTCATGATCTTGGCTCCGGGGAATATGCCACGGTGACCCCTCCCGCTTCGCCCCACCCATCCACCCGCGCGCCCGGACTGTCAAGGCGGCTGCGGCGCCCGGTTGGGGTCTGGTCGGGCCGTGGGGCCGTCGGCGCGACGGGGGATCGTCCATCAGCCGAACGTCGCTCAAGCGGCATCCCGCCGCGGCGGGCCGGGCCCGCAGCGCCCGTTGACATTGCCAGGCGCCCGGAGCAGGATAGGCCCTTTGACACGTGCCGCCGCAGGGTAGCCCGCGCGGGCTCCGGAGACGGCACTTCGCCGCGTTAGACCGACCATGACCCAGAAGTCCCCGACGATGCGCAGGGAAGATTTCCAGGCTGGCGGCAAGTACGAGCCGGATTGGCTGCTGATTGACGCCAAGGACCAGACGCTCGGGCGCCTAGCCAGCCAGATCGCGCTGATCCTGCGCGGCAAGCACAAGCCCACGTTCACCCCCCATCTCGACACGGGGGACTTCGTGGTGGTGATCAATGCCGAGCGGGTCAAGCTGACGGGCAACAAGCTCAAGGACAAGTACTACTTCCACCACACCGGCTATCCGGGGGGCGTCAAGCAGGTGCAGACGGAGAAGCTGCTGGCGCAGAAACCGACCGAGGTGCTGCGGCTGGCGGTCAAGCGCATGCTGCCCAAGAACGCGCTCAACCGGGCGATCCTGGGCAAGCTCAAGCTCTACGCCGGCACCGAGCATCCCCACGCGGCCCAGAAACCCAAACCTTTCACGGTGCCCTATCCGGGCTGAGCCGGAGCCCTATCCGGGCCAGACCTAGCGCCGTCCGAGTTCAAAGACGGCCCTGTCCACCGCTGTCTTGGACTCGTTTCAGGACTGGCTGACCCGCCCCCCGGCTTGAACGACCGCATCTTAAACGGAACCATGAGCGAGCGACCCCTGTTGCAGCAGTTCTATGGAACCGGCCGGCGCAAGTCTTCGGTGGCGCGGGTCTTTCTTCGCCCCGGCGTCGGGCGCATCTCCGTCAATACCAAGCCGATCGAGGAATACTTCCCTGACGAGTCGCAGCGCTTCATCGTGCGCCAGCCCCTCGAGCTGACCCAGACCGGGGATCGCTTCGACATTCACGTGAACGTGCAGGGCGGCGGGATCATGGGCCAGGCCGGCGCCGTGCGGCACGGCATCGCCCGCGCGCTGCTCCTCGTGCCCCAGGAAGAGCTGCGCGCCCCGCTGAAGAAGGCCGGCATGCTCACCCGCGACCCGCGCGAGGTGGAGCGCAAGAAGTACGGCCAGCCGGGCGCCCGCAAGCGCTACCAGTTCTCCAAGCGCTAGACCCCCCTCACCCCTGCCCCTCTCCCGCAAGGGGAGAGGGGATTTGAATTGGCAAGACGATGATCCAAGGGGCCGGCTGCCGGAAGGCAGCGGCCCCTTTTGCGTTTCGTAATCAGCTCTTTGCGCCCTCCACCGTCGAAACGCTGGAGTTCGCTCCTGCGTAGCGGACGCGTAAACCGAATCGGGGTGCGCGAGGGGCCTTGCTCCCTCGCAGGTTGTTGCTGTTGTGTCGTTCCCTCTACCGCGAGACCCGTTGCACCGCCATCTTCGGGCCCACCGTCTGCCCGGCCCGCCAGTCGCCGCAGCGCTCCGGCCCGAACAACCGCCGCACCCTGCGCAGGGCCGCCCGCTCCGGCAGACCGCGCCAGAAGCCACGCCCGGCCTCGACGCCTCAGTGGCTGCGCTCGAGGTAAGCCTTGAGCAAAAGGGCGCTGTTGTGCGCGGGGTCCCGCGCGGCAAACAGCAGCGTCACAGGACCCCGCCGCGCCAGAGCGGAGAGCTGGCGCACCGCCTCCGGGCGAGCGTTCAACTCCGCCTCGTAGCGTGCTTTGAAGGTGTCCCACTTGGCGGGATCGTGGCCGAACCAGCCACGCAGCGCAGGGCTGGGTGCCAGTTCCTTGAGCCACAGATCCAGCCGCGCACGCTCCTTGCTCACCCCGCGCGGCCAGAGCCGATCCACCAGCACGCGCGTGCCGTCCGCCGGGTCGGGCGGCTCGTAGATGCGCTTGACCTTCAGGGATGGAATGCGACCGCTCATGGGACACGCCGAACGGGTCATCCGCACGGACCCGGCGCCCGGGGATGCTCGATGGGTCTGCTCCCGCGCATGGGGCTCCTGTTGCACCTCGCCTACAGCAAGACCCTTTGCACCGCCTTCTTCCAGCCCGCCATCTGCTCCGCGCGCCAATCGTCCGAGCGCTGCGGCTCGAACACCCGCTCCACCCGGCGCAGCGCCGACAGCTCTTCCGGATCGCTCCAGAAGCCGGTCGCCAGGCCCGCGAGCATGGCCGCGCCCAGCGCCGTCGTCTCCAGCAGCCGCGGCCGCTCGACGGGGATGCCCAGCACGTCCGCCTGGAACTGGCACAGGAACGCGTTGGCCGTCGCGCCGCCATCCACCCGCAGCGCCTCCGGCCGCCGCCCTGCCCTTGCGCCCAGCAGTCCCGCACCTGCCGGCCTAGCGCCGGTCAGACCGGCGCCGACCGACTCCGCGCCCGGCAGTCCGCTGCCCAGCGACTCCGCGCCCATCAGTTCCACCATCTCGGCCGTCTGGAACGCGATCGCCTCGAGGGCCGCCCGCACGATATGCGCCCGGGTCGTGCCGCGCGTCACGCCGACGAGCGCCCCGCGCGCCTCGGGGTTCCAGTAAGGCGCGCCCAGGCCCACGAATGCGGGGACGAGGTGCACCCCGCCCGTGTCAGCCACGGACTGGGCGAGCGCCTCGGTCTCCTTGGCGCGGCGGATCAGGCGCAGGCCGTCCCGCAGCCACTGCACCACCGCGCCGCCGATGAAGATCGAGCCTTCCAGCACGTAGGTGGTGCGCTGACCGATGCGCCAGCCGGTCGAGGTGAGCAGTCCCGCCGCCGAGCGCACGGGGGCGGAGCCGGTGTTGAGCAGGAGGAAGCAGCCCGTGCCGTAGGTGTTCTTCAGGCTGCCGGGCGCGAAGCAGGTCTGGCCGAACAGGGCCGCCTGCTGGTCGCCGACGGCCGCGGCGATCGGAACGCGCGCACCCAGAATTTCCGCATGGGTTTCGCCCAACACGCCCGCGGTGGGCTGAACGGCGGGCAAGACGCCGGGCGGGATCTTGAAAGTGTCGAGCAGGTCCGGCGCGAACGCCTGGGTGGCCAGGTCGAACAGGAGCGTCCGGCTCGCATTGGACGGGTCGGTCGCGTGGACCGCGCCCCGCTGCGCCGTGCCCCCGGTCAAGTTCCAGATCAGCCACGAGTCCACCGTCCCGAAGGCCAGCTCCCCGCGCTCGGCCCGCTCGCGCGCGCCGGGAATCTCATCCAGCAGCCACGCCAGCTTCGTCGCCGAGAAGTAGGCGTCCACGACCAGGCCCGTGCGCTCGCGCAGCATGGCGCCGTCCCCGCGCTGCCGGATGGCCTCGCAGCGCTCCGCCGTGCGCCGACACTGCCACACGATCGCCGGCCCGAGGGGCCTGCCCGAACTCCGCTCCCACAGCAGCGTGGTTTCGCGCTGATTGGTGATGCCGATGGCGTGGAGGTCCTGCGGCTTGAGCCGGGCCTTGCGCAGCGCGGCGGTCATGGTCGCGTGCACGCTGCCCCACAGGTCCCACGGATCGTGCTCGACCCAGCCGGGCTTGGGGTAGTGCTGGGGGAATTCCTGCTGCGCCGCGGCCAGCACCTCGCCCTTGCGATTGAACAGGATCGCGCGGGAACTGGTCGTGCCCTGGTCCAAGGCCAGCACCGCCTTGCCCATGGATGGCCTCGTTGAACGGCGGAAGCTTGGGCGCGCAAACCCGGCCCATCCGCTCCGTAGCACGGAGACGGGAGGGCGGGGTAGCGGCAGCCTCACCGCCCGTTCGGCGGGCACCTCACCCTCCCCTGCCTCCCGAAGATTTGGGCATCAGTGTTGAAAAGAGGTCATGCGCGACCAAGAAAGTCTCTAACAGTTGACGAGTCGAACCTGTCGTAAGAAAGTATCGCTTCTCCCATCTCGCGCAGGCTCACCGCCCCGCATGAACGCTCCAGCACCTTCACCCCCCTCACCCCAGGAGAATGCCATGCCCATGAATCCGGTGGTTCACTTCGAGATGCCTGCCGTAGACAGGAAGCGGATGGCGGAATTCTACGCGCGCACGTTCGGCTGGAAGATGCAGCAGCTCGGCCCCGAGATGGGAAACTACGTCGTGGTCACCACCCACGAAGCCGACGACAAGGGCATCCGCCGCTCCGGCGCCATCAACGGGGGCTTCTACCCGAGGACGGACGACCCCAGGACGCACGCGCCCTCCATCGTCATTGCCGTGGACGACATCAAGGCGCACATGAAGAAGGTCGTCGTCGCCGGCGGGCAGCTGCTGGGGGAACCCACGGACATTCCCGGCGTCGGGACGTATCTGTCCCTGCGCGATACGGAGGGAAACCGGGTCAGCATGCTCCAGCCGCTGCCGAACATGCCCGTCAGCGGATAGGGTGCGCTGGGCGCGCAACGCGCTCGCTTCGCGACGGTCAGATTTCGACGCTGACAATATGTGCCTGAATCTTGCCGTCCACGACGCCTCGCCCGAAGCGCCGGGTGAGGGCTTCCGCCGCCAGGTCGGTTGCTTCGCCGAGCCGCGCGGCGTCGCGCGCCTCGATCTCGTTCCGTAGCGGTGTCCCCTGGCAGTACGCGATGGCTGGAAATCGGGAAGATGCTGCCTGACTGCGCGCCGCGAGCGTGGTGAACTTGGGCGACCCGGGGAATCCGCCTTTTGCAACATCCCGCGCGATGGACAGAGGGTCGTAATAGCCATGGGGCGTGCGCGCGAGGAAGCGGGGCGGGTCCGCGGGAAACAGGGTTTCGAGAGCCGTCGTCACGGTGTCCGCGAATTCGTTTTCTTCGATCCGATCCCAGACATTGAAAACGAAAACGCCTCCCGGCCTGAGCACTCGCCGTGCCTCCGAAAACGCCTTCGGCTTGTCGGGGAAGAACATGACTCCAAACTGACATACGACGGCGTCAAACATGCCATCACTGAAAGGCAGCTGCATGGCATCTGCCTGACGCCACTCCACGGGGCGCTTGGTCCCCAGCGCGGCGGCTTGGTCCAGCATCGGCTGATTCAAGTCCGTGGCGATAATGGAGACGCTTTCGGGCAGCACGGCTGCCAACGCACGCGTCACAACGCCCGTGCCGGCCGCGATCTCGAGCACGCGCTTCAGAGAGCGCGAAGCCAGCCGATGGGCCAAGTCCGCGGCGTAGGGCGCGAAGATCAGCGGAACGAGATGTGTCTCGTACAGTTTCGGAATTGAGCCTGCGAAGACCTTGTCGGTATCGGCGTTGCTCATTCCGTCTGCCTTTCCTTTCGTTCCAGTGCGCTCCAACGCCCAGCTCGCAGGCGCGCCGCTTCCGGCGAGCGTATCGGCGGTCAGGCAGTTCTCCCCTCTCGCCTTGCGGGACAGGGGTCGGGGGTGAGGGGGTCGCTACGCTTGCAGCTCGCGGTTGACGCGGGCGACCTCGTCCTTGAGCTGCGGCGGCAGGCGCTCTCCGAAGCGGCCGAAGTAGGCTTCGATCTCGGCCACTTCCTTCAGCCAGGCGGCCTTGTCCACGGTCGTGAGCTCCCGCAGCGCATCCGGCGGCAGAGCGAGGCCGGCGGTGTCGATCGCGTCGGGCGTGGGGAGAAAACCGATGGGCGTCCGGACGGCCTTGCCCCGGCCCGCGCAACGATCCAGCACCCAGCGCAGCACGCGCAGGTTTTCCCCGTAGCCGGGCCAAAGGAACTTGCCGCCGCCGTCGCGCCGGAACCAGTTCACGTTGAAGACCTTCGGCAGCTTGCTCGAGCGTCCGCCGAAGCTGAGCCAGTGCGTCCAGTAGTCGCCCATGTTGTAGCCGCAGAACGGCAGCATCGCCATCGGATCGCGCCGCACCACGCCCACCTGGCCGGTCGCCGCGGCGGTCGTCTCCGAGCCTGCCGCCGCCCCCAGGAACACGCCGTGGTTCCAGTTCAGCGCCTCGACCACCAGGGGCACGACGGAACCGCGCCGTCCGCCGAACAGGATCGCCGCGATGGGTACGCCCTCCGGCGCTTCGCTTTCGGGCGCGTAGTTCGGGAGCTGCTTGTTGGGTGAAGTGAAGCGCGAGTTGGGATGGGCGGCGGGGCCATTGCCCGGCTGGTAGGGACGGCCCTGCCAGTCCAGCGTGCCTTCCGGCGGGGCGTCGGACAGGCCTTCCCACCAGGGCTTCTTGTCCGGCGTCATGGCCACGTTGGTGTAGATCGTGTCGTGCCCGATCGCATGGAGGACGTTGGGATTGGTCTTCGGATTCGTGCCCGGAG
Organism: bacterium; assembly: GCA_041476685.1. Classification (GTDB taxonomy): domain Bacteria; phylum SAR324; class SAR324; order SAR324; family JACQKK01; genus JBGPEV01. Next base: position 26,430 of record JBGOTW010000003.1, on the reverse strand, counting down.
CCACGCCGAACATCCCGGCCTCCGGATTGATCGCCCAGAGGCGGCCGTCGCGGCCCAGGTGCATCCAGGCGATGTCCTCGCCCACGGTCCAGATCTTGTAGCCGGGCAGGCTCTTGGGCGGCACCAGCATGGCGAGATTGGTCTTGCCGCAGGCGGAGGGAAAGGCGGCGGCGATGTAGTGCTTTTCGCCCTGCGGGGTCTCCACGCCCATGATCAGCATGTGCTCGGCGAGCCACCCTTCCTTGCGCCCGTCCCAGCTCGCGATGCGCAGGGCGTGGCACTTCTTGCCCAGCAGGGCGTTCCCGCCGTAGCCGGAGCCCACACTCTTGATGGTGCGCTCCGCGGGGAAGTGCATGATGAAGCGGCGCTCGGGATTCAGGTCCCCGATCGAATGCAGACCCTTGATGAAATGGCCGTTGGCCTCGATCTTGCCCAGCGCCGCCTTGCCCATGCGGGTCATGATGCGCATGCTGGCGGCCACGTAGGGGCTGTCTGTGATCTCCACGCCCACGCTGGCATAGGGGGATTCGAGCGGGCCCATCACGTAGGGCACGACATACATCGTGCGCCCGGCCATGCACCCGGAGAACAGAGCATCGATCTTCCGGTGCGCGACTTCGGGCGCCATCCAGTTGTTGGTGGGCCCGGCATCCTGCTCGGACGGCGTGCAGATGAACGTCAGGTTCTCCGTGCGCGCGACGTCGCTGGGGTGGGAGCGGTGCAGGTAGCAGCCCGGGTGGGTCTTCGCATCGAAGGGAACCAGGTCGCCGGATTCCAGCATCAGCGCAATGAGGTGCCGGTACTCGCTTTCCGATCCATCGCACCAGTGAACGCTTTCCGGCTTGGTCAGGCGCGCCGTTTGCTCCACCCAAGTGCGCAGACCCTCGTGGTTCGTCATGACGCTTCCCTCAATATGCCAGTGCTGATCGCAGGCCCCCCCGGATCCGGGCAACAATTTTGTATAGTACAGCGTTCGCACCCGCTAAGACAAATCCCGCGAGACCTTTCCCCAGGGCAACCGCAAAGTCCAGAATCAGCTGTTGTGGCACAAGCATTGCTCGATCGTCCGCTCAGCACGCTCGCTTCGCTCGCGCCTCATCCGGCCCGCGCCGCCGGCGCCGGTGGCGCAGTGCGCCACCTTCTCCAAACCCGCATGCAGCGCGGGTTGGAGAAGGGATAGGCTCCGGGCGAGGAGTCCTTCTCCACGCCGGCAATTCGGCGTTGGAGAAGGTGCCCGCAGGGCGGATGAGGCCCGCCGCAGGCGGGAGCGCACGGCCGAATCGACACGACCGAGGACTTTGCGGTTGCCCTGGGCTGTCCCTTCCGCCTGGCCGGGCACGGGCGCTCGCGCTCCGCTCCCGGACGCCTTGACGTACCTCAATTCCTTTTCCTCAATATGTGGCATAGGCAAGAGGATCGAGGCGGGGGAATGATCTTGAGGATGCGAACGCGCCCTGCCGCGCCGCACCCGAGCCGCGAGTCATTGCCGTGCGGATCCGCCGCCTGATTTTCCTGCTGTGCGCCGCGCTCATATTCGCCGCTGCCGCCGCTCCCGCCGCCGCCGCCGATTGGGTCATTCCCCGCCGCAAGGACCCGTTTCCCAGCGAGCCCTCGTACCTCATCCTGCCCTTGCCCTACAGCCTGCCCGGGATCGGAACAGGGGTGGCGCTCATTGCGTACGAGACCAATTACTACTTTCTGCAACGAGGGTACTTCATCCTCATCACGGGCGAGGCCGAAGGCGCCAACGTCGGTATGGAGCAGGTCCAGCTCCTGCCCAAGCGGCTGCTGCTTGACCTGTTCGTCGAGCAGATCACCAAGGCCACCGTCAACAACTACACGCTGCGGGGGATGGAAACCGGCAAGAACGATTACACGCTGCTGGAGACCAACAAGGTTCAGGATTACCAGGGCCAGCTCACCTACACGGCGTGGGAGCGCAGGATCGAAGCCTATGCCCAGACCCTGCAAGAGGGCGTGCGGCTGGTGCGGATTCGCGACTCCAAGGGCGGCGTGATCAGCGACTTCACCGAGCCGCCGACCTCTTTCTACCGCGAATACCATGGGGGCGTGCGGCTGGACTTTACCGACGAGTACTACGACCCGCACCGTGGAGCGCGGCTGCTGGTGGACTACAAGGACGCTCCGCGCCAGGACGTCGCGCAGCCGGATTACTACACCGTGACCACGCGCCTGAACGGCTATGTCCCGATTTGGGAGCGGGGCATTCTCGCCCTCAGCGTGCTGCAATCGGACGCGCGGGTGCGCGACCGAGGCGATACGGACCTGGCCTCGCTCAACCGCAAGAACGACCTCGGCTGCGCGGCCGGGGATGCGGTCTGCCAAGCCGCCCAGGCGGCGCGGGTGGCCAATGCGCTGGCGGCCAACTCCAACGGGACGTCCCTGGCGTTGGGGGGGCAGAACCTGCTGCGCGCCTATCCCCAAGGCCGTTTCCAGGGCGCGCATACGTTCTATTTTGGGGCGGAGCTGCGCATGTATCTCACCGAGGAGGTCACTCCCTTCGACTACCTGTTCTTCAAGGACATCCGCACCGGTGTGCAGGTCGCCCCCTTCTTCGAGGCGGGCTCGGTCGGCGAGACGGAGAGCGGGCTGGGCCAGCGCTGGCGTTCGGACTACGGGGTCGGGCTGCGGATGGTGACCCAGTCGGGCGCCGTGTACCGGGTGGACGTTGCGAACGGCGACGAGGGCGCCAACACCACGATCATCGTCAACTATCCGTGGTAGCCGTCTTGCCGCGGGAGTCTTTCGTTCCCGATTCCGCCGGCGAGCCATGTTCCGGAGCCACTCCCGCGTCTTGGCCATCGCCGCGCTGGCGCTGTCCTCCGCATGGGCCCACAGCGCCTTCGCGGGAGACGACTGGGTCGTTCCGCGCCGCCGGGACTCGTTTCCCGCCACGGAATCCTACCTGGCGCTGCCGCTGCCCTACAGCATCCCGGGCATCGGATCCGGGTTCGGCGTGCTCCTGTACGAGACGAATCACCTGTTTCCCCACCGCGCCTACATTGCGTTCCTGCAAGGCGATATCGAGGCCGTGTTCGCATCCATCGAGCAGGTGCAGGTGGTGGAGAGGAGGCTGCTCTTCGACCTGCTCACGCTCAACATCACGAAGTTCCAGGCCCGCAACTACACGTTCCGGGGCATGGATTCGATCTCCGACACGTACACGCTCCTGGAATTCGACAAACTCGAATACTATGCCCCGCAATTGACCTACACCCGCTGGGAGCGCCGGCTGGACCTCTACGTGCGGGCCGTCCAGTCCGGCGCGCGCCTGAAGCGCGTGCGGGACAGCGCGGGTCACGTCATCAGCAGCTTCACCGAGCCGCAGAGCGCCTATTCCATCGAGGGTCGAGCGGGCGTCCGGCTCGACCTGACCGACGAGTACTTCGATCCCCGGCGTGGCGTACGATTCGTCACCGAGTACGCGGACTCGCCCCGCCAAGCCACGGTGCAGCCCGATTTCTACACGCTGGACTACCGCCTAAGCGCGTACCTGCCGCTGGGCAGCCAGAGCACGTTGGCCTTCCACGCGTTCCAGTCGGACGCCGTCGTCCGCAAGACGGGCGAAACCCGCGCCTCCGTTCTCAATCAGATCAATGACCTCGGCTGCGCGTCGTCCGACACCGCCTGTCTCGCCTCCCAGGCCGCGCTGGTCAACAACGACCTTGCCGCCAACCGCAACGGCACCTCGGCCTCGCTGGGGGGCGATTCCTACCTGCGCGGATATCCGGCCGACCGCTTCAAAGGGGCCCACACGCTCTACGCCTCGGCGGAGTTGCGCTGGAACCTGACCGACGAGTTCACCCCGTTCGACTATCTGTTCTTCCAGGATGTCCGCACCGGCGTGCAGCTGGCGACGTTCTATGAGGCCGGGTCGGTCGCGGAGGAACCGGGCACGCTGGGATCGCACTGGAAGGATGACGCCGGAGTCGGGCTGCGCCTCGTCACCGCGTCCGGGTCCGTCTACCGCGCCGAAATCGCCGTGGGCAGCGAAGGCCTCACCACGGTGCTGACGGCGTTCTATCCCTGGTAGCCGGCGAGGTTGCGCCGACGTCCCGGCGTCAGACCCTGCCTTTACTGTTCCTGACCCGCGTGCAACAAGCCGCCTCCTACCCCCCCGCCGCCTCCAGCGCCTGGCGCAAATCCTCGATCAGGTCCTCCGCGTCCTCGATGCCGACGGACAGGCGGATCAGGCTGTCGTTGACGCCGTAGCTCTCGCGCACGGCCTTGGGGATGGAGGCGTGGGTCATGCTGGCGGGATGCTCGACGAGGCTCTCCACGCCGCCCAGGCTCTCGGCCAGCGCGAATAGCCGCGTCGCCGAGCACAGCTTGGCCGCGCGCTCCAGCGAGTCGTCCTTGAGGCGGAAGGAGACCATGCCGCCGAAGGCGCGCATCTGCCGCCCGGCCAGGGCGTGCTGGGGATGGTGCGGCAGGCCGGGGTAGTGCACGTGGCCCACGGCGGGATGCGCGTCCAGGTACCGGGCCACGCGCAGCGCGTTCTCGCAATGCCGTTCCATGCGCACGTGCAGGGTCTTGGTGCCGCGCAGGACGAGAAAGCAGTCCAGCGGCCCGGGCACCGCGCCCGCCGCGTTCTGGACGTAGTGCAGGCGCTCGGCAAGCCCCGCGTCGCTCGTGAGCACGGCCCCGCCGATCACGTCCGAGTGCCCGCCCAGGTACTTGGTCAGGCTGTGCACGACCAGGTGCGCCCCGAGGGCGAGCGGCTGCTGCAGGTAGGGCGTGGCGAACGTGTTGTCCACGCCGACCAGCGCGCCCGCCTGCCGCGCCACGTCCGCGATGGCCCGGATGTCGAGCACCTTGAGCAGCGGATTGGTCGGCGACTCCAGCCAGACGAGCCGGGTGTGGGGCGTGATCGCCGCCCGCACCTGCTTGGGGTCGCTCATGTCGGTGAACGAGAACTCCAGGCCGTAGCGCGCGAAGACCTGCATGAACAAGCGGTACGTCCCCCCGTACACGTCGTCGCAGGCGACGACGTGATCCCCCGCGCTCAGCAGGCGCATCACGCCGTCCATCGCCCCCAGCCCGCTGGCGAAGCAGATGCCGTGGGTCGCGCCCTCCAGCGCCGCCAGGTTCGCCTCCAGCGCCGTGCGCGTCGGGTTGCCCGTGCGGGCGTAGTCGTAGCCCTTGTGCCGGCCCGGCGCGGACTGGACATAGGTGGAAGTCTGGTAGATGGGCGTCATGATGGCGCCCGTGCTCGGGTCGGGCGCTTGCCCGGCATGGATGCAGGCGGTGCCGAATTTCATCGCGGTTCATCCGGATTCGAGGGAGGCCCGGAAGCCCGGGACGGCTCGCGGACGAGGCATCCCGGGCGGCGCGGGAACGGGGGGACGACGTGACGGCGCGGCACCCCCAACGGGTGCGCTCACGCCGGCAAACGATACCGGGATTCGCGGGGCCGGACTAGGACGGGCTTCAGAGCGGGTGGGGGCCCGCCGGGGCGTTCGCCCCTTGCTCTGGCTCCAGCTTGCGCACTTCGGTGCGCAGCTCCTCGAGCCGCGTGCGGTAGCCTTCCCCGTCGCCGTACTCCAGGAATCCCCCATAGCGGCGGTGGGCGCCGGCGATGGAGCGCGCATGCTTGATCGGGCACCAGTACTGCTCGGTGCGGCTGGCGACCTCCCGCGCGTAGGCGAGGACGCCGTTGCCGTAACCGCAGTACACGCAGTTCACTTTCTCGATCAGGTTCAGGTAGCCGAGTTCGCGGCGGTCGAGCGCGACGAAGGCGCCGCGCCGCACGCGGGGGATGCCATAGGCGGGGAAGCAGATCCACTGGTACACGCTCATCGCCAGGTCGAGCAGCCCGAGCGGAAAGATCAGGGCGTAGATCACCGGCGCCGTCAGGTACGTCGTGATGGGGGTCGTGCGCAGGAAGCGATACAGCCCCATCCGCAGGCGGCGGTGCGCCTCGAGCAGGTCCTGCTCGAACCGTACGCCCCTGCGCCTGAGGTCGCGGGGCAGTTCGCCCGCGCGGCGCGCCAGCTCCGCCTCCAGCTCGTCTTCCAGGCCCCGAATGCGTTGCAGCAGGTCCGTCATGACGCCGGGCATAGCCGCGCTCCTCGATGTCCGCCGGCGGTGCGGGCGGAAATTGTGCCGGACGGAGGGTGCAGGCGAACAAGACCAGGCGAGCAAGGCCGCGAATTGGCGGGCGGGAACGCATGGGTGCAAGGGATGTTTGCAGGATAAGGGACTTCGTGCGCGACGGATAGCCAATTCCGCGCGGACCGGCGAAACCGCGTTTACCAGGGATTCGCCGCTTGCCGGATGGCCTGCGCTCGTCCGGGCCGTTTAGCTTGCCTTCACGGGATGCTCGACCCGGTGCTCATGGGGGTGCAGCACTTCGACCTGCTTCTCCTCCACCGAATGGATGACCTGCGCCAGGACTTGCGGGGACTTCCCGTCCTGCTTGACCTCGAACGCGCAGCCGATGAAGCCGCTTCCTTCGGAGAGCGGCATCAGGCGCGACAGCTCCACCTTGGCGCCCGAGCCGACCCAGAGCGTGGCTTGGTGCATTTCATGGCCCTGCGCGATCCGGATCTGGCTCGTATTGCCCGCCAGCGCCAAGCGGCAACCGGACTCGCACAGGTCCAGCAGGCGAAACTGCCCGCCCCCGATCTCGGCCGTGAGGTTGCTGAAGCGGCTGACGTCATAGCGTTCATGATTGCGGCGCGGCTGCGTGATCGGTTCGTGCACCCTGCAGACGAAGCCCGCGTGGCCGTTGGGCAGGTTGACGTGCGGGTGGACCACCTCCAGGCGCATCTCGTGCCGCTCCGCGCCCGACCAGCGGATCCGCACATGGTCCCCGGTCTTCAGCGCATCCTGGTACTCCGCCGGCTTTGCGATCACGACGGCCTTGTCCCGCAGCGTGAGCAGGGACTTGAAGCGCAGCAGCGAGCGCTCGATTTCCACCAGCACCGGCGTCCGGTTCCGGTGAAGCAGGTTCAGCGTTAGGGTCGCGTCCTCCCTTCCCCCGAAAATATTCTGCAGCCACTTGCTATCCATGACGCACCCTTTGATCGCTGCGCGGAAGCTGAACGGCCATGCGTGCGTCGCCGCATTCCAAGCGGCCACGCGTCCGTCGTGTCCGGATAGCCTTGCTGTCGGCGGGCACTCCGTTGTCGTCGCAAATCCCTATCTCAACCATCCTTGGTCATCGTACTCCTTGTCCGCCCCGTGCGCATGACCATTTCAGGACGCGGCGGCCACCAAGCTCGTTTTTCAGTCCAATTGCGGCTGAATTCGGAGCGCCGGATTTCTACCCGTCTGACTTGCCGGGCGATCCGGTCGGGCCGCCGGACTCGGGGCCGGGTCATAGCGGCCAGCGGGAACGGGCCGTCACGGCAGTTCTCCGCATCCCGGACGGCTTTCGCCCTCTTGCGAGCAATCCGGGACAGGCCGCTTCCGCCGCCGGAAGACGGGATTCAGGCCACGTGCTTCAGTCCGGCCGTGACAATTCCTGCCGCGATGAGGATGCTGCCGCCGATGCGATGGATGGCACGCACCACGCGGGGCTCGCTCACGGCGGCCCGCACCGACCCGGCGAGGAGCGCGTAGGCGATGGAGTTGAGCGTGGCGATCACGCTGAAGGTGGCGCCGAGCAGGAGCAGCTGGGGGGCAACGGGCAAATTGGGAGAGAGGAACTGCGGCACGAACGCGACGAAGAACACGATGCCCTTGGGATTGAGGCTCGTCACGGCCCAGGCATGCCCCAGCATCCGCCAGCGCGAGGAGGCACCGCGCGGAACCGGCGCCGCGGCGACGACCGGCGGCGCGCGCCAAAGCTGAACGCCCAGGTACACCAGGTACGCCGCCCCCGCCCATTGCACCGCCCGGAACAGCTCCGCCGACGCCGCCAGGAGCGCGCCCAGCCCGATGAACGACAGGCTCATCGCCGTCACGTCCCCCAGCGCCACGCCCGGCACCGTATACCGCCCCGAGCTCCGTCCCTGGGACAGGGCGTAGCCCACGACGAGCATCACAGTCGGGCCGGGGATGGCGACGAGGATGACCGCGGCGACGACGAACGCGAGCCAGAGGTCGAGGGTCATCGCGCGCAGTCTCCCCGCTCCCCTGCGCTGAGCGCGTCCAGCAGCGCGTTGCCGAACTGTTCGATCTTGCGCGGCCCGATGCCGGATACGGCGTTCAGCTCGGCGGGGGTCGCGGGCCGCCGGCTGACGAGGGCGCGCAGCGTCTTGTCGCTGAAGACGAGGAACGCCGGGACGTCGTTGGCCTTGGCCCAGTCGAGACGCCAGGCGCGGATGCGGTCGGCCAGGGCCGTCTGGTCCGGGGTCATGGGCCGCGCCGCGGCCTCCTCCACCCTCCGCCGCTCCTGCCGGCTCGCACGGGGAGCACGGGGAGCGCGGGGGGCGCGGGGCGCGCGCCGGTGGGGGGGCACCGCGATCGCCTGCGCGGCGGCGGGGTCGCACACGTCGCAGTGGCCGCAGCGATCGAGCCGCTGGGCGTCGCGGAAGTAGGCGAGGATGCCCGCGTGGCGGCAGGTGCCGCTCTCGCTGAACGCGATCATGGCGTCCAGCTGCGCCCAGCGCTGGCGGATCACCTGGGGCGGGGCTTCGGATTCGCGGATGAAGTACGTTTGCAGGCTCTTGTCGCGCTTGGCGTGGAGCAGCAGACACGTGGCGGGCAGGCCGTCCCGCCCGGCGCGGCCCATCTCCTGATAGTAGGCCTCCAGCGTGCCGGGCAGCTGGTAGTGCACGATCAGCCGCACGTCCGGATGGTCTATGCCCATGCCGAAGGCGTTGGTGGCGGTGAGGATGCGCAGGCGCCCGGCGGCGAAGTCCTCCTGGACGCGCGTGCGCTCCTCCGGCGGCAGGCCCGCGTGATAGTACGCCACGCCTGGGAAGCCGAATTCCAGCTCCGCCGCCACATCCTCGCTCGACCGGCGCGTGCCGCAGTACACGATCACCCGCCCGGTCTGAACCTGGCGCAGGGCCTGGACGAGGTACGCGGTCTTGTCCGCCTCGTCCCGGCACGGCACCACCTGACAATACAGGTTGGGGCGATAGAAGCCGTGGATGTGGCGCTCAGGCTGCCGCAACTGCAGCGTGCGGCTCATGTCGGTCACCACCTGCGGCGTGGCCGTGGCCGTCAGCGCCAGGATCGGGACGTCCGGCCGCAGTTCGCGCAGGAGCGACAGGCGCAGGTAGTCCGGCCGGAAGTCGTGGCCCCACTGCGAGACGCAATGCGCCTCGTCAATGGCAAACAGGAGGGGCTGCCGGGCGGACAGCCAGCGGGCGAAGCCCGGCTTCTGCGCACGCTCCGGCGACAGGTACAGCACGTAACCGCCCCCGGCCTGGAGCTGCTCGAACACCGCGCGCTTGTCGGCGACGGCCTGGCCCGAGTGGATGCAGCCCGCCGGAATGCCCAGGGCGTGCAAGGCCGCCACCTGGTCGCGCATCAGCGAAATGAGCGGAGAGATCACGATGACCAGCGCGTCCACCGCCACCGCCGGCAACTGGTAGCAGAGGGACTTGCCGCCCCCCGTGGGCAGGATCGCCAGCGTGTCGCGTCCGGCCAGCACGGAGGCGATGATCTCGCGTTGACCCGTGCGGAAGGCGGAGAGTCCGAAGCGGCTCTGCAGCACGAGCTGGGGATCGGCCTGGCCGCGCTGCGCGGCCGGCTGCGGCGGTGGTGGAGTGTCTGGCCTTCTCATGGCTCCTGTTTACGGGCGTCCCGGGCGTATCGTAGAGCCCATCTCAAAACCGGGTGAACGGCTCCAATCCTTCCGACTGCCGTCAATGGGCCTCACCCCGCCTGCGCTGAGGTTCTCGTGCCTCGCGCAAGCGCTCGGCACCGGGCTGCCCGTCTCCAACTGCGTGGAGAGGGGCGTCCCACCGGGCAAAGTCCCTCTCCGCGCAGTCGGAGAGGGACCGGCGCGAAGCGCCGAGGGTGAGGCGCTGTCGGTCACGTCCACCGCGATTCTCGGGTATTGAAGCGCGCACTCGTTCCTATGGCTCCTGTTTACGGGTGATGCAGGCCGCAAGCGCCCTGCGCGGGAAGCCCCTACGCCGCCGCGCCGACCCGCCGCGTCAGACAGCGCCCGCCTTGCGCAGCGCGGCGATGCGCGCCGCCGAATAGCCCAGGCCGCGCAGGATCTCCTCCGTGTCGGCCCCCAGCGCGGGCGCGGGGCGCGCCGGATGCTCCTCGCCGGAGAGCCGCACCGGATTGGCGAGTTGGCTCATCTCGCCCCGCACGGGATGGGTCATGCGCAGGATGCGCCCGCCCGCCCGCGCCGCCGGGTTGTCGAGCGCGGCCTTCACGTCGAGCACGGGCGCGGCCGGAATTTCCCCCGCGAAGCGCTCCAGCCATTCCGCGGTCGTGCGCGCGGCCAGCGCCTCGTCCAGCAGGCGCGTGACCCGTGCGCGGTTGCGCAGCCGCGCCGCGAACGTCGCCAGCTCCGGATCGCTCTCCCACTCCGGATGCTCCACGGCCCGCGCGAGCAGCCCCCAGAACTTCTCCTTGTTGCACATGATGAAGATCCAGCCGTCCCGCGTGCGGAAGAGCTGGCTGGGCACGAGCGAGGGATGACCCGAGCGCGGCTCGCGCCCCTGCACGTGGCCCTCGTTCAGGTACCACATCGCGAGGTAGTTGAGGTTGAACAGCGCCACGTCGAACAGGCTGACGTCCAGGTCCCGCCCCTTGCCCGTTGCGCGCGCCTCCACGACGCCGGCCAGCAGGGCGAAGGCGGCCGTCAGCCCGGTCATGTAGTCCACGATGGACAGGCCGAAGCGCTGCGGCGGGCCCTCGGGCTCCCCGGTGAGCGAGAGGTAGCCCGCCTCGGCCTGCATCAGGTAGTCGAAGCCCGGCCAAGCCGCCCGCGGGCCCTCCCGTCCGTAGGCCGAGAGATGGGCGCACACGACCGCCGGATTGCACGCGCCCAGGTGCTCGTAGGTGAGCCGGAGCTTGGCGGGCTGGTCCCCGCGCAAGTTGTTCACGACGCCGTCCGCCCCGCGCACGAGCGCCTCGAGCACCTCCCGCGCCTCGGGCCGCTTCAGGTTGAGCGTGAGGCTCTTCTTGTTGCGGTTGAGGCCCTGGAAGAAATGGCTGTCGCCCGGCGCGAAGAAGTACGGGCCGACACGGCGGCCCAGCTCGCCGCCCTCCGCGGGATTCTCGATCTTGATCACCTCCGCGCCGAGATCGGCGAGGTACATCGTGCCGAAGGGTGCCGCGCCGTACTGCTCGACCGCGACGATCTTCAGGCCGGTGAGGGGCAGCATGGCGAGCCTGGCGGAAGGCGATGGGGGCTGCAGGTCCGTTGAAGTATGCAAAGCAGCACCACTGCGGGGGAACCAGTTCCCCCGCGCCCCTGTTTGAGAATGCCTTTCAAGGGGCTCTGCGCCTTGAAACCTCGCCTGGGGTCTGAGACCCCTGGACCCCAGTCCTTGCGCTGAATCCGCGCTGAGCGCGGATTCAGCGCAAAACCAGAGTGCAGGGAGCAACCGCTCCCTGCTGGGGAGTCCGAGGGGCAAAGCCCCTCGGATGCGGTACTCAAACAGAGCCTAGGCAACGGCGGGGCAGCGCCCCTGCATTTCGCATTTCCAAACGGGATCTACGCCGGGTTCCGCTCGATCAGCTGCCGCGCGATGATGATGCGCTGCAGCTCGTTCGTCCCTTCGCCGATAGCGAGCAGCGGGGCGTCGCGGTAGTAGCGCTCCACGTCGAATTCCTTCGAGTAGCCGTACCCGCCGTGGATGCGCATCGCCTCCAGCGAGTTCTCGATCGCCGCCTCCGATGCGAACAGCTTGGCCATGCCCGCTTCCATGTCGCAGCGTTCGCCGCGGTCATAGGCCTGCGCGGCCTTCTCCACGAGGAGCTTCGCCGCCTCCACGCGCGTGGCCATGTCGGCCAGCTTGAGCTGGATCGCCTGGTGCTGGCAGATCGGCTTGCCGAAGGTCTTGCGGATCTGCGCGTAGCGCAGGGACTCCTCCAGCGAGGCGCGCGCCACGCCCACGCCGCGCGCGGCGACGTTGATGCGCCCCAGCTCCAGGCCGCCCAGGGCGTGCTTGAGCCCCAGGCCCTCCACGCCGCCGATGAGCCGGTCCACGGGCACGGCGTAGTCCTCGAACACCAGCTCCGCGCTGTCGATCCCCTTGTAGCCCAGCTTCTCCAGCTTGCGGCTCACCTTGAACCCCGCGCCCTTCTCGGCGAGGAACAGGCTCATGCCCTTGTGGCGGGGCTCCGCCTCCGGGTCCGTCTTCACCAGCAGCGCGAAGCACTGGCCGTGGATGCCGTTGGAGATCCAGGTCTTCGTGCCGTTGATGACGTAGTGGCTGCCCTCGCGCACCGCCGTCGTGCGGATCGCCTGCAGGTCCGTGCCGCAGTCCGGCTCCGTCAGGGCGAGGCCCCCGCGCAGCTCGCCACTGGCGAAGCGGGGGAGGAACTCGCGCTTCTGGCCCTCGGTGCCGAAGCGCTGCACGGCCGCGGCCATGATCAGGTGCGAGTTGTAGATGCCCGTGACTGACATCCACACCCGCGCCATGCGCTCCACGATCTTCGCGTACGTGCTGGCGGAGAGCCCCAGCCCGCCGTACTGCGGCGCGATGATGGCGCCGAACAGCCCCAGCTCGGCCATGCCGGCCACGATCTTGGCGGGATACTCGTCCGCGTGCTCCAGCGCGCGCGCCACGGGCTGCACCTCGCGCTCCAGGAAGCCGTCGATGGTTTGCAGGATCAGGTCTTCGTCCTGGGTATCCGCGGGCGGGTTCATCGGGGCCACTCGGCTGGGGACGGGAGAGGCGCCCGGAAGGCGGGCGCCCCGGATTCGGCTGGGCGCGCGAGGGGAATCAGGCCGCGCCCAGCAGCGCGCCGAGCGAGCGCACGTCGGGGCAGCGCTCCAGCGCGAGCAGCCCGTCGCGGATGCGCTCGGCGCGCTCCCGCGAGACGGCCATGCGCGCGTTCTCCATGAACTTGCCTTCGACTTCGCCGTTGGACAGCGGCCGGTCCGCCGCGCCGCGGTTCACCTGCTCGCGCCGGCGCAGCTCGCGTCCGTCGCGGGTCGTCACGATGACCTCGCCCGAGTACGCCTTGGGAAAGGGGGACTTCGGGTCCGCCTGGTACTCGACCTTGCGCGCGACGTCCAGGATCGCCTCGTCATTGAGGGCGTCCGGCTCCAGCTCCGGCAGGCCGAACTTTCCGCGCACCAGGCACGCCGCCACGATGAACTGGACGGAGAACTTCGCGTCGTAGTCGCTCACCGGGCGCAGCTTGTTGGCGACCGGCTCGCACACCGTGCCGATCGTCTCCGCCGGGAGCAGCACGCGCACGCGCGCGATGTCGGCGGGCCGCAGGCCGTGCGCCTTCACCAGCGCCAGCGCGGCGTCGGCGCAGCCGTGCGTGAAGTGGCAGGCGGGGAAGGGCTTGACCGCGACCTGGTTCAGCTCCCAGGTTTCGCCCAGGCCGGCCGTCGCGAGGGCGATGTCGCGGGTGTCCTCGCGCGTGCCGAGATGGATGTTGTACAGGCCGAAGCGGCCCTCGTACGCGGCCTGCGGGGCGACGAATCCCTGCCGGGCCAGCGCGGCGGCGGTGATGCCCGCGACGCCCGCCCAGCCCGGGTGCAGGCGCTTGGTCCACGAGCCGTCCGCGAGGAATTCCAGGCTGCCCGCCGCGGTGCTCAGGGCCACGCCCTGCGCCATGGTGAGCTGCTCCGGGTTCGCGCCCAGCAGCCGCCCCGCCGCCAGCGCGCAGCCGAACACCCCGACCAGCCCGGTGGGATGGAAGCCCACCTGGTGGAAGCCGCCGCGCGCCACCGCCCCCAGCCGCGCGACCGCCTCGATCGCCGCGATGTAGGCGACGAGCACGTCGCGCCCGGACGCGCCCACGTGCTCTCCCGTGCCGTACGCGCACGGCCACGCGCTGGCCGTGCCATGGATCACGCCGGACACGTGGGTATCGTCGTAGTCCAGGCCGTGCACCAGCAGCCCGTTCATCAGCACCGCGTCGCGCACGGGCAGGCGCGCCGGCATGCCCAGCACCGTGCAGTCGCCCGCCCCGCCCAGGCCCTGCGCGGCCGTCAGGCACTTGTGCGCGAAGTCCCAGCGCGTCGAGGCCAGCGCGATCCCCACCGCGTCCAGGATCAGGAAGGCGGCGCGCTCGCGCACGGCGGCGGGAATGGCTTCCGCCTGCAGGTCGTGGACGAAGGTCGCCAGCGTGCGCGAGATGGATTCGGTGGAGGCCTGCACCGGAATCTGCGCGGCGGTCAGCTCGACGGTGGCGGCTTTCACGGGATGTCTCCAGGGAGGTGGGGCGGCAGTGAGCGGTATGCTTGCGGCTGGAGACCTCTTCCTCAGCCCATCAGGCCGGAGTTCTGCCGGAGCGGCGTTCCGGCCGTCCGATACGACGTTCGCAGCGGCAGACCGATCCTCTCCCTCGGCCGCGCAGGAAGTCAACGCGGCCCGGCCGGCGGTAGCGGGTCAGTTTGGAGACAACAGCAGATTTCCCGCTACGCTCGATATGACAGCCCCTTGTCACTCCGAGCGAATGCGAGGAGTCCGTTGTTGCGGTTCACGGCCACAGCAGCAAATTGACCCACTGCCCGGCGACAGGCCGGATTCCGCTCAATAGTCGATCCGGTCTTCCAGGGCGTGGCCGCGCAGCGGGACGAGCATGGTGCGCTCGAACGTCATGATCACGGTTCCGTCCGCCTTGCGGCCCGTCGTGCTGACGGTCACGAGCCCCTGCTCCGGGCGGGATTTCGACGGGCGCTTCGCGACTACCTTCGATTCCGCGTAGAGCGTGTCGCCGACGAACACCGGCGCCAGCAGGCGGATGTCCGTCCAGCCCAGGTTGGCGATGGCCTTGTAGCTCACGTCGCTGACGCTCATGCCCGTGACGATGGAGAGCGTCAGGGCGCTGTTGACCACCGCCCGCCCGAATTCGCTCTTGGCCGCGTAGGCCTGGTCGAAGTGGAGCGGGTGCTGGTTCATCGTCAGCAGCGTAAACCACACGTTGTCCGCCTCGGTGATCGTGCGTCCCGGACGGTGCTCGTACACGTCGCCCTCCGTGAAGTCCTCGAAGCAGCGGCCATAGGTCTCGCGGAAGCGGTGGGGTGCGACCTCCTTGTGCGTCACGGACATGGGTACCTCCGGCGGATAGGGAAGAACCGGCTAGACATGCCAGAAGCGCGGCGACCCGTCGAGCCCCGCGCAAGCATGGCTTCCGCCGCGACAGGCATGCTAAGGAGTGCCGGAAGCGCGGGCAAGTCCCTGCCTCCCGTGCGGCCTGCCGCGATTGGCCGACGCAAGTGCGCGACCTTCGCTGCGTGCCGGGCTGCGATCACGGGAGTTTCGCCCTCGCTGCCTCAAGCAGAACCCGGGCGACGAATCTTCCAGATCACATTTGCGGAGAATCCATGCGACAGGTCTGGATCACTCGAGCCGGTCCGCCGGAAGTGCTTCGAGTGCGCGAAGCGCCCGATCCCGCGTGCGGGCCGGGACAGGTGCGCATTCGCGCGCGGGCCTGCGGCATCAACTTCGCGGATATCATGGCGCGGCTGGGGGTCTATCCGGACGCGCCCAGGATTCCCTGCGTTGTCGGGTACGAGATTTCGGGTCTGGTGGACCAGGTCGGACCCGGCGTGAGGGGATTCGCTCCGGGGGAGCGCGTGATCGGGATGCCGTATTTCGGCGGCTACTCCGACACCGTCGTGCTGCCTGCCTTGCAGGTGTTCAAGATGCCCGCGGCAATGAGCTTCGAGGAGGGGGCTGCCCTGCCGGTGGTCTATTTGACAGCGCATCACATGCTGCGGGTCGTGGCGCGGTTGCGCGAGGGCGGCAAGGTCCTCATCCACTCGGCAGCCGGGGGCGTGGGGCTGGCCGCCGTGGAGTTGGCCCGCGCCCAACGCTGCACGATCTTCGGTTCGGCCTCTCCGGCCAAGCATGAATTCCTGCGCCAGCGCGGGGTGACTCATCCGCTCGATTCCGGCCGGGACGTCGCGGCCGCCGTCCGCGCCATCCTGGGTCCGCAGGGCGGGCTGGACGTGATCCTGGATCCGGTGGGGGGTCGCTCGTGGACGGAGGGCTACCGGCTGCTGGGCGACTGCGGCCACCTGGTCGCCTTCGGCTTTGCCGCGGCGGTGACGGGCAAGCGCCGCAATCTCCCGCGCATGGTTGCCGAGTTCTTGCGGATCAAGAAGATCAGCCCCCTGCAGCTGATGAGCGACAACCGCAGCGTGTCCGGAGTGAACATCGCCCATTTGTTCCACCGCTTTGATCTGCTGGGAGCCCAATTCGCGTCCCTGCTCGCGCTGTACGAGGCGGGCCAGATCAAGCCCTACGTGGACCGCACGTTTCCCTTTGACCAGGCCGCCGCCGCCCATGACTATCTCCAGGACCGAAAAGCGAAGGGTAAGGTCCTGCTCGTGCCCTAGGGGCTTCCCGCACGGGACGGGACACCGCCGTGCGGTGCCCCCCCGCGGGTCGCACCCGCCGGCATCGGAAGGCAACGACTTCTGCCGCCCGAGTCCGCTGCACACGGGAATCTCCTGCACAGCAGGGAAGATTGCGGGGCGCTACGCCGCGCCCAGCTCGCGCCGCACCAGCCGCGCGCCCGCGACGAGCGCGCATAGCTTCCCGAACGCCACGTCGCGCGCCAGGTACTTCATGCCGCAATCCGGGGCGACGACCACCCGCTCCGGCGGGACGTGCCGCAGGGCCCGCCGGATGCGCTCGGCGACGACCGCGGGCGTCTCCACGGCCGGGTCGGCGAGGTTCAGCGCGCCGACGAGGATCGTCTTGCCCGGCAACGCCTCGAGCACGCTGCAATCCAGGTTGGCCTGGGCGGTCTCGATGGAAATCTGCGCGCAGCGGGCCTGCGCCAGTTCGGGCAGGAAGCTGTAGCCTGACGGGCGCTCGCGCACCAGCGCCGCGTAGCCGAAGCACAGGTGCACGCAGGTCGTGCCGTTTAGGCCGGCCAGCGCGCGGTTGAGCGCCTCCACGCCGAAGGCCCGCGCCCGCTCCGGCTGGGCCTGCATGTAGGGCTCGTCGAGCTGGACGATGTCGGCGCCGGCGGCGAACAGGTCCCGCGCTTCCGCGTTGACCGCGTCCGCGTACGCCAGCGCCAGCGCGCGCGGATCCCGGTAGTGCTCGTCCTGCGCCTGCTGGGAGAGGGTGAACGGCCCCGGCAGCGTGATCTTGACGGGGCGGTCCGTGTGGGCGCGCAGGAACTTGACGTCGCGCACCTCGACCGCGTGCCGGCGGCGGATGGGCCCGACGACGCGCGGCACGGGGGTCGGCTCGCCGGTGCGGCTCCGCGCGCTGCCCGGATGTTCGAGGTCGAGGCCCTCCAGCGCGTTGGCGAAGCGGGCCGAATAGCTCTCGCGCCGGATCTCCCCGTCGGTGACGATGTCGAGGCCCGCGCGTTCCTGGTCGCGGATGGCGAGCTCGGTGGCGTCGTCCTGGGCCTGCTCCAGCCAGGGCGGCGGCACGCGCCACAGCTCCGGGACGTGGATGCGCGGCACGCGGCGCGCGAGCAGCGCCTGACGGTCAATGAGCCAGTCCGGCTGGGGATAGCTCCCCACGAGCGAAGTCGGCAGCAGCATGATCTCCCCCAAGGGCTGCGGACCGGCACCGTTGACTGCGGCACCGCGGACCGCGGTTTCGACGCCGGCGGCTCCGCGTCCCGTGCCCTGTGCCCGCATGGATCCGGCGCTTGATCCTTGGCGAAGGCTGGCACCGAACTCAAGCCCAGTCCACAAATCTCCCGGAGGGGTGTGGGCCAGTCTGGAGACACAAGCAGTTTTTTCGCCGCGCTCGCAATGACCATTCCTGTCGCTCCGAGCGCATGCGAGGAGTCCGTCGTTGCCGTTAGCGGCTGCTTCATCAATTTGGCCCGCACCTTTCCGGGGATTCCACTGAGCCCGCTCCCCTCGCTCCATCGCCATGCGGGACAAGACCTCTCCCGGATGATCCGCCAATTCAAGCGAGAAACTTTCGCGCATGAAGGGCGCCGCTTGCGCATCCGGAGTGTGGCGCGTCCAAGTCCAGCCCGTTCCCTCCGGCATCCGGTTTGACCTAGCGCAAACTTCGCCCCGGTGGCGGCAGTACGCTCAGTTGAGGGGGGGGTAAGCGTGGCGTCGCTGCGCTGAGGCGGGACTGCCGCCAGGGAGATCGTTCTCGCAGGGCCGGCGGGTGGGACTCCAGCGTCGTTCCGTCCCGCTCGACGGTCCGGTTGTCACACCAGCCATTGCGGTCGCCATGGTCTTTCACAATCGCCTGGATGCCGGAGCGCAGCTCGCCGAGCGGCTCCAGGCCTACAAGCGCGAACGCCCGATCGTGATCGCGCTGCCGCGGGGCGGGGTGCCGGTCGGCGCCGAGGTGGCGCGGCGCCTGGATGCGCCGCTGGATGTGCTGATCGTCCGGAAAGTGGGCGCGCCGGAAAATCCGGAGTACGCGATCGGCGCCCTCGCCGAAGGGGGCGCGCTCTGGATTCGCCCCGGCGCCGTGGACGAGGTGGGCGTGAGTCCCCGCGCGCTGCAGGAACTGGAGGCGAAGCAGCAGGAGGAGATCGCGCGCCGCATGCAGCGCTACCGCCAGGGCCGGCCGATGGTGGAGGTGCGGGGCCGGCTCGTGCTGGTGGTGGACGACGGCCTGGCGACCGGCGCCACGATGATGGCCGCCGTGCGCGCCCTCAAGGCGCAAGGCGCGGCGCGCATCGTCGTCGCCGTTCCGGCCGCCGCCGCCAGCTCCGCCGAGAGGCTGCGCACGGAGGTGGAAGCGGTCATCACCATCATCGAACGGGAGGACTTCTACGCGATCGGACAGTGGTACAGCGACTTCGCCCAGGTGGGTGACGAGGAGGTCGCGCGGATTCTCGCTTCCGGCGGGAGGGCCCGTGAGACTCCGTCCGGCGTGCAGCAGATCGAGATCGCGCAGGGGACCGTTCGCCTGCCGGGCGACCTGACGGAGCCGGCACGCTGCAAGGGCTGGGTGATCTTTGCCCACGGCAGCGGCAGCAGCCGCAAGAGCCCGCGCAACACCCGCGTGGCCCGCGCCCTGAACGAAGCCGGCCTGGGGACGCTGCTGTTCGATCTGCTGCTGCCCGAGGAGGCGGACGACCGCGGCAACGTCTTCGACATCCGCCTGCTGGCGGAGCGCCTGCTGCTGGCCACGCGGTGGCTGCGGGAGCGCGCGGGCGGCCGGCCCATCGGGTATTTCGGCGCGAGCACCGGGGCGGCTGCCGCGTTGTGCGCGGCCGCGGAGCCGGACAACCCGCTCTTTGCCGTGGTCAGCCGGGGCGGCCGGCCGGACCTCGCCGTGGCCTGCCTGGCCAAGGTGGAGGTGCCGGTGCTGCTGATCGTGGGCGGGTACGACGGGACCGTGCTGAAGCTCAACCAGGACGCCGCGCGAGGCCTGCCGGACGCGAAAGTGATCGTCGTGCCGAAGGCCAGCCATCTGTTCGAGGAGCCGGGCGCGCTGTCCCGGGTCATCGAGCATGCCACGCGCTGGTTCACCGGGCACCTGGACCATGCGCCGAGCGCGCCATCGCATCCTCACCGCTCGCTCCCCTGAGCGGCCCCGCCGGGGCGGAAGAGCCCCCCGCACCGTTTGCTCGGGCGGTTGCGCGCTCCGGCGCGGCGACCCGGCCGGACATCCTGAAGCCGCCGGCCCGAAAGCGCGCACACGCGCCGCAGACGGCGAGAGCCCAAGGCCGGATTTGAACCGGCGACCTGTGCTTTACGAAAGCACTGCTCTACCCCTGAGCTACTTGGGCGGGGGAAACGGACGGGGACCAGCGGCCACACGATAGCCCGATCCCGGCGCATTTGGCAATTCGCGCGCGTGGGAGGGAATCTGGTTGAATCGTGGGGACGGTTCCAGCGCACCTCACCTCCGCCCTACGGGCACCTCCTCTCCTTCCAGGAGAGGAGGAACAACCTGCCAATCGTAGAGTTTAGAGCCCTCTCCTTCACGGAGAGGGCGGCGTCGCGAAGCGACGCGGGTGAGGTGCTTCTGGCGCACGGCACAGTGAATCTTTCCAACTCCGTCACACCCGCGCAGGACGCGGGACATGCCGCCCGGCTTTGTTCCCGGGGCCGGGATGCGGTAGGACCTGCTCATTCCGCTGTCTCCGCCGGCGCGCCGTCCCACCGGGCCGCTTGCCCCCCGCTGCAAGAACGATTGAGGAGCCGCAATGAAAGACCAGATCCGCGCCTTTGTCCTCGAGGGAACGCCCGACGCCGTGCAAGCCGGCCTCAAGACCTTGCCCAGCGCCAGCCTTCCGGCCGGCGAAGTCACCGTCAAGGTCGAGTATTCCGGTATCAACTACAAGGACGCCATGATCTCCGCCGGCGTCGGCAAGATGGTGCGCAAGTTCCCGCACGTTCCCGGCGTGGACCTCGCCGGCACAGTCGAGGCGGACGCGACGGGCAAGTTCAAGCCGGGCGCGCCCGTGCTGGTGACCGGCTACGACCTGGGCGTCGGGGCCTGGGGCGGCTATGCGGAATGCGCGCGCGTGCCGGCCGCCTGGGTCGTGCCCCTGCCCGCCGGCCTCAGCGCGAAGGAGGCCGCCACGCTGGGCACCGCGGGCTTCACCGCCATGCTCGCCGTGCTGGCCCTGGAGCGCAACGGGCTCAAGCCCAGCCAGGGGCCGGTGCTCGTCACCGGCGCCAGCGGCGGCGTCGGCAGCATCGCGGTGGATATCCTGGCGCGCGGCGGCTACACGGTGGCGGCCTCCTCGGGCAAGCCGGAGCTGAAGGAGTTCCTCACCCGGCTCGGCGCCGGCCAGATCTTGACGCGGCAGGACGTTACCGACGGCTCGGGCAAGGTGATGCTCAAGGAGCAGTGGGCCGGGGCGATCGACAACGCCGGCGGGACGACGCTGGAGTACCTGCTGCGCAGCGTGAAGGGCTGGGGTAGCGTGGCGCTGACCGGGCTCGTCAGTAGCCCGAATTTTACCGGCACGGTCTACCCGTTCATCCTGCGGGGCGTGAATCTGCTGGGCATCGACTCGGTGAACTGCCCGATGGACGTGCGGCTGGAGGCGTGGCGGCTGCTGGCCGGGCCGCGCAAGCCCCGCCACCTGGACGAGATCGGCCACGAGATCGGCCTGGCCGACCTGCCCGCCAAGCTCAAGGAGATCCTCGGCGGCGGGGCGAAGGGGCGCTACGTCGTCAAGATTTAGTGGAACGCAACGGCAATTGCGGAAGGTTTGGCGCGGGGCGCTGCCCCGCACCCCGCTGGGGCCGGCGCTGAGCGCTGGCGCGAGGCGCCAGCTAAGCGGCCCCAGACCCCAATCCGTGCGCACGGTTGCCGCAAACATCCCTCTAGGCAGGCCAGTGCCGCTCCAGCCAGGCGGCGACGGTGTCCAGCGGGCCCTCCCAGCCCGCATCGAGCATCAGGTCGTGGCCGATGCCCTTGCACAGCACATAGTCCCCACCGTAGAAATCCGCGCTGCGCCGGTCGCGCGGCACGTTGGTGCCGTCGTGCTCCGCTGTCAGCACGAGCACCGGGCAGCGCACGCGGCCGGGGGGAATCGCAATGCCCGGCCCGAGGCTGTACTCGTTCATGACGGAGGGGGATTCCGGCACGAGCCTGGCGATGGCGGCGTCGGTCACGCTGCGCGGGGCGGCGTGGAAGAAGCGCGCGCGGGCGTCCTCCGCAGCGAGCGTGAAGCCATGCTCCTCGGACAAGGGCCCGTCGCGCATCGGCCCGCTGGGCGCCGGGGCCACGGATGCGACGAGGATCATGCCCGCCACGGGTACGCCGGCCTCCCCCTGCCGCGCCACGAAGCGCTGCACGACGATCCCGCCCATGCTGTGGCCGGCGACCACCAGGCGCTGCGCCTCCGCCCGCCCGGCGCGGTCCGCCGTCCGCGCGGCGAGATCCGCTGTCTGCGCGGAGAGGTACCGCGCCACCGTCTCCACGTCGTCCGCGTAGTCGTCCACGTGCGTGCCGCGCAGGTACTGCGCCTCGGGGACGGCGCGCGAGCCGGGATGGTTGCGCAGCGACAGGGCGTAGCTCTCCCACCCCCGCCGCGCCAGGGCCTCCATCCAGTTCTCCCAGCACCAGGCGCCGTGCGCGGCTCCATGCACCAGCAGCAGGGCCGGCCGCGCGGCAGGTCGTCCCTTCGCCGCAAGCGCGGCTTGTGCGGTAGCATGCTCGACGTGCAGCCCGTCCACCTGGAATGATGGCATCGTGTCTCCCACGCGCGCGGCAACTCGATCCGCCGCCGCGGCGGAACCATCGGCAGCCGGCGCGTCCCCATCCGCCGCAGGGGACCGCGGCCTGGCGTGGCGGCCCTAGGCTCCGACGCGGCGCTCCGAGGCGCCAAAGCGGTAGATGCTCTCCACGCTCATCTGCTTGTATTGCCCCCAGCGGCCCTGGAACAGCATGAGCTGGTATAGGAAGGGCTGGACGGGGGACTTGGCCTTGCGCAGCAGCCGCGCCTGCTCCCGGATGCCGCGCGCTGCGCCGCCGGGATGCAGGATCAGGTAATTGGAGAAGTACCACTGCTCCTGGTGCCGGAACAGGCGCGTATTGAACAGCGCGCCCTTGTCCAGGTGCTGTGTCTGATTGCTGCCGTCGAGCCGGTACTTGACCCCGCTGAGGAGATCCTTGAGCACCGTCTCCTTCGGGCCCGAGCGGGTCAGCTGGAACAGCGAGTGCACGCCCGCGAGCAGTTCCTCGTAGCGCTTCCACTCCTCGCCGGCGAGACTGTTAGCGTTGAACTCCAGGAAGTAGGCGAGCGGGGTCTTGCCCCGCTCCCGCAGCGGCCGGTCCAGGATGTACCAGGCATGGAACGCGTTGATGCGCGCGTCGAAGTTGCGGTCGCTCTCGAAGATCGGTCCGGCGAAGGCCTGAAACTCCTCCTTGGCGGCGGTCAGTTCCTTGTTGTACCGTCGCTCCACCGAGACGTGCTGCAGCAGGCTGTTGAAATACGGGCTTTCCAATGCCGGGCTCCCTGAGATCGGTTGCAGCGCGTGCGCAACGAGGCGCGTCCTTGCCTATTCCCTGGGGCGCACGGCGCGCTGGAAAGTTGAGGCGTTGCAGACCGATGAGCATAGCACAGGCCGCCGCCCTGCCAAGCGCTCCGCCCCGCACCCTCTCCTGCGCCCCGCCCAAGACTTCGTGCTGCATCTTGCCGGGCGCACCGCCGCGGGCCGGGCGGTGTCCCCGCGGGAGGGCGCGATGAGCGAGCGCAAGCCGCTGCCGCAGGCGACTGCGCGAGCGGAAGCGGCCGCGCCTCCGGCTGCCCCCGCCCCGGAACGCCCGCTCAAGCGCATGGCCGATTCGGCGCTGTACCTGGCCGAGATCGTCGGGGAAGAGGGCCTGCAGGGCGTGCGGATGCAGGCCGGCGCGATCCTGGACACGATGGACGTGGTGGCCGGGCGGGTCGCTCTGGCCCACAGCGCCAGCCCCTGCGTGACGCTGTCCTTCGACCGGGTGGACCTGACCGAGCCGCTGCTGCACGCGGACCTGATCCGCCTGGAGGGCCGGCTGGCCAGCGTGGGCCGCTCCTCGATGATGATCGAGGTGGAGGTGTTCCGGCAGGACCTGATGGCGCGCGAGTACCTGCCCGTGCAGCGCTCCTACGTGACGATGGTGGCGATCGACGGCGAGCGCCGCCCGAACCGCAACATCCCGGGCCTGCGGATCGAGACGGACGAGGAGCGCGCCATCCACGAGCGGGCCGTGCGGCACAAGGCGCTGATGGACGGCTGGCAGCGCATGCAGGACGAGACGGCCGGGCAGCGCCTGAGCCTGGCGGAAGTGGAGGAGCCGCTCAACGCCGGCAAGCGCGAGTTCCTCCGCCCGGAGGAGACGATCGTCACCGTGCGGCGCGCCTTCCTGCCCCGCCACACCAACGTGCTGGGCACGATCTTCGGGGGCGACATCCTGCTGTGGATGGACCGCGTGGCCACCTACTGCGCCCGGCGCTTCACCCGCAACCGGAACATGGTGACGCTGGCCATGAACCGGATCGTGTTCCAGGAGCCGATCTTCACCAGCGACCTGGTCGAGCTCACGGCCCGCGTGGTGTACGTGCGCCGCTTCACGCTCGAGGTCGCGATTGACGTGGCGCTGCAGCGCCTCGACGGCACGCGCCTGCCCTCCCACAGCGGCTACTTCACCGTACTCAACTATGACGAGATCGGCTTCAAGCGGCCGATCCTCACCGGGCTGCGGCTGGCGCAGGACGACCCGGAGGGCCTGCGCCGCTTTCAGCAGGCGAAGCTGCGCTACCACTTCTGGAAGCAGCACCAGGAGGGGTAGCGGCCGGCCCCCGGCTGCGAGGGCGGGCGCCGCGGAACGGCCGCCGCCAGGGGGCCGTAAATGACGTGTACCGGGAGCATGGTACGATGCTGCGATCCTGTTCAACACCCCCTAACAGGGAGTCGGGCGCGTGAAATCCTACGTGTTCCGCGTGGTAGTGGAAGCAGACGTCCAGGAAGATGGCACTCCGGCCTACCACGGCATCTGCCCCGCCTTGCCCGGCTGCCACACCTGGGGGCACACCGAGGAAGAGACTCTGGCGAGGGTCCAGGAGGCGGTTTCCCTCTATGTGGAAGACCTCATCGAGGAAGGCAAGGCGGTGCTCGTCAATCCCGAGCTGGGCGTTACGGAGCATGCGGCTCCCTCGGTGGTCGTCAATGTATGACCGTCCTCCCGCGGGGAATTACCGCCCGCCTGCTCATCGGAGCGCTTCACCCGGATGGCTTTGAACTTCGCGCACGAGGGGCAGCCACCGGATCTACCGCCACCCGGACGGCCGCAGGGTCGTCGTGGCCTATCATCGCCTCAGTGACACCTTCCCGCGCGGAACGCTCGGCGCCTTGATCGCGGACATCGGCTGGTCCGACGGCGATATGAAGCGGCTCGGACTGCGCTCCGGGTAAAGTCGCGCCGTCCCCCTGACGGTCATGTCTTTCCCTCTGCCGTTGCGGCATGACGCCGGGCGCTCCCGTCACGCCGCCACCGTCCGGTCGGCCCCCTTGACCGCGCTGCGCGAAACCGCGCCCAGGTATGCGATGCGCTCCCCGACGAGCAAGACGTCCCCGGCGAACGGCTCGGTCTCGCCGTCCCCGGTGACGATGCGGGCGTTGCGGATCCGTTGGCGCGTGCGGGCTCCCGGGCACGCGGCTCAAGGGGAAAGCTGCACTTCCACAATCACCCGTTCGCGGGCGCGGCGGGAAAAGAGCGCGAACAGAATGTGCATCCGCGCCCACAGGCCGTACTTGGCGCGGATGGCGTCGTTGACCCGGCGCACCAGCGCAGCGTCCTCCACCAGCCGCGCCGTGCCCTCGCGCCAGTCCGCCAGCGGCCGGCCGGCCATGGTGCTGGGCGCCATCCGGATGCGCGGGTTGTTGCGCAGGCGCTTCACCTTTCCGCTGCCGTCTTCCGTATTGACGTAAAGCCGCTCCCCCACCTGCACCACCCACACCGGCGTGTTCACTTGCCGGCCGTCCCGGCGAAAGGTCGCCAAGCTCACGGTGCGGGCGCTTTCCAGGCTTTCGCTCATGGCGGGTCTCTAGATTTTGGGCGCGATGCGGTCCGCGTCGAGAAGAACGACCCCCGGCAACCCTAAGGCTTGGGAGAGGGAATGGCTATACGCGCACGGCCGGGCGTTGACCGCTTAGGGCGAGCGGGTGCGACGGGAATCCGAGCGACGAGACTCTAGCTTGAAGCGAGGACCGACGGCAGGGGCTCCGGCGGGCGTATGCTTTCCCATGCAGCACGCTTCTGCCACTGACGGTGCCGGCCACCTGCGCGTTGAATTATGAACTGTACTGCTTGCGCTTCCTGCTCATGAGGCACACTCGTTTCCGTGAGTGGCTCAGAGCTTAACCCCCTGTCCGATTTTTGGGACCACTTCATAGATCTGACTACTGCAACCCGATCATTGATGGCTCTAGCGCTGATCGCTTCCGGCCCCTGGCACTGGCGCTCACCATGCCCGTCCCACCACACGCCGCCCTTCCCCCATTCGCCTCAAGCCCCCCATCCGCCCCACAGCGCCCAGGTTCCGCGCATCGCGCCGTTGCAGTGACCCCTCCACGTTTGCGGAGAGGGGCAGGGGTGGGGTGGCCTCCATTTCCCGACACTCGCGCCTCCACGCCCCCCGCCTCGCGCCTAGGCCTACGCACCCGCTTCCCAGCGCATGCTCAACCCGCTCCCCAAACCCCTCAAACGCGACGCTGAACGTACCCAACCTGCACCTGAGCGCTACCTCATGCGCGCTACCGGCGCAGCACGGCAAGCCGCTGCGCCCAGGCCTGCCCGATAGCCCGTAAACATTCAGCGAATCAAAGCGATACAAAAAATCGCGAAAACGAACCCACCGCCCGCCGCTCAGCCCGGCGCAGCCCGCTAGTTGAGCCGGCCGCGGGGACCGGTGAGGCGGTCGATGGCCTCCAGCGCCACCCGATAGGCCGGCTCCAGCTCGGCG
>JBGOTW010000002.1:0-51890 GCA_041476685.1 bacterium | reverse complement strand
CTGTCGCTATGACAAGCGCTTGGCTGGGCCAGCAGTCGAGTTGGCGAGCGGGCACACCGCCAGCCGGGTGCGCGACCAAGCGGGGGCCCGGCTCTTGGCCGCATTGCTTGGCTGCACTGTGGCGCCGTGGCAAGGTGGGAAATGGGAAGGACGCTGGGCCTATCGCCCAGCGGCTGGGTCGGTCAGCCTGATCTTGGAGCCCCTTATGCAAAGCCCGCAGCTTTCCACGCCTGAGGTGCCCGTGCGCCGGGAACACCTTGCCCCGACCTTCTATTTCGACAGCGATCATTCGGCGGTGCGAGCCTTCGCAAGGGAGGCCACGGCAGGGCTTTCCCCCAACGCGAGCGACGTGGACCGAGCGGTGGCGATGTACTATCGGGTGCGTGACGACATCCGCTACGATCCTTACGCCATGCGGCCCCTGCCGCGAACGTTCCGGGCCTCGACCGTGCTGGCCGAGCGGGCGGCGTTCTGCATTCCCAAGGCGATCCTGCTCGCCGCGGCGGCGCGCGTGCTGGGCATCCCTGCTGCGATCGGCCTGGCCGACGTGAAGAACCATCTCACCACGCCGAAGCTGCGCACCCTGATGGGGAGCGACATCTTCATCCATCACGGCTACACCGTGCTGCACCTGGACGGCCGCTGGGTCAAGGCGACGCCCGCGTTCAATGTCGAGCTGTGCAGCAAGTTCGGCGTGCTGCCGCTGGAGTTCGACGGGCGGCACGACTCGCTCATGCATCCGTACGACGCCAAGCAGCAGCGGCACATGGAGTACCTCAAGGACCACGGCTGGTTTGCCGATTTCCCCTTCGAGCGGGTAATGGACGATTTCCGGCGCACCTATCCGCGCATGATGGCGGGCGAGGCCGTCTCTGGACATTTCGAACAGGAGACGCCGATCGTCCCGTGAAGGAGAATGCGCGCCGGGCACTCGCCTTGGCGGGCCGGCCTAGCCCTCGTAGCGCTCCACGCCGCCGGGCGTGGTGAGCGTGAGCAAGTTGCGGGCGCCGAGCGGCGAAGCCTCGCAGTGGCCGACGACGCGCACGTCCACGCCGACGCGGCTGGCCAACTCTTCCACGACAGGCACCAGGTCCTCCGGGCCGATGATCTCCAATCGGTGCCCCATGTTGAAGACCTGGTAAAGCTCGCGCCAGGGGGTCTGGCTGGCGCGGCGGATCGCGCGGAACAGGGGCGGAGGCGGGAACAGGTCGCTCTTCACGTAATGGATGCCCTCGCCCGCCCGCAGACACTTCGTCTGCCCGCCCCCCGTGCAGTGCACGAGCGCGGAGATGTGGTCGCGGTGCTCTCCCAGCAGCGGCACGATGATCGGGGCGAATGTTCGCGTCGGCGAGAGCAACGCCTGCCCGATCGTGATCCCGGTGCCCTCGAGCGGGTCGGAGACGTGGAACGGTCCGCTGTAGCGCAAGGGCTCCGGCTGATCCGGATCGAAGGTCTCCGGGTACTTGAGGGCGTAGTCCTTGTGCAGCAGGTCGTGCCGCGCGGACGTGAGGCCGTTGCTGCCGATGCCCGCGTTGTAGCGGGGTTCGTAGGTCGCCTGGCCGAAGGACGCCAGCCCGATGATGACGTCGCCCGGCCGCACGCGATCGTTCCCGATCACTT
Source organism: bacterium (assembly GCA_041476685.1). Taxonomy (GTDB): domain Bacteria; phylum SAR324; class SAR324; order SAR324; family JACQKK01; genus JBGPEV01. Next base: position 50,270 of record JBGOTW010000002.1, on the reverse strand, counting down.
CGCTGCGGCGCATGCGCGTGGTCAACGTGGCGTCCACGATCAGCGTGCCGACCAGGTCGCCCACGTCGGCAGTCTCGCCGCCGGTCGGCACGATCTCGACGCCCCAGGCGCGGAATTGCCCGGCCAGCGCGTCGTAGCCGTGGATGATCTCGGCGATCGCTTCGCCCGGCACGCGGCGGGCATTGCGGCCGATGGTGTTGGACAGCGCAAAGGGCCCCTGCGCCCCCACGCAGAGCAGGTCATCCAGGTTCATCACCAGCGCGTCTTGGGCGATGCCGCGGAAGACCGACAGATCGCCCGATTCCCGGTAGACGAGGTAAGCCAGCGCGCTCTTGGTGCCTGCCCCGTCGGCGTGCATCGCCAGGCACCAGGCAGCATCGCCAGTCAGGATGTCGGGCACGATCTTGCAGAAGGCCATGGGGAATAGCCCCGCATCCCCGCCCTGGAGCGCCGCGTGCACGTCTTCCTTCCGCGCCGACACGCCCCTGGCCCGGTACCGCTCTGCGGAGGTCGGGTCGGCCATGGCGAACCTCGGACTCCTTGGGGGTCGGAACGAACCGTCACAAAGGGCACCGGCCATGCCGCGAGCCGGGACCCGGGCTGCGCTGGCTGCGGCGCTGAATGCCCACGGCGCCGGCTAGCTGCGGCGCCGGCTAGCTACGGAGCCGGCCGCCCAACGTGCAGGCTGCACACGGTCCTGGCTGCCTACGGTGCGCGCGCCATGTTAGGCTGTCGAGACAAGCGTGGCACGTTCCGCGTAACCCGGCCAACCGTTCCGCCCTGCGGCGGCCGCAGATTGCCCTTGCCGGGAGCGCTTGTGTCCGCCGTCGCACGCCCGGGACTTGGACACGCCCATGTGGGTTCTGCCCGCCATCGATCTGAAGGACGGACGCTGCGTCCGGCTGTTGCAGGGCCGCGCAGACCGGGAGACGGTCTATAGCACGGATCCGGCGGCGGTGGCCCGCTCGTTCGAGGCCGCGGGAGCGGCGATGCTGCACGTGGTGGACCTGGACGGCGCATTCCATGGCCAGCCTGCCAACCTGGCCGCGCTGCGGGCGATCCGCGCGGCGGTGGGCCTGCCTATCGAGCTGGGCGGCGGTTTGCGCACGCTGGAGGATCTGCGGCGCATGTTGGACTTGGGGGTGGATTCGGTGATCGTGGGGACGCTGGCCGTGCGCCAGCCCGGGATCGTCGAGGAAGCGCTGGCCCGTTTTTCCGGCGCGCGCGTACAGCTGGGCCTGGACGCACGAGAGGGAAATGTCGCCGTCTCCGGCTGGGTCGAGGACACCGCGCTGGAAGCGGTAAACTTCGCCAGGCAGTGGAAGGCCCGCGGGATCGAGCGCGTCATTTTCACCGATATCGCCCGCGACGGTGCGCTCAGCGGACCGAATTTGCCCGCCATCCGCGCCTTCGCCGAGCGAACGGGGTTGCGCGTGACGGCCTCAGGCGGGGTCTCCGGGGCGGAGGATCTCGACCGGCTCGCGGAACTGGAGCCCCTGGGCGTGGACCGGGTCATCGTCGGCAAGGCGATCTACGAGGGCGCACTCCCGCTGGAGCGCCTCCGCCCGCGCCCGCCGGTCGTTCCCCGTCCCGCGAAGGGAGCCTGACCTTGCTGGCCAAGCGCATCATTCCCTGTCTCGACATCAAGGATGGCCGGGTCGTCAAGGGCGTCAGCTTCGTTGGCCTGCGTGACGCGGGCGACCCGCTCGAGCTGGCCCGGCGCTACAACGAGCAGTCCGCCGACGAGCTGGTGTTCCTCGACATCACGGCCAGCCACGAGAACCGGGGCCTGACGCTGGATCTGGCTGCCCGGCTGGCTCGCGTCCTGTTCATCCCGTTCACGATCGGCGGCGGCCTTTCAACCGTCGACGACATCCACCGCATTGTCACCGCGGGCGCGGACAAGGTGTCCCTCAACACGGCGGCGATCCAGAATCCGGACCTGATCAGCGAGGGCGCGCTGCGCTTCGGCTCCCAGTGCATCGTCGTCGCCATCGACGTGAAGCGCAGCGGCGAGCGCTGGGAAGTCTTCACCCATGGCGGACGCCGGCCCACCGGCCTGGACGCGGAGGCCTGGGCCAAGGAGGCCGCGCGCCGGGGCGCCGGGGAGATCCTGCTGACGAGCATGGACCGGGACGGCCGGCAGTCCGGCTTCGACCTGGAGATCACCGCCCGCATCAGCGGCAGCCTACCCATCCCGGTCATCGCCAGCGGCGGAGGCGGTACGGTGCAGCACTTCGTGGACGCCCTGACGATCGGAAAGGCGGATGCCGTGCTGGCGGCCTCGATCTTCCATTATGGGCAGATGACCGTCCCACAGCTCAAGCGCGCCCTGCACGCGCAAGGCATCCCCGTGCGCCTCACACCGGACGTGGCGTGAACGCATCCGCGCCCGATGCTGCGCAGATGCCAGCGTCCGGCGGTCCTGGTGCAGCAAAGCCCCTGCGTGCATCCACCCAGGGGTAGACCGGGTCGGCCGTCTGCGGAGCGGCAGCGAAAAGGTGGAACAGGGTCCGAAGAGCTGTCGGCGGCGCCTGCAGGGACTGGCTCACGCCGGGCTGGAGTGCTTCGCGCTTGCTGGCGTGGGACTGAGTTCGTGCGCAACGCACTTAAGTCAAGGGAGCGGCGCCAACCCGACTGGGTGGCGCCGGATAGCCGGGCATGGACTTATTGTCGTCCGAAGCAGTGATCCTGAAGCAGCAGTCGCTCCAGGAGAGCGACGTGCTGGTGACGTTCCTGGCGCGCGATCGGGGACGCCTGGCGGGCGTCGTGCGGGGTAGCCGCAAGATCACAGGGCGCGGCGTTGGCAGCTTCGAGCCCTTCACCCTCGGCGTCATGCACTACACGGAACGTACCGGAAGCGACCTCGTCAGCATCCGCAAGTGCGACCCGCATCCTCCCTATCTGTTCCTGCAGCGGGATTACGGCAAGCTCGTCCTGGCGGGGTACTTCGCGGAGCTGATCAGCCTGTGCCCCATCTCGCCTGCCGAGGCGGAACGCTTTTACCTGCTGCTGGCAGGCGCACTGGCGCGCCTGTGCGAGGAGCAGGCGCCGGAGTTGGCGCTGCAGCGCGTGGACTACGAGCTGGACTTCCTCGACGCACTGGGGGTTGCGCCGGACTTCTCCTCCTGCCGCAACTGCGGGTTGCCCCTATATCGCGAGGAAGGCGCGCGGCTCGTTCCGACCCAGGCGGGGGAGCATCAGTTCGACCTCGCTGCGGGCGGCGTGCGCTGTCCGCGCTGCGCATCGTCCGGACGGGCGCTCGTGTCCCTGTCCGCGGGGACGCTCGCCTTCCTGGCCGCTTGGCGCGGCCACGGAAGTGGTTCCGCAACGGTCAAGCCGACACGTTTGGCCCTCAAGGAGCTGAGCCAGGCAGTCACGCGTTATCTGGTGCATCAGTTGGAGCGCGAGCCGCGTTCCCTGGCCTTGCTGGCACGTCTGTGAGGCTCAATCCGCGCAGCAGGAACGTACCGACGATCTCCAGGTGGTGGGTCTGGGGAAACAGGTCGAACCCGGTCACGTAAGCCAAGTGGTAGCGCGCCGCCAGCCGCGCGGCATCGCGGGCAAACGTGCCCCCGTCGCAGGATACGTACACCACGACCGCGGGCCGCACGGCCAGCAGGCTCCGCGCCAGGTGCGCAGATAGGCCGCGCCGCGGGGGATCCAGCACGACGGCAGCGGGTCGGCCGGCCTGCTGCACGATTTCCTCCAGGGCACCCTTGCCGTCGAGATTGCGCACCTTGAATTCCGGCTTGCGGCCTCCGACACCGAACTCCTGCCGCGCCTGGGCCTCCCGCGCGGCGACCCGAGCCGCGCGCACGGCGCCTGCGGAGGCTTCAATTCCGAGCACGCGGTAGCCGGCTGCGGCCAGGGGCAGGCTGAACAGGCCCGTGCCGCAGAACAAATCGAACACCGCTCGGCTGGTCCCCCCTTTGCCCGTCCCCAGACTCCGGCTGAGTTCCTCCATCACGTGGGTGACGAGAAGCTCGGCCTGGCCGGCGTGCACCTGGAAGAATGCCTGCGGCGGAACGCGATAGTTCCACTTCCCGATGCGCCGTGTCAGCAGAGGCTCGCCGTGGAAGACCGTGGCGTAGTCCGTGTCGTCATTGTCCTCGCCACCATGTTGCTGGCCACCGCGTTCCTTACCGCTTTGCGGCCGCACGGCCACGGCGAGGTGCGCAATGGCGGGATGGGCGGCGAGCAGGGCCGGCAGCCAGCGCCCGCTCAGCCGGGCGAGTGTCCGTGCCCCAGCGGGAGTGGCCGTCATGAGCGTTGCTGCGAAGGCGATGCCGGCGGCTCCGTCTTTCGCGAACGCCTGCACCCGCACTCGCTCCGGCGTTGCCCTGGCGGGCAGGGACGCCAGCGCCGCGCCGATGTCCTGGGCCAGCCTCGTCAATTCCTCGGGAGCCAGCCGGCAGTCGTCAATGGGCAACGCGAGCCCGCCATGCGCGCCGTGAAAGGCCGGGCGGAGCGTCTCCCCGTCGCGCCGCAGCAGGAAGTCGAGCCGGTCCCGATAACGCAGGGGCGCAGGTGACGGAACAATCTCGAACGAGGAGGGGGCCTCCAGCCCGCCGATACGGGCAAGTTGGTCCGCGAATGCCAGCCGCTTGAGCGCCAATTGCGCAGGATAGACGAGGTGCTGCAAGTCGCAGCCGCCGCAGCGGATGAAGTGGGGACAGGGCGCTTCGACCCGCTCCGGCGCGGGGCTAAGAACGCAGACGACATGAGCGAACGCGTGCCGCGCCTCGACTCGATCCACTACCACTTCAACCTCTTCCCCCGGCGCGCCCCGCGCGACCAGCAGGGCGAGGCCGTCGTGGACGGCGACCGTGCGCCCTTGGGCGGCGGGACGCTCCAGGCGCACCGTAAGGCGTTGCCCTGGAGTCAGGCCGCTACTCCCACGTGGCGGGGTAGTACTCGGGGCCATAGTCCGTCCGCTCCAGCCGCGCGACGCAGACGTCCACCAGCTCCTGCATCGCCAGTGCCTCTTCCGCCTGCTCGAGGGCCTCGAGCGTGGCACCCGTCTCCGGATGGCGGGGCTGGAAGAGCGTGCAACAATCCGGATAGGGCTGGATGGAGATGGGATAGGTGCCGAGCGCCTGCGCCCGGTGGACAATCTCCCGCTTCGACAGGCCAATCAGAGGCTGCAGGACGGGCAGCTCGGCGACCGCATGGATCGCCTGAAGATTGCGCAGGGTCTGGCTGGCGACCTGGCCGACGGATTCCCCGGTGATGAGAGCGAGGCAGTGCTCCCTGCGCGCGACGACATTGGCCACGCGATTCATCAGCCGCCGGTAGAGCAGGGTGCGCAGCCGCTCCGGGCACTTGTCCCGGATCTGCTGCTGCACCTCGCCGAAGGGCGCAACATAGAGGCGGCTGTGGGGCTGGTGGCGGGCGAGAAAGCGCACGACCTGGTGCACTTTCTCCTTGCTCTGCGCGCCGATGAACGGGGCGCCGTGAAAATTGAGATGGACGACGCTGAGGCCGCGCGTCATCATCAGGTGCGCCGCGACGGGGCTGTCGATGCCCGCGCTCTGCAGGCACAGGGCCTTGCCGCTCGATCCGACGGGCAGCCCGCCCGGTCCCGCGAGCTTTTCGGCGAACAGCAGCGCCCCGTCGGGCCAGATTTCCACGTTGAGGACGAGGTCCGGGGTCGTCAGGTCCACGACCAGATGCGGGAAGCGCTCAAGCACCTTTCGCCCCAGGAGAGCGGCCAGATCCATCGAGCGCAGCGGATAGCGTTTGTCCTTCCGGCGCGCCTCGATGCGGAAGGCCAGGGGGCGGTCTTGGCGCGGTTCAGTCTCGGCCAGCATCGTCGCCATGAACGCGACTGCGGCCGCGGCGAGGGGTTCCGGCTCGCGCTCAGCCGGTCGGGTCAGGCTGACATTGGCGACCCCGGGCAGCCCCTTCAGGATGGACGCGGCAAGCTCCAGGTCGCCCTCGCCACCGACAGTCATGCGGGCGCTGCTCCGGCCCATCCGGTACTTACCGTGGGGCTTCAGGTGCAGGCGGATGTTGCGTGCCATGCGCTCCTCGAACCGGTATCGGTTCTTGCCCTTGAGCGTGATCTCCGAGAACCGTACGAGGATGGATTGCTCCATGACCTTGATTGGGAGTAGAGGGTCCGGTGCGTAACGGTTGCCGGCTATCCTGGCCGACGGGTCTGCGCGGCCGGGCGACGGATGTGCGGGCTCCGCGAACACCACTCTGGCGGCGCAGGAGCCCCGCGGGCGTTGCGAGCCTCAGCGTAGCATAACGGAGAGCCCCTCGCGGCCGAGCTCGCCTGCGCCGCTGGATTGCGGGCGCGCCCGTGCGCGCATGTCAAAGTCCGCTTCCTTCTGCAACGGGCGTCACCTGCCCAAACAGGAGCGGCGGTATCGGAACGGCCTCAATGTCGCATTCAGCGGCAACTTCCACCCGCTACATTGCGAACGCCGCAGCCAGGCGCGCGCTCCGTCAGAGACGGGCACGGGCATGGCGCGCGGCGCTGTTCGTCGCGCTGGTGTGTGTGAGCCTCGCGCCCAAGGCTGCGCGGGCCGCCGCGGACGACGCTCGGCGGGAAGCGCATTCGACTGCCGACTCGGTTCCGGCACGCCTGGGCTTCGCCGAGTCCCTGTTCCGCGCGGGAGACGATTTTCGCGCCGAATCGGAGATGCTGGCATTCCTGATCGAGGCGCCCGGCCATCCCCTGCGCCCCGAAGTGGAGTTGGCGCGTGCCAAACTGCATTACCGCGCGGGACGGCTGGCCGATGCGGACGTAATGCTGCTCTCGCTGCTGGACCGCAAGCCCAGGAGCCCGGTCGCAGAGGATGCCCGACGGCTGCTGGGTTTCTCCTGGCTGCGGCAAGGTCGGCTGGGCGAGGCACAACCCCTGCTCGCGGGGGAGCCGGACCTCGCAGCGCTGCTGGAGTCGCCGCCCTATCGCGTCGACCATGCGGTCGCCTGGTCTACGGCGCTGCCCGGATCCGGCTTCTTCGTGTTGGGCGAACCAGGAAGGGCGGCCACGGCCCTGGGAGTGAACCTGCTCTTGCTGGCTGGATCCGTCGTTTCCTACGATCAGCACAACGTGCCTGTCGCCCTGCTGTTCTTGGTGGCGGAAGCGGCCTTCTATGCGGGGGGGCGCGACGCTGTGCGTGAGGAGTCGGAACGCCTGAATGAGCGCTGGCTGCGCGAGCGGCGCGAGGGTTGGCTTGCCCATTCCAGCGAGCCGAGGATCATGGCGACGGCATTCGAAGCGAAGTTCTGAGCCGGTCGAGGACAACTGGACCGCGGGAGGTGTGCGCTTTCGCGCATTCGAGCCGTTCTCCCTTCGGAATACCGAGGCGAAGGTCCTACGATGCGTGCGGGATAGAAAACACGACTGGGTCGAGCAAGAGCGTGCGTACGAAGAAGAGCCGCCGGCCACCCACCCTCTCAAGAGGCTGGACCCGGAGCGGTGGACCATTCAAGGTGCTTCCCGTTACATCCTCGCTCGCGGGGTGCCAGCATCTCCCGGAAGGGGAGGGGTCCGGCGGCTTGGCATTTCAGCCACTTTCGCCAGATCTTTCACTGGTTACCCTGTGTAGAATAGATTGTCTGATCCTCCATGACTCGCCTTTCAGTCCAAGGGTGGATTGCTCGCGTGGCCCTTGTTCCACCTATAGTGTACGCCTATCCCGGCAACAGGGATAGTAGCGGACGCGTGGCGAAGCCCGCAGGGATGCGATCTGGCGGAAGACACGCATCGCGCTTGGCGCAGCGCGAGCCATCGCAAGGGGCTGTCCGCTTTAAGCTATGTGGCTGTTCCGTCACGCACGTTGCCTTGACAAGACAGCACGCCTCCCATCACGATGAGCCGCTCTCCCTAGGCGCGGGAAGTGCGCCTGCTGGGCAACCGGTTTCACCCGAGGTTCGTACCGCGATGTACATGCTTGGTTGGATCCGCAAAGCTCCGCTAGGCTCGCTGGCCCTCGCGGCCGCGCTGTTGGCGGCTCCGGCGTTCCTGTTGGCGGCACCGCCCGCGCAAGGCCAGGCGACCGCCACACCTACGGGCAAGTCCCAAGCACTGGGCGTGTCCCCGGAGCAAGGCCAACCTCAGGGCAAGCAACTATGCGTCAAGGCGATGCGGGCCAATCTGCGCGCCGGGCCGGGCCCGAAGTATCGCGTGACCTGGGAGGTCAACCGGCACATGCCCCTGCTGCAAGTGGCCAAGGAAGGCGAGTGGACCAAGGTGCGCGATGTGGACGGCGATTTGCACTGGATCTCAGAGAAGCTGGTCTCCGGCACGGAGGATTGCGTCACGGTGAAGGCCGAGAAGGCCAACATCCGCAAAGCGCCGAACAGCAAGGCGGATACGTGGTTCACGGTGGAAAAGTACACCTCGTTCCGCCGCGTCGGGCAGAAGGATAACTGGGTCAAGATCGAGTACGAGGGAGAAACGATGTGGGTGGCCCAGCCGCTCGTCTGGCCCACCTAGCGCCGCGCGCTCGTGACCTCCGATCTCAGTTGATCGAGATCGCGACGAGCTTGCCTGCCCTGAAGTCCGTCCAGCCCCGCTTCACCACGTCCATCTTCCGGCCGATCGCGCGGCAGTACTCCATGTTGACGTCCCGCCCTTCCCCGGCATTGAACAGGCACAGTAGCGGGAAGCGGAAACCGCGCCGGTACAGCGCGGTGAAGCGGTCCGTCTCCTGGTAGTAGCGCAGGATGCGTACGACGCGCCCGGCGGCCAGCTCGGGATCGAAGTAGCGGTAGCGCGGGTCGCCCACGAGGGACTCCCACACGCGGCGGATCTGGAACGGGCCAAAGGCGCCGCCGCGATCCTGCCTGCTCTTCGCGTGACAGTCGAAGCGGGACTCTTGCCACGCCAGCGCAAACACCTGCCGCCAGTCCAGTTCTGATTGGCCGGAATGCGTGTAAATGGCCCAAGGCAGGGCGGAGGCGCAGTAGCCGTCCTCCACGCTGAGGCTGGGATTGACTTGATCCATGACCGTGCGCATGAACTCGACGGCCGCCTTCGCTTCCGGGTCTGCCGGTTCTGCCTTCGCGAAGCGCGCGCCAGCAGCGGCTATCCAAGCGACGATGGCTGCCGCAATCGCGAGCGTTCTGGCTGTACGCAGCGCGATCGTTTCGCGCTTGCTCATTCCCACCTCCCTGGTTGGGCGTAAGCGTCTGTCTTCATGGTGCAAACAACTCCCGCTAGGGTCCGGAAATGGTGGCTCCCGGCGCACCCCCCCAATGATCCCCGTGCCCGTTTCCGCGGGCGAACCGCTTCCCGCAGAGCCCGCGTCGCCCGCAAACCTTTGCGGGCCATGCTCTCGCCCAACTTAACACGATTCAAACCGGGAGCAACTCAAAAGCTGCACTGCCCGGGCGTAAGGCTAGGGCAACACTGTGGAGAAACGATGAAGGCGCCGATGCGAATCGACGGTTGAACGTCCGGCAGTGCGAAACTTCAGCTCTGTCGGGGGCACCGCTTCGCCGCGTTCGCAGTTTGCCGTGGCTGCTCCACACGCCGCGGTGCGCGCGCAGGGCGCCCGCCGCGGGCGCAAGCCTGGGTTGCCACCGGCCTGCCGTCGCGATAATAACCGGCATTCGCATCTCCAAGGCGCGGGTGCGCCCGGATCTTCCCGGCGTGGGGTGTGTGGGGAGCGCACTTTCTTATCTCAATCTTGCGGAGCAATCATGGCGATCAAGACCGAGTGGGTGAACGTGGGCCAGGGGGCACAGACCTTTGCGGCCTTCTTGGCGATGCCTTCAGAGCCGCCCCGGGGCGGCGTCCTTGTCGTGCAGGAAATATTCGGCGTCAACTCCCACATCCGGTCTGTAGTCGAGCGCACCGCCGCGGCGGGCTATGCCGTACTCGCCCCGGATCTGTTCTGGCGCGTCAAGCCCCACATCGAGCTGGGTTACACCCCGGACGACATCACGCAGGGACGCGAGGTGCGCGGCAAACTCAAGGACGACGATACGGTCAAGGATGTCGGGCTGGCCATGGGCGTCCTTGCGACCCGTGCGGGGATGCGCGGCAAGAAGATGGCCGTGATGGGTTTCTGCTGGGGCGGACTCATCAGCTACTTGTCCGCCTGCCGCCTGAAGCCCGCTGCGGCAGTCGTGTACTACGGCGGCAACATTCCCAATTATCTGGGGGAAGCGGGCAATATCCCTTGCCAGATGATGTATCACTTCGGCGAACTCGACAAAGGCATCCCGCTCACCGATGTGGATAAGATTCGCGAGGCCATGAAGAGCAAGCCCGACACCAAGGTATTCGTGTACAAGGGTGCCGACCACGGCTTCCACTGCGATCAGCGCGCCAGCTACCACCCGGAAAGCGCCAAGCATGCCTGGGAGCGCACGGCGGAGTTCCTCAAGAAGACGATCGGATAGGGGGTTCCGCGACGGCCGGGCGGTCTCGCTCGAGGCTGACGGGACACCACACCGACTGTGTTGGTTTTGTGCGCATCGCCAAGCCGACCGCACTTGGGTGCGATCACATTCGGCTAACCGGCGGTGATTGTTGGTCCGACAGCGGGAATCGCACCGTGACGGCCCCTTCCCATGGCCAGCGGGAAGGGGCCGGAGTTTGCGTACCCCCTACTTCACCGTGACCCACGCCCAAACGAAGATGTTGTCCGCGCGCTGCGCCAGGTCCACATTCGAGCGCGCGGCCCAGATCACCTGCTGGTAGTGCAGGGGAATGGTGCCGGCGTCCGCGTGGGCCAGGTCGAGCGCCTTTTGCAGCATCTTGGTGCGCTTCTCCGAGTCGAGCTCGCTGCGCGTCTGATTGGCGATCGCGTCCAGCTCCGGGTTGCTATAGCTGCCCAGATTGAACCGGCCCACGTCGCCGGTCGGGGTCATCAGCAGGTTCTCCAGCACGTTCTGTCCGTCCACGGTCGCCGGTGCCCAGCCCAGCATATACAACGAGGTGTCCCGCTTGAGGATCTTGTTGAAGTAGAGCGACTTGGTCTGGGCCAGCAAGTTGGCCTTGATTCCGACCCTCGCCCACATGGCGACGATGGCCTGGCAGATCTGCGCATCGTTCACGTAGCGGTCATTCGGACAGTCGAACCCGACCTCGAAGCCGTTGGGATAGCCCGCTTCGGCCAACAGTTTCTTCGCTTCCTCCGGGTTGTAGCCCAGGCGCTTGAAGTTCGGGTCGTAGCCGGCCGCCTCCTTCACCAGGAAGCCGTTCGCCACCGTGGCCGCGCCGCGCATGATCTGCTTGACGATCAGGTCCTCGTCAATCGCCTTGTACAGAGCGAGCCGGACGCGCTTGTCCTTGAACGGGTTCTTGCCCTTTACGCTGGACTCCAGCAGTTCCGGGCGCGCCTGGTCCATCCCGAGGAAAATGGTGCGAGTCTCGGGCTGTTGGAACACGCTGTCGCCTGCGGCCTTCACGCGCTCAAGGTCCTGCATCGGCAGTTCGTAGAGCATGTCCACGCTCCCCGAGAGCAGGGCCGCCACGCGCGTGCCGTCCTGCTTGATAGGCGTGAAGACGATCTCGTCCACGTTCGAATGGCCGATCCCCGCCGCCCAACCCCACCAGTGCGGGTTCTTCTTCAGCACAGTGCGCACATCCACCTCGCGGGATACCAGCTCGAACGCGCCGGTTCCGTTGGCGTGCCGCGTGGCGTAGTTCTCGATGTTCTTGCGGATGTCGGTGACGCCCACGGCGTTGTTCTTCTCGCACCACGCCTTGCTCATGATCCACCAGAACGACAGGTCGGCGAGCAGAATCGGGTTGGGCTCCTTGGTGCGGATGACGACGGTATGAGGATCCAGCGCCTCGACGGACTTGACGGTGACGAAATAGCCCTTCATGTCCGAGCCGGCCGAGGTGGCCCGTTGCCAGGAAAACACCACATCGTCCGCGGTGAAGTCCGTGCCGTCGTGGAACTTGACGCCCTTGCGCAACTGGAACTCCCAGGTGTTCGGATTGTTGCGCTTCCAGGAGGTGGCCAGTCCAGGACCGATCTTCAAGTCTTTGCCCCGCGTGACGAGGCCGTCATACATGTTGGACGTAAAGCCCAGCGTGAATGATTCGTTCGCGTTGTACGGGTCCATGGCGAGCGAGTCCCCGGTGTTGGCCCAGCGCAGCGTCGCCGCGTGGGTCACTCCGAGTTCGCCCAGGCCCAGCATCAGCGCGGACGCGAGGCAGGCGAGGCGCAGCAATCGGGTGATCATAGTTTCCCCTTGCAAGTGATCCGGTTGGTTGGCGGACCTGGACCAGCGCCGCCCCTATCCGAGCGGGCGAGCGCCCGTTCGGAGGGCCGTGTTCCGGCCCCAACTGTGGTCCATCCGTAGCCGAGCGCGAGGGGCGCTGTCCAGCGGAGCGCGTGTGAATGCTCTGGACGCCCATACTGCTAGCCCTGGGCCGCCGGATCTTCGGGACGCACCACGTCGTGGAAGCGGCGATAGTCCACCACCACCCGCCCGTCCTGCCCCATGCCCAACACGTCGGCAAAGTGTGCATTCCACACGATGTCGGCGACCTGATAGTAGCGCCGTGCGTGCACCTGGGTCATGAACGACTCGTCCACGCCCTGGATCGTGACGATGATCTGGGCGCGCATCGCTATGAGCTCCTCGCGCGTCAGGCCGTGGAGCGGGCTGCGCTCGTCCACGGGGTGCATGGCGGTCAGAGTGAGAGTGAAAAACGGAGTCTGCTGGCGCGCCAGCGGCAGGTCGTACAGCCGCCGCAAGGCGAAGCCCTCCGCTGTCCGCACGTCCCGCAGCAGGAACATCGCCACCTGCGCGTCGAACACCTGGTTCTGCCGCGAGTTGGCCATCCGCACCATCAGGGTCGGCACGCCGTCGAACCTGGTCAGCACCATCACGCGGGAGAACATGACACGAGCGGTGGGCCGGGCGAACTTGATCACGACGATGCCCGCGGCGAAGGCATTGACCAGCACGCCGACGAACGCCTCGAAGGTGGTCACCGCCTCTGCCGCAAAGCTGACCGGCGCCATCGAACCGTAGCCGATGGTCGAGAAGGTCTGCACGCTGAAGAAGAACAACTCCCAGAAACTCGTGGCGCCTTGCACTCCCCCGGTCAGCTCGAAGGCCAGGCCGAAGGCGAGGTTCAGACCCACAAACACGGCAAGGAACAGCAGCAGGATCTTCCACCACGCCGTCACCAACATCAGGTGGTACATGTCCTCCCAGAAGTGGCTGCGCAGGCCGATGCGACGCACGTCGATACGCTCGCGCGTGGCGCCCGGCTTGGGACTCGGGCCGTAGTTCCGGTCAGGCCGTGCAGCAGTTGTGGGTGGCAGATCGGACGGCGAGCGAAGCGGGGCTTGGGGCGGCGCTGCACGCGGCATTTCAGGCATAGGCACCCGGGGAGCGGAAGAGGAAGCGGTCGGCCGTGGGCGCATCCGGCGTGGCGACGCGACAGGATGCAGGGAGTGCCCCTTCGCGAAGATCGAATAGCTTGCCGCCCAAGGCGTGGGGAAGGCTACCATTGGCCTCCCTTCCCGGCGAGGGGGGAAGCCGAGTCCAGGCCCCCGGCATGGCAGAAAGAGTCGGAGGGATAATCGGATGCATATGCCCGGGCCAACCATGGTACAACGGCTGGCTGCCCGGCAGAAATTTTGGGGAGGACATCGTCCGGCGCGAGCCGGTGCTAAACCCATGCAGCATGAGGACGGGCCGGTTATCCGCTGCCCGGCCGCACCTGCCGCAATTGCCCGCGGAGGAATTCAGCTTGATGATGGACAGTTCTCCAGACCTGCAGCGGCCCGGCCGAAATCCCCGAATTCCGCATTTGCTCACTGTGTTGCGCCGGATCATCCGTGCGCTGAGGGCGATTCATACCATTCATTCCAGCGGTCTGTTCGATAAGGACTTCTATCTGCGCCGCTACCCGGATGCGAGGAAACGGTGGACGCCGCCGCTCTTCGACTACGTCTGGGAGGGCAGATTCCGCGGGCGCAATCCTCATCCACTCTTCGATGGCGCCTTCTATCTGCGTATGTATCCCGACGTGAAACGGACCGCGGTCGATCCGTTCGCTCACTACATCCTGCATGGAGCGGCAGAAGGGCGAATTTTCCATCCCATGTTCGACACGTCGTATTACCTGACGAGAAATTGGGACGATTCCAAGAAATCGATGCTTCCTCTCGCCCATTACATGCTGCACGGTGCGCAGCAAGGTCAGGATCCCCATCCCTTCTTCGACACGAAATACTATTTGGCCCAGCTTCCGGAAGCCGAGCGAATTGCGGCCGGGAGGAATCCTCTCATCCACTTCCTGACCTGGGGATGGGAGCGCGGCTTCATTCCGCATGAACGCTTTTCGAACGTCGCGGAGAGAGAGAAAATTCTCCCGCGCCTGGTAAGCGGAGATCTCAATCCATATGAGATTTGGCGCATCTTGAACGACTCGCTGGACGCCGTGGACCAGCAGAACATACGCGCCCGCATCGCGGGGATGGATTCCAAGCCGCTGATCTCCGTCGTGCTGCCCGTGTGGAATACCGCGGAGCCGTTTCTCGAAGGTTCCATTCGATCGGTGCTCGGCCAATTTTACGAGAACTGGGAGCTGTGCATCGCCGACGATGCCTCCACGGCTCCATGGGTAAAGCCGCTCTTGGAGCGGTTCCAACAGGAGGACCGGCGGATCAAGATCATCTGGAGAAAGGAAAACGGCGGGATCGCCGAAAATACGAATAGCGCCCTGACAATGGCCAGCGGCAGCCACGTGGCCTTCCTGGACCACGACGACGAGCTCACCGAACACGCCCTGTACCTGGTTGCCGAGGAGATCAACAGCCATCCCGATGCGGGAATCATCTACTCCGACGAGGACCACATCTATCCGGACGGAGGGCGCTCGGATCCCTACTTCAAGACGGATTGGAATCCCGACCTATTCTGTTCCCAGAACTACCTGAATCATCTGACCGTGTGCCGGCGCGACCTTGTCGAGCGGGTGGGCGGATTGAGAACCGGGTTGGATGGCAGCCAGGACTACGATCTTCTGCTCCACCTCATCGAGCACCTCGATGCGTCTGAGATCCGCCATATCCCCCATATCCTGTATCATTGGCGGATACAGGAGACGCCGACCACGTTTTCCACCAAGTTCCGCGCTCGGTCAGTGAGAGCCGCACGCCAGGCCATTGCGGAGCACTTTGCGCGCTTGGGTGAATCGGTCCAAGTCGTGCCGGCGCCCGAACTGGATGACTTTCACCGGGTGATCCGCCCTGTACCCGCTCCAGAACCCCTCGTAACGCTCATCATCCCGACCAAGGACGCTACGCAGTTGCTGCGGAAGTGCATCAACGGGCTCCTGCACGGGACAGACTATCCGAATCTGGAAATCATCGTAGTCGCCAACAATACGAGTCTGCCCGAGGCCTTGCGCTATCTGGAGGTATTGCGCGAGCAACCGAAGGTTCGAGTCATCCCATTCAACTTCCCGTGGAATTTCTCCCGGATCAACAATTTCGCGATCCAGCAGGCACGTGGCGCCATAGTGGGTCTAGTCAACGACGATATCGAAGTCATCGAAGCGGGATGGCTTCGCGAAATGGTGAGCCATTCCGTGCGGCCGGAAGTGGGAGTGGTTGGTGCGAAGCTGTACTATCCGGATGACACGATCCAGCATGCAGGGGTAATCCTGGGGATCGGTGGAATTGCGGGCCACGCCTTCAAGGGGGGCAGCCGGGTTTCCGCGGGCTATTTTGGCCGCGCAAAACTGCTCCATGATTGTTCGGCGGTGACCGGCGCTTGCATGCTTTTTCGCAGGGAAATATTCTATGAGATTGGAGAATTCGATGAGGTCAATCTCGCGATTGCATTCAACGACGTGGATTTCTGCATCAGAGCCCGTGAACGAGGCTATCGCATCGTCATGACCCCGTACGCTGAACTCTATCATCACGAGTCCGCGTCCCGCGGCTCCGACCAGACACGGAAGACTCGGCCCCGTTTTCTCCGCGAGTCCCAATACTTGAAACAGCGCTGGAAGGAAGTCCTCCTGAGTGACCCATTCTACAGTCCAAACCTGACCCTGGAGAATGAAGTCTTTTCGCTTGCGTTTCCAACCCGGGCACCCAAGGCGTGGCGTGGGCAAAAGGATATGCGGGGGCGCATCTCCCTGGATGGATAGCGGTTTCCGGTTGACCCTGATCCGGCCCCTCGCGCGATGTTCGTGGGACAGGCGCGACCGAGGTCGCCATGCCGTGGCCTCGGGCGTCGCGCAGATCACTCGGAATTGACCGATTGGCTCGCACCTCCGAGGGGCGCATCGCTTCATGCAACTTCTTTTCGGGTGCACTTGTACGGGGGAATAATGATACACAATCATGCTGCCGATTCATGATACAAGGGAGCGCACGGGTAGCCGTGGACCGCACCTCAGGTGTGGCCCATCGATTGCCGTAGCTGTTGTACCTTGCGGCAGGCGGCGTCGGGGAGACGCAGCCCGTCCTCGAACGGGCCAAGAGCGCCGGCCACATGTAGTGGAGTGCACGTCGTGCGGGGGGCAACCATGATCATCGTTCTTCCCCTGGCAGCCATCGCCAATTCCTGGGAAGTGGGCGCTGGAGTCCTCGTCTTGATGGTGCTCGCGGCATGGGCCATTCATGAGCTGTCGCGGCCCAGTTCGACGCGGCAGGTGCCCGACGCGCGGCCCGCGCAAGCGCCGAATCCCGCTGCAACGTCCGTCCCGGTCGACAGTCTGAAGCGGCGCAAGCCGAACCTCTGGTTGACCGGAGTCGCGCTGATCGTCGTGTTTGCGGTCTACAGCACCGTCTTCTACGTCTTGCCACCTTGGGTCTTCGTGGCGGTGTGGGTTTTTGGGGCTCTCGTCACGGCCCTGAGTCGGCGACGCGAGGGCATTGTGAGAGGATTCCTGCTGGCCCTGCTCGGGGGCCCGCTCTGGATTTTTGTCGCCACGCACCTGGATGCCCAGGAGCCCTAGCCATGCCCCCGGGCTCTTCTAGCTCGCGAATGTAACTTCATGATGGTGTTCTCCGCGCAGAGGACTGGCAGCGCGAGCGTCAGCCTGTCCGCTGCCGGATCGGTGCGGAGCGGAAGGAGCGGCGGCCTGCCAGACCGCGTTGTCAGCATACAGGCTCCATTCGGCGATCCGCCGCCGCCTGAGCCCCGGCAAGTGCTTCCCCCCGGCCATGTCCCAGCGCACCCACAACTCCTCCTCCGCTGCCTCGCAGCGGTTGATGGTCTGGCGCAGCGTGCTGCGCTGGAGTGCGCCCGCACCCAGGTTGAACGTGAAGGAGCACAGCGCGTCGAACGCGGCCTGCGCCGAAGGTGCGACGATGAGCCGGTTAACTGCCCCTGTGGCGCGGCCCGCGTCGCGCTCCAGGAGCGCATCGGCCTCAGCAGGACTCAGGCGCGGAGTCGTGGGCGCCACCGGCTGACCGTCGAGTCCGCGGATCGCCCCGAATCCGATCGTCCAGATGCCGACGGCATCCCGATATGGATTGGGCCTGAACTGCTCGAAGCTTCGGATCAGGTCGAGGCCGGCCCTGCCGATGTGCCTCGCCATAGCTATCTCCCCGCCCGCTTGTCGATCACGCGGCCGAGGAACCAGAAGGAGAGAATGCCGAAGAGAGTCGCGCTGTCCTCCGCGAGCCAGGTTCGTTCGAGGGCCCTGGTGACCGCGTCGGCCGTCGGCGGCGCGACCGCGGCGATGGCGGCGTAAAGCCCGGCTGTCTTCACCGCCGCGTATAGGCCGAAGAACCAGTATGTCACCACCGGCCGCACGGAGGCGTTAAGCACGTCCACGCCGCGGTGGCCCGTGGGCTGCGCGAGCGCGAGCGTGCCCCGGATCTGGGCCAGTACCGCGTCCATGGCGCCTTCGGCCTGTATCTCCTCCAGGCGCAGCGCGCCCGCCATTTTCTGCGCCTCGATCTGGAGCTTCATCACCTCCAGCTCGTGGGCTTTGTCCGCCGCGTCCTGCCTGCGCTTCTGGTAGGCATTCCACAAGGACAAGAGTTCGGGCAGCAGTCGCAGCAGTCCGCCCCCCAGCCCGCCCAGGAGCACACCGACTACGTGCATTAGCGCTTCTGCACTCATGTCTCCCCCCGCACGTTGCGTTCACGGCCAAACCTGGCGGCCCGGATTCGGCCCCGCGCCGTTCTCCTTCCTGCAGCCCGCTTGCCGCGTGGCGTCGGCCTTTTCATCGCCCACCGAATCCGCTAGACAAGTGCAAGTCCGGATGGGCCCGGCACGCGGTCCGGGACCGCAATACGCATACGGCTTCGCGGCCGCAGTGCCGCCCTGCGGCTCGTTCCGCCAGATTTCACGCCTGATCAGGATGGGAGACACCCTCATGCTTCACGGCAAGGTAGCGATCGTGACAGGATCGGGCCGCGGCATCGGCCGCGCCGTCGTCATGCTCATGGCAGCCAATGGGGCCAAGGTCATCGTCAACGACTTGGGTGTCAGCACAGAAGGCCAGGGCCAGGATACTGGCCCAGCCGCCGAAACCGCCGCCGACATCAAGAAGGCGGGTGGCGAGGCTTTCGCCAATACCGATTCGGTCGCGAGCTTCGAGGGTGCGACCAACATGGTGAATCAGGCGATCAAGACCTTCGGGCGGCTCGACATCATCGTGAATACCGCCGGCATCCTGCGCGACCGGATGCTGCACAAGATGTCGCCGGACGACTGGAAGGCGGTGATGGATGTGCACCTGGGCGGACATTTCAACATGTGCCGCGCGGCCATCAATCAGTTCCGCGAGCAGAACTTTGGCCGGTTCATCAATTTCACCTCCACCTCCGGCCTGATCGGAAACTTCGGCCAGACCAACTACGGCACTGCCAAGCTCGGCATCGTCGCGTTCACGCGGATCCTGGCGCTGGAGTGCCGCAAGTACAACATCACCGCCAACGCCATCTCCCCCTTCGCCTACACGCGCATGACCGCCAGCATCCCGGTCACCGACGACGCTTCGCGCGCGCGGATCGAGCGCACCAAGAAGATGCGCGCGGAGGATATCGCGCCCATGTGCGTCTGGCTGGCCAGCGACGCGGCGAAAGACGTCACCGGGCAGGTCTTCGGCGTGCGCGCCGGCGAGATCATGATATTCAGCGTGCCCCGGCCCCTGCGCTCGGTGCACCGTCAGGGCGGTTGGACGCCCGAGCAGATCGGCGAGACCGCGATCAAGGCACTTGCGCCCCACTTCACGCCCGTGGGCGTTTCGGCGGAAATGTTCCCTTACGACCCGCTCGACTGACAGGCATCCGCGTCAGTCCTCCCTCCTCGCATATCCTCCGGCTCGGGCCGCAACCAGTGCCGCGCGTGAGGAGAGGGGGGGTGCGCAGATCGCGGAGCGCATGGCGCGCGGCTTTCTGCCGCCGAGGGCGCCGTTTCCTCACATCACCACCCACATGACCGACTCCCCCGCGCCGCGTCGACCGCTCGCGCCCTATCTGCTGCTGACGCTGACCATGCTGTTCTGGTCGGGCAGTTCGGTTGTGGCGAACTGGCTCAAGGACGTCATGTCCCCCGAGGCGATCAACTTCGGGCGCTGGATGGTTTCGCTCGTGCTGCTCGCGCCACTGACTGCGCGCGAACTGCTGGCCAAACGCGCGGTGCTGCTGCGCCACTGGAGGCTGCTCGCCCTGCTCGGCTTCACCGGCGCCGCAGGATTTCATACGTTGCTCTACTGGTCGCTGCACTGGACGACGGTCAGCAATAACGGCCTGATCCAGTCCATCATGCCCGTCTGCATCATGGCCTTGTCCTGGCTGCTCTTCCGCGACCGGGTCGGCAAGCGCCTAGCCGCCGGAATGACTTCCTCGTTCCTGGGCGTGCTGGTGATCCTGTGTCGGGGCAACCTGGGCGTTTTGCTGGACCTGTCGTTCAATCCGGGCGATCTGCTCGTCCTGGCCGCGGTAGTGATGTGGAGCCTGTACGCCGTGCTGCTGCGGCGCCGTCCGGCAGAGCTGTCGCCCCTGGCGCTGCTGGAAGCGATCACGATCTACACCGTGATTGAACTGCTCCCAGTGATCGCGGCGGAAGGCGTGTGGGGCCATCCGGTCGTCTGGAACTGGAAAGTGGCCGTCGGCGTGACGTATCTTGGTGTGTTTGCCGCCGCGCTGGCGAACCTATTCTGGAACGAGGCCACCCATCGCATCGGACCCAACCGCGCCGCACCGTTCGTGCACTTGCTGCCTCTATTCTCCCTGCTGCTCGGCGTGGGGTTGGTGGGCGAGCGGCTGCACCTGTACCACGCGCCAGCCATCGCACTGATCCTGGGCGGAATCGGGCTGGCCACCGCGCCGCGGCTGTGGGCAAAATCTGCGCCGCGGATCGTTCCCCAGCGGCTCTGAGCGGGTGCATTGGCTCCAATTTGCAAGTCGCCCTGTTTCCTCGTGCCTCTCGTTTCCATCCCGCCCTTCACTGCCCTTGCTTGGACACAAGCAAGCTCAATCCAGTGTCCGGCTGGAAGGTCTGCCTTCTGCGGTTCAACGTCGCAGCATTTCCCCTGTTCGGCGGTGGGTTCGTTTCTTCGTTTTTCACAACACATTGCACCCGTGGAGTAAAACCGTCCAATTCCATAGTCCCTAAGTGCTTCCGCTCTGCCCTCACGCGTCTTGCTCTCCCCCCAGCCGGAAGCTCGTCCCCTGTAGGCCATCGGCGCAGACCGCTTGCGCCGTGATTCGTCCGCTGCGCGTCTCCCCCAAACTGAAGCTTCAGGCGGCTGGACGAGCCGGCGACTGCCAATCGAAGAGATCCACCTGGATCCTGCATTGCCTCACATCCTCTCCTACCATTGTCGCCGAAAATGGCCGTCTGGCAAGGGTCCGCGCGGCGAAAGAGCTAAATTTGCGGAAAAAGCAATGCGTGCAATGCGAGGCGAAAGCGCTCTGATTCCTACAGTTGAGACAGGTCAACAGGATTGCCCTGTTCACTCCGTCAGAGGGGCGGCTGCGATAGTGCCGGGATCAGGATGCTGGAAGGGGAAGCCTGCGGGCGAGGAGGAACCATGGTTGACGATGTGCAACAGAGCCGGATTCGTCAGGGGCGAAACTCCCATTCCCGCCATCCCCCCGTGCCGTCCGCGGCGCAGGCAAGCGGAAAATACAGCCCGCAGCGAATGGCTCTGCGCGCGTCAAGGGCGCGCAGGGCGCGCGCGTAGCGCTCGAGCTGTGGCCGATAACGCTCGCGCTCCCTGTCCAGGAATTCTTCGAGGTTGCCGCCCGCGTGGGAGCCGGTCTTGTAGTCTACGATCCAATGCGCGCCGTCCGCGGCTACGAATGTGCGGTCCGGCGCGATGCGACGCGTGCGTCCGTCCACCCGGACCGTCAATTCCCACTCGGCGCGTGCCTCGCCTTGCGGACCCAGCACCCAACGTCCGCGCGGGTCCGCAAGCGCCTGGCTCAACGCCTGCAGTACCCGCTCTGTCGCCGCTCCCAGCTCCGGCCCGACCAGACCCGCCCGGATCAATAGCCGCCGCACCGTCTCCCGCCGGCCCTGTAAGGCCGCGCCGTCCCAGGCCTCGAGGGTCTCTTGGGCGATGCGCTGCAAGAACGCATGCACCACGGTGCCCACCAGCCGCGCCTGCGGTCCGGCCCAGTCAAACACCACCGGTTCGGCGGCGGGTGCTTCCCCAGGCTGCGGCCCCTGAGAGGCTGCGCGAAGTGCCAGTTCGGGCAGGCGCCAGTCTGCCGTGAGCCGCCTCCCCGCCAGGGAACCACTCTCCCCCTGAGGAGCGTCGCTGCCCATGCGAGCGGCCTGCGCAAGGGGCGCCGCCGCAGCAGCGGTGCGGCGCTGAGCTTCAGGTGCCGAGCGGGGAGCCACGGCAAATTCCGCCTCCACGGCAGGCCACAGCGCCGCGAGCAATGTCCCCGCGCGCGGCGCCTTTACCCTCCCGCCATCGTAATAGGCAACGCCCAGCAGGTGCAGCCGCTCCTTGGCCCGCGTGTACGCGACGTACAGGAGCCGCCGCCGCTCATGCTCGGCGCGCGACTGCTCCACGTTGTCCAGGTAGCGCTGGATCGGGTCTTCATGCGCTCCTGCCTGAGACGAGGGAGCCCCTGGAGGCGTCCACAGAGAGGGAATCGGAGCCAACACCAGGTCGCTTCCCTGTGCGGTGGGACGCTCCAGCCAGCGCAGCAGCGGACGCGTATCCCGCCCCGTCGCCCGGTGCAGGCCGGGCAGGATTACCGTGTCGAACTCGAGCCCCTTCGCTTCGTGAATGGTCATTACCTGCACCAGCGGTCCCGCCGCCGGCGCGGGCACAGAGCGCAGCCGCGCCAACCGCCGCCCTAGCTCCTCCGGGCTCGGCACTGCGCCCTCTGCCTCCAGTCCGTCCAGCACGTCGAAGAAGGCGCGCACGTCGGCCTTGTCCGCCGCAGCCATGCATGCCGGCCCACCCAGCGCCAGCCATGCCCCCTCCACCGTGCGACGCAGGGGCACGCGTCCCAATTCCGCCACTGCAGGTGCCAACGCCGTGCGCAGCCGAACGATCCGTCGGCGTCCTGCAGCGCTGATGGAATCGGGACCTGGCACTGCCGCGCCGGACGCGAGACGTTCCGCCGGGGCGGTCGCTCCGGCCCGATCGGCCTCTGTCGAGTCCAGCGCCTCCCACAGGGTGCGCTCCGCCGTCGCGAGCGTAAGGGCTTCCAGGTCGGCCAGCCCAAGTCCGCACCAGGGCGCGTGCAGCACTGCCAGCCAGGCGATGCGGTCTCCCGGATAGAGCAGCGCCCGCGTGAGGGACAGCAGATCGAGCACCGCCGGGCGGCGGTCCAGGGGATCGAGCGCTACCGCTTGCAGCGGCACGCCGGCCCTCGCGAGCGCAGGCAAGATCGCTTGCAGGTGCGTACGTGCCTGCACCAGGATCGCGACCGAACCTCGCGCGGACATCTGTTCGGCCAGCGCCGCACGCGCCAGATCGGCGACCAGCGCCGCTTCCCGCTCCTCGCCTTCGCGGCCGCCGGCGTTCGCCGCCACGATGACCGGATGCAGTTGAACCGCCGCGGCGGAGGGGCCTTCCCCTGCCCGCGGCTCGGTAAGTGCGGCGCGGGAGGGCGCGTACGTCACGGCGCCGCGCAGAGCGTCCGCCTCAACGGGAAAAACGGCGGCGAACGTGCGGTTGGTTTGGGCAACGATACCCGGCCGCGCCCGGAAATTGCGCTCTAGCCGCAACGGCTCTAGGTGGACGCCGCCGATGCCGCGCAGCTCCGCCTGCAGGAACAGGCCCACGTCCGCTTCACGGAAGCGGTAGATGGACTGCATCGGATCGCCGACGAGGAATAGCGAGCGCCCGTCCCCGGCCTGCCAGCGCCGGGTGAGCAGCATCAGCAGGCGGAACTGAGCGTGGGAGGAATCCTGGAATTCGTCAACGAGAAGGTGCCGGATTCCCGGCCCTTCGGGCCCGTCCTCATCCGTTCCCCTGTTCTCCCTCGCTCCGGCAGGCGGCACATTCCATGCCGCCGCCACATGCTCGGCCGCCCGCGCCATCTCGACGAAGTCCACCACGCCCGCCGCGCTGAAGCTTTGGCGCAGGAGTGCCGCCGCCCGCCGCAACAGCGCCGCCAACGCCCCCAGCGTTTCCCATTGGGCGTCCGTGTAGGCGGGGCTGGGCAGGTGCTCCAACCCGGCCAGACACCCGCGCAGCCGCTCGTGCCCCTCAAGGGCCACGAGCAGTTCCTGCATATCCGCCTTCAAGTCCCCCTCCGGCGTGCCCACCATGCCCGTCGGGAAGCCCAGGCGCGCGTTGATCCCGCGCGGCTTGCGCCAGGTTCCCTGCTGGGTCAGCAGGAGTGTCGCCAGTGCCCGCCAAGCGAGTGCGTCTCCGGGGGCGCTACCCGGCAGATCCGTCAGATTCGCAGCCGGTGCGAGGGCCAGGGCGAGGCCGGATTCCGTCCTGGCCACAGCGTGGCGGGCCAACCGCGCGCAGTGCCTGGCCAGCATCCCCGCGCCTCCGGTGTCGCCGGCAGAGAGAACCCGCGCCACGGCCTCGGCTTCCGCGCGCAGATCCGTCAGGGCCTCCGTGACAATCCGCGCCAGCGCCGCTTCGAGTGCGGCCCGTAAGCCCGCTGCCTCTGCGCTGCCTGGCGCCCATCCATGCGCCGCCGCGCCCCGCTCCTGCGGAGGCAAGTGCCGCAGCCACTGATCGCGCCGGGCCAGCATCTGCACAAGCAAGTCCTCCACCTGCTCCACGCGCACGTCCCGGAGCCGCAGCAGATGCGCCGCCGCGGCCGCTTCCGGTTCGCGCGAGTCCAGCAGGGCCAGTGTGGCGCGCGCCGCGTTGCGGTACAGCGGTTCCGGGTCCTCGGTCAGCTGCAGCGGGCCGCCCAGGCCCGAGCGCCACGGATGTTGGCGTGCCAGGGCGTGGCAGAAGGCGTCGAAGGTCTGGATGCGGAGCCGGTTGGGATGGCGCAACACTGACCAGCCGCGCTGCGCTGCATGGGCGAGCGCCGCACGCGCTAGCGT
This sequence comes from bacterium, assembly GCA_041476685.1. Taxonomy (GTDB): domain Bacteria; phylum SAR324; class SAR324; order SAR324; family JACQKK01; genus JBGPEV01. The sequence goes on along the minus strand of JBGOTW010000002.1, from coordinate 25,868 downwards.
CCACAGTTCCCGCTCCAAAGGCTTGTCCGGTGTAGCTTCCTCCGTACCCAGCCGCAGCGCCCCCAACAGCCGTTCCCGCATCTCGGCTGCCGCCTTGCGGGTGAAAGTGATAGCGACGATTTCCTCCGGCGCATCCACTTCGGCCAGCAGGCGCAGCAGACGCTGGATGAGCAGCGCGGTCTTGCCCGATCCGGCGGGCGCCCGCACGATGAAGCTTCCGCGGGGATCGAGCGCCGCGGCGCGAATCGGCGCGTCGTCTCCGGCTTGCGTTGCCAAGAAAGGGTTGCCGTCAAGCGTCATCGCCGCCCTCCTGCTCCGGGATGTCGCCGTCAGCCGCGCCCTCGTCCGCACGCGCAAGGGAGCCCTGCTCGTCAATGCGGCAGAGGGCCGGCAGCGGGCAATACTCGCAGGCTGATTTCTGCGGGTCCACCGCCGCCTGACCCGCGCGGAAGCGCTCGCCCAATGACCCCAATACCTGCCGCCAGCGGGCAAGCAAGTCGTCCCATGTTATCGTTGCGCCGCTCGCGCCGGTACCGGTGCACTGGGCCTTCGTCGGCCTATTATCCAGTTGCCGGGAGCCCGCAGTACCCGGCTCCGCAAGTGCCTTCTGCCCCGCTTTCCAGTCTTGGCAGGCCAGCACGCCGGGAATGCCCACGTCCCGGGCGGCCACGCCTGCAAAACCCACCTCGTCGCTGTGCACGCGCACGAATGCGAGGGCCACGGGCGGAGCGGGATGGGCGATGGCGTACAGGGGAAGCTGGGGCGCCTCAGGCCGTTCGCCTAGCCATTGCTTGGGATAGGCTTGGCCGCTCTTGTAATCGAGCAGCACGCGGCCGCCACCGGCGAGGGTGTCCACCCGGTCCATGCGCAGCCGCACCTGCAATCCGCCCACCGTCGTCTCCACGGCCTGCTCGGACGCCGTCACCGCGAATGGGGAGCGCTGCGTGCGTTCCAGTTCCAGCAGCGCGCGCGCCAAGCGCTCCAGGCGCTCCGACTCCAATTGCGCCAGGGCCGGCGTGACGCGTCCGTGGCCGCTGCGGAACTCGTTGAGCGCAGACTTTATCGCCTCCTTGAGCTGAGCGGTGAGAGCGGACTCGGATTGCGCTTGCAGGGCAGCCTGGTTGCCGAGGGACCTCCAGACCCGCTGCAGCACAGCGTGCAGCAGGCTGCCGTGATCGGCGGGACTCAGGCCCGGCTCGGGCAGGGGGGCGTCTTCCGCGCCGAGGCGGTGGCGCGCCTGGGCCCTGAATGGACAGGCCGCCATGTCGGAGAAGATGCTTGTGCCCGAATGCTGGGCCGTGCCCGAGGGCAGGGCGCGCAGCGGTTCGTTCCCTCGCGGCTCGCTGCAGCGGTTCGCCAGCAGGTGCTGCCGCAATTGGTCGGCCAGGCGCTGCTGCGTGGGCATGCCTGGCGACTCCAGCGATACGAGGGGCAGCGCGGCGATGAGCGGGCTGGGGCCAAGCCGAGCCGCGCCTTGCTGCTCCGCGTGTGACATCACGACGCGCGGGGCGGCACCCTGCAGGCGCGCCGTCACCCGCTCGGCAAAGCGCAGCTCCCGTTCGGCGGAAGCGCGGGGCAGGCCGCGGGCGCGCTGCACCGCCAGGGGCAGCAGGGGATTGGGCTGAGGCGGACGCGGCCAATCTGCGTCATCCATGCCCAGCACCCACAACCGATCGAAGGCCAGGCCCGCCGCCTCCAAATGCCCCAAGATCTGCACGGGCGCCGGATCGGAGGGCGGCAGAAAGGGCGTGCCGGTCGCCAATTCGTGCAAGCGCGTCAGCGCCTCCCCGCGCTCGGTAGGAGGCAACACCAGGTCCAGTCCGCACAATTCGTCCAGCAAGTCCCGCCAGCGCTCGTAGGCTAGGAATTCCACCGACGACAGTGTGCGCCCGCCCTCGCCGTGGCCCGGCCAGCCCAGCGCACGCAGCAGGTCAGTGCAGGCCTGGGCCCAGGCAGCATAGGACTGCCGGGCCGGCAACCGCGCCAGCAGTTGCATGGCCGCGCCCAGGTGCCGCGCCAGTTCCGGGCAGCTCTGCGCCGCTTGGCGAGTCACCGTGTCCAGCGTGACCGCAGGATCGCCCAGCTTCCGCAGTCGTGTCACCAGCAGCCCGCGCCGCTCCCGCTCCGCCGCGGCGCCGCCCAGGTAGGGCACTAGCAGCGCAGCCTCCAGCGGTTCGAGTGCCATTGCCGGACCGACAAGCCGCAGCAGCCGGAGCGCCCCACGCACCAGGGGCACATCGGCCAGGGCCGGGCCGAGGGAGAGATGGTAGGGCAGCGACCGCTCGTCCGCGCCCGGCAGGGCGGCATCGGGCGCCAACAGATCGCGGAAGACGCGCTCAACCTGGCCGGCTCGCCCCTCCAGCCCTTGCACCACGATTCCCACCGTCGTAGCTCCGGCATCGAGTTGCGCCCGCGCCCAGCGGGCCGCCGCCTCGACCTCCGCCTCCGCATCCACGCAAGCCACGCGCTGCAGGGTGCCGTCCGTTCCACTGGCTCCGCAGGCGGGCGGTTCCAACTCCACGCACACGCTTCCCCGCAGGGCGAGCGCCTCCAGCACGCGACCCTGGGCCGGGTCGAATGCGTCGAAGCCAGCGAGCAGGATGCGCCCCGGCACGGGCAGCGCGCCTCCCGCGATCCAGCGGGCCACATGCCCGGGCAAGCGCGCCCCGTCGCACCAGCCGCGCCGCTCCGTCTGCTCTCCATAGCTGCGCGCCCATGCGGCAAAATGCGTCTCCTCCGGGCGGCCGCCCCGCGCCCCCGCCACCGCCGCGCCGAGGTCCCACGCGTGCAGCAGCGTCCACGCCGCTTCCGCCTGTCGCGCTAGGCCCCCCAAGTGCAGCAGGTCGCGCGTGCGCACGTCGGCCGTGAGCACCTGCTGCCACAGGGTGGTGCTCTGTGCCGCGTGCAGGAGCACGGTGGGTTCTGCACCGTCTGCTCCCGCCAACAGGCGCTCCTGCCACATCCGCTCCAGCCAGGCGTGCCAGGTCAGGATCGCGGGCGTGTCCCACGCCACCAGGCCCTGCTCTGCCCGGTGCCGGGCGTAGGTCTCGTGCAGGTGACGCTGCAAGTGGCCAGTCGCCGTAAGCAGCAATGCCCCGGCCTCGGCCTCGGCCAACCAGCACGCGGCGGGAAGCTTCAACAGCTCGGGCATTGCGATTATCCAGCAGGAGTGGACGCAGGCTGAGTCACGACGCCAATCCGCTCTGTGCAAGCAACGATTTGACAAAGCCGAAATCGGACCGGGCCACTTGCGGCGTGTGCGGCAGGCAGCGCCGACCCGAGCTTGCGTGGTTCGTGTCCCGGCCAAAACCGCAGTTGTGCCGGAACTGTACCACAGGTCATTTCCCGCTCCCCCCCGCCTGTGTCACACTATCTGCATAGCTCGCAGAAGGCTCTGCGACCCATGCGCCAGGGACCCGATATCCACGGCTTCCTTGGGTTCCTTCGGACCCGCAGCCCTTGGATTGGGGCGGTAATTCCTGTCGCGCTGATTCGCTGCCCTGGAGGGCATTCACCAGCACCCCGGTGCCCAGTGGCTTGCAAGCACTCCCGGATGGTCTGGCCCGTTGCAGCCAGGACAGCGCTCCTGACGGCGACCCTTATTCTGCTCGGGACAAGCTGGGTGCAAGGCCAGGGCACGAATCCGGCCAAGGGTACAGTGCCCGGCGGTGCAGTAGCGAGTCCAACCCCGGCCAAGAGTCCTGTCGCCGGCAGGGCCGAAGCCCCGAACACAGAGCCCGCCTCGAGCAGAATCGTGGCGGGGAAACCGGAGCTTCAGGGCGCAGCGGCGACTTCCGGCCCCGGTTCAAGCAGCGCGCCTCCCGGCAACGCCAAGGCGTCGGGCGAGTCGGTGTCCCGGCCCGCGGCACCCCGCATGGCACTGGCTACAGCATCTCCTCCTCCGGTGGCCGCTGCGGGAAATTCCGTGGCACGGAGCGAACGCTCGTTGGGCCGAGTGGGCGTGCCGGGCGCGCCTCCGGATTCGCGCGCCGATCCGCCCACCCCCGGCCCATCCGTCTCACAGCGGCGCCGGTCGCTGGGTCGCGTGACCATGCCGGGAATCCCGCCGGATGCCCCGGCAGCGCGCGCCCAGGTCTCTGCCGCAGGGTCGACGTCCCCACCTGGATCCGCTGCACGCGCGTCCAATCTGGGACGGGTGCCCATGCCTGGCGCGCCCCCGACTTCCTCCGCCACCCCAGTTGCTCCGGGTCAGTCACCCGCGCAACAACGCCGGTCTCTGGGCCGGGTGACGATGCCGGGTTCTCCGCCGGCAACGCCGACGGCACGCGTACCGGTGACCGCAGTAGGGGCGACGTCGCAGGCGGGAATGGCCGGCGGACCGCCGAATTTGGGACGGGAGCCCATACCTGGTGCCCCGCCGGCAACCCCAGTGGCGCGCACGCCGGTGACCGCAGCGGGAAAGACGCAGCAGCCAGGATTGTCCGCCCGAGGGCCCAATCTGGGCCGTGTTCCCGTACCAGGCGCCCCACCGGCAGCCCCGGTGGCTCGCGCGTCGGCGCCCGTAGCCGGGAAGGCGCAGCAGCCAGGTGTCCGCGGGCCCAATCTGGGCCGCGTGCCCGTACCTGGAGCCCCGCCGGTAGCCCCTGTGGCCCGCGCGCCGGCGCCGGCAGCGGGTGCGACGCCGCAGGCGGGATTGTTAGTCCGGGGGTCCAATTTGGGCCGGGTGCAGCTACCCGGGGTCGCTGCTCAAGTTCCGGCCGCAAGCGCGCCAGCCACGCCAGCTCAACAGGTCGCTGCCACTCCCGCCCCTCCTGCTGCGCAGGCTCCCGCGCCGACCCCCGCACGGCCTATCGTGCGCACGGCGCAATCCCAAGCGACAGCACCATCGCCCCGAACCTCGCGCGTGCCCGTGCAGGTCAGTGCGGGCCAGTCTCCTGCCGCGCCTCGCGCGGCGCGGCCTAGCCCAACCTCCGCCAGCCGTTCGCCGGCGCCTGCACCCCGCCCGGCGCAAGCATCCGCGCGCACCCAGGTGGCTCCGCGCAGCCAAGCGGCCCCGCGCAGTCCACAGGCTGGTCGGCCCGGCACCATACCGGCGAGCACACCCGCTCCGACCGGTACCGCTCCTGTTGGCCCGGCGGCGGCGAGCCCCACACCTGTCAAGGCCGCTGCCCCTAGCCCGGCCAACCCAGGTCCGGCCAATCCGGCATCGGCTAGCCCAGCCCCAACCAACGCGCCGGGCAGTCCAGCCCCGCCGAATGCCGCTCCGACCAGCCCAGCGCCCGCAAACGCTCCGGGCAGCGCAGCCCCGGCCAACGCTCCGAGCAGCCCAGCCTCGGTGAACGCTCCGGGCAGCGCAGCCCAGCCTAACGCCGCTCCGGCGAACCCTGTGTCGGGCAGTTCTGCGCAGCCCGCCTCCGCCCCGGCCAGTTCCCCCCCGCCCCCGATCCGTTGAGTGGGCGGTGCGCCTGGACTCCAAGGCGATGCGGATGTTGCCGTGCGTTCCGTCGTGGGCCAGCGCCCACCGGAACAATTTTGATGGCGGAGTCTGCCCAGCAAGGCTATCTCTCGACGATTTACCTGCGGGCGGACGGCGGGCTACGGCCCCTTCATGAACGAGTGACATGCCAGGGCTGGACGTGCGCCGCCGGAAGTTGAGCGCTGTTCCGTTGCGTCAGGGTCCGCTGTGGCTGAGTCACGTGCTGCTCGGTCTTGCCCTGGCAGTGCTGTCGCCGCCCGCAGAGGCGCAGGAAACCGTCGTGCCGCCTTCCGCAACTTCGGATGCCGAGCCGCTGCGTCTGCTCGGGCTGCACTACACGCTCATACGGCAACACCTGTATCCATTCCCCTCGCCCTACAATGGCCCCAACAGCCTCGTCTCCGATGGGGACGACCAGACCACCCAGTCCTATGGGGTCAGTCTGGGTTGGCGGCTGGCCGACGCGCTGCACGCTTTTCTTGACGTGGAGGTACTGCGCGGACAGGCAGTGAGCCAGGCGCTCGGGCTGGCGGCGCTGCCCAATGGGGACGAACTGCGCGTAGGGACGGTGAATCTGGGGCAAGGGCCCTACGTTGCGCGGGCTTACCTGCGCACGTGGATTGCGCTGGCCGGGAGCACGGAACGTGCGCAGGCGGGTCCGGGCGAATTGGCCGTGCCCAAACCCGTGCGGCGGCTGGAGTTCAAGCTGGGCAAGCTCGCCGCGACCGATGACTTCGATCAGAACCGTTATGCCAATTCGACGCGGCTGCAATTCATGAACTGGGCGCTCATCAACAACACGGCCTGGGACTTCGCGGCGGACACGAGGGGCTACAGCAATGGGATCGTGACGGGCTGGGTGCGGCCCGGGCTGGCGCTGCACCTGGGCGTGTTCCAGATGCCCACATTCGCCAATGGCAATATGCTCGATGGGGACTTGGCGCGGGCCCGCGGGGAGAACGTGCAGCTCACCCTGGGCGAGAGCGGTGAGGGAGGCGGGGGCGGAGTGTTGCGGCTGCTCGCGTACCGCAATCTGGCGAAAATGGGGAGCTACCGGGAGGCGCTCGCACGGGGTAGGCCACCCGACATTGCCGCAAACGACGAGCCGGGCCGGATCAAGTACGGCTGGGCGCTCAGCGCCGAGCAGCCCCTCGCGCACGGCGGCGAGACCGGCGTATTCCTGCGGGCTGGCTGGAACGACGGCAAGACCGAGTCCTTTGCGTACACGGAAGCCGACGAGCACCTCAGCCTAGGCGTGCAGGTTTCCGGCGCAGTGTGGGGCCGGGCAACGGATGTTGTCGGGCTGGGCGGGGTTGTCGAGGGTCTGTCGCCGGATCACCGCGCGTACCTCGAGGCAGGCGGCGTAGGCTTCGTGCTGGGCGACGGACGGCTGAATTATGGGCGGGAGACAGTCGTGGAGGCGTACTACCGGCTGCAGCTTGGGCGGCTCCTGTACATCACGCCGGACTACCAGGCATTCGAGAATCCCGGCTTCAACCGCGACCGCGGTCCGGTGCATGTCGTAAGCCTGCGCGTGCGTCTCGCCTGGCCGCCCTAGGCCATGGGGAGGGCACCGGCGACCGGGGGAATGTAAGCTCCCGGGCCGGCGCAAGGACTACCGGAACCGATGCATTCCTCCCCGAGTCCCTCGGGGTTCGGAGTCGGGCTAGGCGAGCCTGTAATTGGCAAGCCGCTCCAGCGCGGTAAGCAGGGCGCAGTGATCGAGGTCCGCCCCGCCGTCGCTGAGCAAGGCGTTATAGAGTTCCTGCGTGGCCGCGGTGTTTGGCAGAGTCAGGCCAAGCTTGCGCGCGGCGTTCAGGGCGTTGTTGAGATCCTTTTGCTGGTGCTTGACGCGGAACCCCGGCTGGAAGCGGTGGGCAAGAATCCACTCGCCTTTGATTTCAAGCATCCGGCTGTTGGCCGCCCCCCCCATGAGCGCTAGGCGCACCTTGACAGGGTCGGCCCCGGCCTTCGAGGCAAACAGCAGCGCCTCGCAGATCGCCTCCAGGTTGAGCGCCACGATGATCTGATTGGCAACCTTCGCCGTTTGTCCCGCACCGTGGTCGCCGATGTGCGTGATGGTCTTGCCCATCACGTCCAGGTAGGGCCTGACTTTTGCCAGAACGGCTTCTTTGCCGCCCACCATGATGGACAGGGTACCCGACTCCGCCCCGACTTCGCCGCCGGATACGGGCGCGTCGAGCATTTCGATGCCGTTTGCCGCGAGGCGCTGGGCGAATTCCTTGGTCTCCACCGGGGAGATGGAGCTCATGTCGACAATGATCTTCCCGGGCGCCGGCCGTTGCGCCGCGCCGCCGGGTCCGAACAGTACCCGTTCCACGTCCGCAGTGTCGGGAACGATAATGAAGATGACTTCGGTCCGCTCGACTACCTCGCGGCAGCTGGCGCAGGCTACCGCACCCTGACCCAGCAGCGGCTGCACGGCTTGTGGCAGTACGTCGAAAACGTAGAGGCGGTGACCGGCCTTCATCAAGTTGCGGCACATGGGATTGCCCATGATGCCCAGCCCGATGAACCCCAAAGTCGACATTTCGTTTCTCCTGCAGGGCGCGATCCGCCCCCTTCCAATGCCGTAAATACGCCGTTCGCTGGAGAAAGCGAAGGGTTCTTCTTTACGGGTGGGTGAGGGGCGGACCGGCATGCCGCGCCCTAAGGGCGAGGCGTCGGGGTGGCAGGCGGCAGCGCCCGAGGCGGCGCGTCGCTTATCAGCCATTGCGCGATCGCGTCCACCACCTTCTGCCCGATGCCGAAGTAGCCGTGCGGGCTGAACGGCTCGCACGGCCCAGTCTCTGGCGGCGATCCGCCCGATAACGTCAGCAATGCCAAGAGACTGGCCGCCTTCAGCTTGCCAACCAGGATGCGGGCCGCCGAGACTGGAGATGCAGCGCACAGATCCGGCTCGTGGTGGACGATCAGCACCGGCATGCGGATCGCGCCCAGGCCGGTATTGTGCACGGAGGTGCCTGACAGGGAGACGGTGGAGGTCAGCACGATGCCGTCCGGTCCGCCTCGGGTGAGGCGCGCCGCGGCGTTGGCCAGCGATATCGTGCCGTTGCTCGTCCCGATCCGCCAGACCGGACCCTCCTGCTGCCCGCGCATGTAGGCGATTACGCCCTTGACGTCAAGCACATGGGCGGCCCAGGTGCGGAAATGCGCGCAGCGAGAATTGATCGGAAGGCATGTCCACCAGCGGGACGTTGAACCCCGCAGCGGCGAATACCTTGCGCACGCGGACGTGAAAGTTGGCGCCCCGCTCGAGCGTCCCGGCCCGTCGCAGGCGCAGCCGGCCATCGCTGTCGGTGAACAGGATCACGCTGCCGACGGGCTGCCTTGCGTGAAGCACTAGGAATCTTTGTGTCACGCCAGCGCGCTGCGAAATTTCCACGTACTCGATCGGACCGCAGTCGGTCGTGCCGCGGACCTGGACGTTCGTAGGACCAGGCATTTCCTGCGGCGTGCCGGCGCACCCGGTCACGAACAGAGCCAGTAGAGCCGCGGCGACGAGAGGGCGCAGTTCACTCATGTGCGGCATGGCGCCGATGGAGAGGAATTCTTCGCGTCAGAATCGGGACGAGCCGGACGATTTGCTCCCTGCGGGCGCCGCCTGTAGTCTGGCCCTGAGGACGATGCGACGCGGCGGAAGTCGCGGCGGCCGCCCTTGTGGCGCCCCGAGTGCCGCGTCGCTCCGGAGCCCCAGTGCCTACATCCGATTGCCGCGAGGCCTGTCATGTCCGAGCCCCTGCTCGTGGAGGTGTTCTCCGACTATGTCTGACCCTGGTGCTATCTCAGCACCGGGCGTGTTGAAAAGCTTAAACGTGAATTCCCTGTCCAGGTGCGCTACGTGCAGTTCCCCCTGCATCCGGAGACGCCCCAGGAAGGCTCGCTGCTGGCGGATTTCTACAAGAGCCGGGGGATTGACCCGGCGCAGGCCCACGAGCGCATGGCGGGATTGATGGCCCAGGAAGGCCTGGTATATTCGAAGCGCACGCACACCTACAATTCACGCCTGGCCCAGGAGATGGCCAAGTGGGCGGATACGCAGCCCGGAGGCGAGAAGATTCACGACGCATTGTTTCGCGCCTACTTCGTGGATGGGCGGAATATCGGCCTGCCCCAGGCATTGGTCGCGATCGCGAATGCAGCCGGGCTTTCCGGCACGGAGGCCGCGCGCGTGCTGGATTCGCGGGCGTTTTCCGATGCGGTGGACGAGGATTGGCGCCGCTCGGCGCAAGCGGGAGTGACGGGCGTCCCGACCTTCGTGGCAGGAGGCTATGGTGTCGTCGGAGCCCAGCCCTACGATGTGTTGGAGCAGTTGGTGCAGCATGTGCTGGCAGGTAAGGCGCCTGGAGCCGACGCGAAGCCGTGAAGGAGGGGCAGCCGGAAAAAAAGAAAGCGCGCCGCGGAGATGAACCTGCGCACTTTTGATCGGACGTCTGGCCCTACAACTCCATTCACGTGCCATTGCCAGGGGGTGCTACACGCCCCCGGCAATGGCCGCTGGTGGACGAATTACTTCTTGCACTCGTCCTTGTCCTTGTTCTCATCCTGGGCGCAATCCACATCAGCCGCATGGACGATCGGGGCCAAAGCCGTGGACATGAACGACATCGTCGTGATGCTGAGCATGATCGCAACCAACACGTATCGCATCTGTCGGGACATGGCACATCTCCGCTTGGGTACCTGATTGGCGAGCTTCTTGCCCCAATTTCCCCTCTGGTCCCGGTGGGGGTTCCAGGACTTCACACTCGCCCGTGGCACCGCCCGCGCCTACTCCGGCTTTCACGGGAGCTGGCATCCAGTGGGCGGTCCGACTAGCGGGTTATCGTCTGCTATGGGCGAGTGGTTACGCGGGTGGCATCAAAGTTCGCTGGTGTCCAAATAAGCGGCAGGCCGATTCCAGCGTGGAATGCGCTCAGGGGGGACGTGCCATCGTGCGGGAGGGCATGCGTACAAGCGCGAGCCCTTGTGGTGGCTGGGGCGATCTGCCAAACTACAGCTTTGCAAGTTGCGATCCCGGGCGCCCGCCCGGGGGATTCCCGAAAGGTCCAGGAGGGTCATGACCTATCTTAGCCTGATCGAAGAGTACCCAAAGGACGCAGAAGTCACCCAGTTCGAGAAGGTGCTGGTCGCCGCAAGACGCGCCAAGGATTTGCATCGGGGCACAAAGGTGCCGCTGCTCGAAACGGAGCACAAGGACACCTACATCGCGCTCGAGGAAATCCGGGCGAAGAAGATCTATTCGAGCTATCGGGAAGAAGAGCCGACCGAGCTGCCTGCTCCGGCGGCTGAGGAAGAGGAGGAGGAATAGGGCTTGCCTGACCGCCTGACAGTCGGTCGTGACGCCGCAATCCTGACGAATTGGCGGCGACTCGCACTGGGCGGGTGCCCGGTGCGCGCTTTCCATTCGCACGCCCGACTCCGCACGAGACTTCCCCGTCTGGCACGCACGGCGCTCCAAAAATGGAGCGGATTCGCCTGGATACTGCTGCTGCCCGCGCTATCCGGCTGTCTGCCCGACCGGGCAAGCTTCCGCATCGGCATGAGCACTTCCGAGATCGTCGGCGTGCTCGACATGAGCGAATCGGAGTCCAGCGGCCCGCCCCTGATCCTGGTCTACAAGCAGCATTATCTGTTCGCGGAGGTCGAGCCGGGCGTGATTCTCACGCATCCGACCGCGCACCTGGCCGCTATCAGGCCCGACGGCACGTTCAGCATCTCCATCCCCACCGACGTGGTCGAGGTCGAGGCCTTCTTCATCGCGCCCAATCATCTCACCGACGAGTTCCGCTTTCACAAGCAGGTCGGGATTGGCCAAATCGTCTATCGGCCTTATCTGCCGCGCATGCCGGACTGGCGCAATCACTTCTACACTTACCTCGTTCCGGAACTCGAGCACGTCATCGTCGAGCGTCGCTACGACCTGCCGGTGCACGATCAGGCGACCCTCAGTGCTTGGATCCTCGATCAGCGCAAGCGGATGGAGGCTCTGCGCAAACCGCACGCCGACTCCTAGCCGGTGAGCACCTTGCTGGGCGGGTCGGCAAACCTTCCGCGCCTCGCGGTCTTGCGTGGCGACGCTCCATCGCCGCACGCCGCTTCCCCGCACGCAGCTGGGCGGTAACCGGGTGCGCCACGCCCCGGCTACCGTCGCCCCAAGTACCGCCGCCTCAGGTGTAACAGCCACAGTTGTAATAGCCCCCAGTACCGCAGCCTGGGACGCTATCGCTCGGCGTCGCTCTCGCGTTTGCCCGCATGCCTTGGCCGCTCATTGCATTGCCGCGTCGCCACCCGATATGGTGACGGAAGCGCCGTGGTATGCACCTTCAAGCTCTGGAACGGCATGAAATTGATGATTGTGGCCGGCGAGCTGTCCGGCGACACCCACGGCGGAGCCCTGCTGGCCGGCCTGAAGGCGCGCTTGCCGGAGCTCGATGCGTTCGGGATCGGCGGCCCGCGCATGCGGGCGGCGGGCCTGCGCGCCCTGTACGATCTAGCCGAGTTGCAGGTACACGGGCTGTTGGAAGTGCTGGCCCACCTGCCCCGGCTCTACCGCATCCTGTGGCGGCTGGAATCCGCGCTCGACAGCGAGCGGCCCGACGCGGTGCTGCTGATCGATTATCCGGGCTTCAACCTCAAGCTGGCGACGGCGGCGAAGGCGCGGGGCATCCGGGTCGTGTACTATTCGAGCCCGCAGATCTGGGCGTGGCGAGGCGGTCGGTTGAAGACCATCGCCCGCGTCGTGGACAAGATGATCGTGCTCTTCCCTTTCGAGCGGGACCTCTACGAGCAGGCCGGCGTGAACGTGGAATTCCTCGGCCATCCGCTGGTGGGAGAGCGAGCGTCGTCCGAGGAGGTTGCTGCGCTCCAGGCGCGGCTGGGGGGTGCGGAGGGCGCGCCCATCGTCGCGGTTATGCCGGGCAGCCGGCCCAGCGAGCTCAAGCGCATCCTGCCCCTCCTGCTGGCGGGCGTCCGCCTGATCGAGCAGTCGGGCTGGCAGGGACGCTGGGTGCTGCCCGTGGCGCCGAACCTCGATGCGGCCGAAGTGCGGCGGGTGGTGGCCGAGGTGGGCGTGCCAGTGCGGGTGGAGGAGCGGGCATTCCTGCCGCTGCTCAGGCTCGCCCGGCTCGGCCTGGTCGCCTCCGGCACGGCGACGTTGCAGGTGGCGCTGGCGGGGATCCCGTTCGTGGTGGTGTACCGGGTGGCGCCGTTGAGCTATTGGATCGCGCGGCGCTTCGCCTACGTGCGGCACTTCGCGATCGTGAACATCCTGGCGGGGCGGGAAGTCGTGCCGGAGCTGCTGCAGGACGCGCTGACGCCGCAACGCGTGCGGGATGCGCTGCTGGCTCTGGCGCGCCAGCCGGAGCGGCAGGCGGAGATGCGGCGTGGCTTGCTGGAGGCGACGAACGCGTTGGGTAGCCCGGGGGCCTACGAGCGGGCCGCCGCGCGAATTGCCGAGACCCTGCAGGCCGGGCGCGGCGTGCCGCCCGCTGGGCCTGGCGCCCATTGAGCCGAGACAAAGGAGGATGCCATGAGGCTGGAAGTGGTGGGCCAAGGACCGGCCCTGCTCTACCTGCACGACTGGGGTTTCCAGTCCCAAGTGTGGAACCGACAGGTCGAATTCTTCCGCGGGCGGTACCGCAATCTGGTGGTGGACTATAATCTCGACCCCTGCCCCGCCGAGGCGACCCACGAAAACCTGCTCGAGCACGTCAGCCTGGGCATCGAGCAGCAGCTTGATTCGGCGGACCGAAAACCCAAGGCGATCCTTGCGCACGGGCTGGGCGCCTACATCGCCTACGAGCTGATTCAGCGCGGCCTGCAACCCGGCGCGCTGGTGCTGCTGGGCGGATTTGCTCGCTTCACCAATGGCGGAAACTACCTGTCCGGGCAGGCACCGGAGCGCGTGGCGGAGATGCGCAAGGAGCTGCACGACGATCCGCGCCAGATGCTGCGCCACTACCACCAGCTGGCCTTCAGTGCCGCCGAGGAGGCTCTACCCGAGGCGAAGCAGCCGACTCCGTTCGAGGCGAGCGACTTCCTTAAGCTGGCCTTCGACACCCTGGCCAGTCACGACTACCTTGAGGTGCTTCCGCACCTGGACTGCCGCGTGCTGGTCGTGCAGGGGGAGGAAGATCGCCTCTGCCCGGTATGGCAGGGGGAGCTGCTGCGCAAGCTGCTGCGTCATTCGGCGTTCTTCCTGTGCCGGGGCGCCGGGCACGTGCCCTTCGTCACCCAGTACGCGCAGGTCAATCGCCGCCTGGAGCAGTTCCTCGAGGAAGGAGCTTAGTCCCGCACGGCAGGCCGTGTCGCCGCAGTGCGCGAGCGGTTGCGGGGAGGTGCCTTCCCCTTGGATGGCGCGGCCGGCCGCCCGGCCGCGCTCGGTGCAGCCGTGCCTCAGGCGCCCAGCGCCCGCTTCAGGTTGCCGGAGAGGGTATCCATGAACTGCTGCGTGCTCTGGAAGGTGCCCTCGGGCGGATTGATGGTGTTGTGAATGCTGGCGGCGAGGTCTTTCGTCATCTTGCCGCTTTCCACGGTGTCCACGCACACCTTCTCCAGCGTATCGCAGAATTTCACCACGTCGGGCGTCCCGTCCAGGCGGCCGCGATGGGCCAGTCCGCGCGTCCAGGCGAAGATGCTGGCGATGGGATTGGTGCTGGTGGGCTTGCCCTGCTGGTGCATGCGGTAGTGGCGCGTCACCGTGCCGTGGGCCGCCTCGGCTTCCATCGTCTTACCGTCCGCGCATAGCAACACGGAGGACATCAGGCCGAGCGAACCGAAGCCCTGGGCGACCGTGTCGGACTGCACGTCCCCGTCGTAGTTCTTGCACGCCCACAGGATGCCGCCGCTCCACTTCAGCACGGAGGCGACCATGTCGTCGATGAGGCGATGCTCGTAGGTGAGGCCGGCGGACTTGAACTGCGTCTGGTATTCCTTCTCGAAGACCTGGGCGAAGATGTCGCGGAAGCGCCCGTCGTAGGTTTTCAGGATGGTGTTCTTCGTGCTCAGGTACATCGGGAGCTTTCGCATAAGCGCATACTGGAAGCATGCCTTCGCGAAGTCGGTGATGGACTGGTCGGTATTGAACATGCCCATCCCGATGCCCGGGCCGTCGAACTTGTTGATTTCCCACTCCTGGGCCTTGCCCCCGCCGTCGGGCTGAAAGACCATCTTGAGCGATCCCTTGCCCGGAACGATGACATCCGTGGCCTTGTACTGGTCGGCATGGGCGTGACGGCCGATGACGATGGGCTTGGTCCAGGCGGGCACGAGCTTGGGAATGTTCTTGCAGACGATCGGTTCACGGAAGATCGTGCCACCGAGGATATTGCGCAGAGTGCCGTTCGGGCTCTTCCACATCTTCTTCAACCCGAACTCCTTGACGCGGTCCTCGTCCGGGGTGATCGTCGCGCACTTGACGCCGACGCTGTACTGCCGGATGGCGTTGGCCGCGTCCACCGTGACCTGGTCGCTCGTCTTATCGCGGTACTGTACGCTGAGGTCGTAGTATTTCAGGTCCACATCCAGGTAGGGCAGGATCAGCTTGTTCCTGATGTCGGCCCAGATGATGCGGGTCATCTCGTCGCCGTCGAGCTCCACTACCGGATTCTTCACCTTGATTTTGGCCACGCTGCGTTCTCCTCGTTGCGAAAAAAAGGGGATTGGTGGTGTGCGCCGGGGATCCGTCCGCACGGCCGCTCGCGTCCCAACCTTTGCGGGACGGGTTGCCGCGGGCGCGCCGGGAAATTCGCCGTCCTTTGCTACGGTCAATTCTAGCCGAAGTCAAACCCGCCGGTGCGCCGAATCCGCGTGGGATTGACCCGCGTCAAGTGACTTGCGCCATACGGCCCGCCCTCCGGGGCCGGGGCGGGCGGGAGCTGCGCGGTCCGATTCCGGTGCGGGGGGAATCCGTCTGCCTGTTGCGGTGCGCCGGCCGATCCGCACGGGTCCGAACGCGGGCCTGCGCTCACACTCGCAGCGAGGCGGAGGAGTGCGGCCCGCTTCCGACTCCGAAGTTGTCCTTCATCCTGCGCACCGCTCCCAGCACGGAGACCGGGCTCAGGTCGTTGCCTGGGTCCGCAGCCTGTACGTGCTTGCGCAGGGTCGGGCTATCGAAGCGCATGAACGGGTTAGTCGCCCATTCCTCCTCCAGCGTGGAAGGGGTGGTGATCCCGCCCGAGGTGCGCAACGTGCGCACCCGCGCCAGCTTTGCGAGCACGGCCGCGTTGTCCGGCTCGACCGCCGCAGCGAAGCGCAGGTTGTTCTCGGTGTACTCGTGCCCGAAGAAGATGCGCGTGGGGCGGGGCAGGCTCCCGATCACCTTGCACAGCGAGGCGTGCATCATTTCCGGTGTGCCCTCGAACAGCCGCCCGCAGCCGGCGGCGAACATCGTGTCGCCCGTGAATACGGCGTCTCCGACCGCGTAGCTGACGGCGCCGGTCGTGTGTCCGGGATTGTGCAGGGCGCGCAGGCGCAGCGTGCCCAGCGCGAATTCCTGGCCGTGCTGCAGGGCATCGGTCTGGCCATCGATGCGGCCCCGGTCCGAGGCGTGTCCATACACCTTGAGCTTCGGATGCGCGCCCAGCAGGGGCTTGTTCCCCCCGGTGTGGTCCCAGTGATGGTGCGTATTGAGGATCGCACTCAGGCGCACGCCCGCCAGCTTGAGCGCAGCCTCTACCGGCGGCGCTTCCGACGGATCCACCACGCCCGCCTCGCCGGTCTGATCGTCAACGAGGAGGTAGGCGTAGTTGTCCTTCAGGCACGGGATCGGGATCACTTTCATGGAGCGCTCCGGGTCAAGGGTTGCACCGTGTGCGGAAACTCCAATCGTGACCGTTCAGGCGGGCGGACGCAATTGCCCTTGCCCCGTTCCGGATTGCGTGCTGGTCCCAAAGCGCGCCGGCATTCGGCATCGAGCACCGTGCATGCAGTGCCAGGCGGCGGAACGAACTCGGAAAAGTGGCCCGGGAGGCCCGTTCCACGCGGGCGAGCGGAGTCGGTGCCATGCCGCAGCGACGCATGGTAAACGCGGCTCGCAAGTTTGCCATGCCGGAGGAAATCCCCCATAATTCAAGTCCGATCCGGAGACAAGCACCGCCTCGCGGGCACGCGGGTCGCGGAATGGAGCGCGACACCGGACCGGGCGCTTCTCTCGCTAGGGACAACCCATGCACAACCCGTTCTCCAAGATGGGCGGCGGGCGGACCCGAACTACCTCGCACTTCCCCATTGGCTGGCTGCTCGGCTTGCTGAGCTCGCGGCACATCGAGCAGCGCGTGATCGAGAACCTGCCCTCCTGGCGCGAATTCGCCGACCAGAAGCTGCGCGACGCGCAGGACCGCAAGGACGGCCAGCGCATAGAGCTGCCCCCGCACCGCGTGGACCTGAGCTCGCCGCTGCAATGGAACGTACTGTATTTGCTGTTGGCCGGGGGTGCCCTCGGCCTTGCGTACGCGACCCCGACCTGGGCCACGTACCTGATCTATGGTGCGATCTTCGGTGTCTTCGGCTTGGCGTTGCTCGTGACGTTCCGCGACGGCGTCTTCTTCCACCTGGAGGCCCATCGCCTCGATCTGGACGGGGAGATGATCAACAAGCGCAGCAGCAGCGAGGAAGCCGAGGCCGAGGCGGAGCGGAAGGCGGAGGCCAAGCCGGGCCTGCTGGCGTGGCGCAAGAAGACCGTGTTCCGCAGCAGCCTGATGCAAATACACTATCAGAACATCCTACGCACGTTTGAGTCGGGCGCGCGACGCACCTGGGTGTATCAGGACGCCTCCATTACCGACATCCAGACGCTGCTGTCCCAGCGAGGCATGAAGCTCACCTGGACGCTGATCGAAGTCCTGCCCCAGCTGGGGCTGCTCGGCACGCTGATCGGCCTGACCCAGATGTTCCAGGCGTTCCACGTCAATGCCTTGGCGCCGGAACTCTCGATCCTGACCGGATTCGGCACGGCGCTGGGCACCACGCTGCTGGCCAACCTGTTTGTGCTGGTGCTGCGGCCGCTGCACATGCGCAACGAACGGGCCATGAACGAGATTCTGAG
This sequence comes from bacterium, assembly GCA_041476685.1. Classification (GTDB taxonomy): domain Bacteria; phylum SAR324; class SAR324; order SAR324; family JACQKK01; genus JBGPEV01. The sequence goes on along the minus strand of JBGOTW010000002.1, from coordinate 8,364 downwards.
CACGCTGCAGATGCTCATGGCCATGTTCATCCTGCCCACTCAGCAGGCCGTGCTGGACCGGGCGGGCGCGGTGCAATCCGCGCAGGGCCCAAGCCTCGTGCCATACGCGAGCGGGCCGAGTCTTGGCGAGCGCCGCTTCAGCGAGTCGCTGGAACAGCTTTCGCGGCAGCTCAGCGAGTTCACCGAGCTGCATCGCGGTATGGACAGCGGCGTGCTGGCCGCGCGCTCCGCGGACGTCGTCCACGAATTGCGCAATGCCGTGCGTGCCTTCAGCCAGGTGTTCGATCCCCGCCACCTCGAGCAGCAGCAGCGCGGCTTCACCCAGGTCGGCCAGGCGATGCGCGAGTTGACCACCAAGCTCGATCAAGTGGCTGCGCAGGCCCAGCCCGCACAGGCGCCCGCGGCGCCGCCCGAACCCGCCGAGCGCACGGAGCACGACCTGCTCCAGCTACGCGTGCTGACGCACGACACGCTCCTGCTGCTCGAGCGCATCTCCGGCCAGCTTGGCCAACTCGGAGGCAGTCGGTCCGGCATGCTCAGCGACGAGCCTCGCGTGCGTGCCATGGCCTTCCCGGAGCCGGAGGCCGAGCTGGACAGGCCAGGCTCCGTGACCAGCCTCGGCGCGCCGCTGGCGGGCCCGACTCCGGCCGACGGCAACCCCGCGAGCGGCCCTGAACGGATACTCGGTCGGCCGCGCGCGTTCCGGGAGCGCCGATGAGCTCCGTCCCGAGCGAACGCAAGTCCTGGGGCCCGCTGATCGCCACCATCGACCTGCTCTTCCTCGTGGTGGCTTTCTTCACGCTGCTGCTCTTTTTTGTGCAGAAAGAGCGCGAGCAGGCGCGCGTGCAATTGGAGCGGGTGCAAGGCTCCCTCTCCGCCGCTCTGCCCGAAGGCGTCGTCAACCCCGAGGCGCGCGGCAATGCTATGGTCGAGCTGGTCGAGCGGCTGATGGCTGTCCAGAAGGAGGAAAAGGACCGCCAGGCGCAGCTAGAGCGGCAGGAAGAGCGGCGCAACCTGCGCCGCACGGTGCGCGTCAACTACGAGGTGTTGCCGGGCGGCCGGATCGTCTACGAAGGACGTGGTTACTCGCCCCAGGAATTCCGCAATCAGGTCGTCGTACCCCTACGCCGGTCGAACTGGCTGGCCTTGCGCGCATATGCCGCCCCGGAGACCCCGTTCGGGGAGGTCGTCGCGACGCGCAAGCTGCTGCTTGAAAACGGCGCGGAGTTTGATACCTACTGGGACAATCTCACGGATAGAGGCGCGACTCCGGTCCCGAGGCGGTAAGGGGCTTGGCGCCTCGGACGGCGCACGCGAAGCCCCGGCGCTTGGCGGCATTCGCTGCGGAGGCACATGGCCCGTCGGCTCACTGGACCCCAGAAGGCGGCCATCCTGCTCCTCGCGCTCGGCGAGGAATCGGCTGCCGAGGTGCTCAAGAACCTGTCGCAGGACGAGATCGAGGAAGTCGCGGCATACATGAGCCGGTTGGAGGAGGTCTCGCCCCAGGACGTGACCCGCGTCACCAGCGAATTCTACCTCGTCGCCGAAAAAGCCCGCATCCTGCCCGAGCCTCCTGAAACCCGCGTCCAGTACCTCAAAAAGGTGCTGGGCAAGGCCCTGGGCGAGGCGAGAGCGCAGGGTATCGTGGACGGCATGGTCAAGGCCGGCACTGGCAGCGCCTTGGAGCGCTTGAAGTGGCACGATCCGGGAACGATTGCCGCGTTCATTGCCGGGGAGCATCCGCAGGTGATCGCAGTGATTCTAGCCAACTTGGGCGACGTGCGGCTGGAACGGGCCGTGCTGGCCGCATTGCCGGAGGCGCTGCAGCGGGACCTCCAGCCGCGCTTGGCGAAGCTGCGCACCATACCTACCGCTTGGCTGGAAGAAATCGAGCAGTCGCTCAGCGAGCCGCCCGGCTCGGACCCGGACGCTGCCGGTGACAGCGGTCCCCAGCGCGTGGCCTCCCTGCTCGCTTCTGCCACCGGCGCGACGGAGAGCCGCTGGCTGGGCCACATCGAGCGCCGGGACCCCGCCCTAGCCGAGCGCATCCGCGACCACCTCTTCTCCTTCGACGATTTCATCAAGGTGGATAGCTACGGCATGCAGAAGGTGCTGGCGCGCACGCCGGGAGAAGACATCGTGCTGGCCCTCAAGCTTGCCGACGAGGACCTCAAGCGGCACTTCCTGGCCAACCTCTCGCCTCAGGCCGCTGCGTCCATCGGCCAGGCCCTTGACGAGTTGGGGCCGACCTCGATCGCGCTGGTCGAGGCGGCCCAGCGCCGCATCGCCACGACGGCGAAGGAGATGGAGGAGCGCGGAGAGCTGTTCGTGCTGGTGCGCAAGAAGCCCAAGCCGGCAACAAAGGAGCAGTAGATGTATGCGGTTGACCGAGTCGGCCGTCACTTACCGAACAAGCTCACTACCAGATTGTGCAGGCGTGGCCGAAAGCGGACCATCTCAGGTTGATTGCGCTCCCGCGCCATGTGCACGCGGTTGGTGAGCAGGATGACCAGGAAGCCGCTTTCCGGTTCCAGCCACAGGGACGTGCCGGTGAAGCCCGTGTGCCCGATGGAGCCGGGCGCCATCAGCTCTCCACAGCTCACGTAGCCGAATCCCTCGCCCTTGATGTCCCAACCCAGCCCACGCGGTGGCAGCCGGTGCGGATTGTGGTTGGAAGTCATGCGCGCCACTGTGCGCGGGGCCAGCACGCGCACCCCGTCCAGCTCCCCGCCGTCCAGGATCATCCGGGCATAGCGCCATAGGTCGGCGCCCGTGGAAAACAATCCGGCGTTGCCGCCTTCGCCGCCGAAGGCGTACGCGTTCTCGTCGTGCACCACGCCGCGCAGCAGCTGCTTGCGCCACGGACAGTACTGGGTCGGGGCAAAGGGGCCAGGGATGCCCTGATCGATCGGATTGAAGGCCGTGTGCGTCATATGCAACGGATGGCTGACGCTGCGCAGGAAAAATTCGGTCAGGCTGCTGCCGCTCACCCGCCGCACCAGCTCGCCCAGGATCAGGTAGCCCAGGTCGCTGTACAGCATGGCCGTTCCCGTCGGGTGCTGCAGAGGCGTGTGGAGCAGGCTGCGCATCGCCTCCGCCTGGCCGCGCGTGTTGCTGTAGAAGTCCACCCAGGCAGGCAGGCCGGCGGTGTGGGTCAGCAGGTGCCGCAGCGTGATCCCCTTCTTCTCCGGAGTCTCGAACTCGGGGAAGGAGTCGCAGACCTTGTCCTCCAGCGTGAGCTTGCCCTGCTCCAGCAGCACCAGCAGCAGCGTGGCGGTCCCGATGGGTTTGGTGAGAGAGGCGATGTCGAAGACGGTGCCCGGCGCCATGGCCGGGGCGTCCGGACCGACCTCCAGGATGCCCCAGGCCTCGTGCAACAACAGCTCCTCCCCCCGCGCAACGAGCAGCTCCATGCCCGGAAACAGCTTGCTGCGCAGGGACGAATCCACCAGCTCAGCCAATTCCTGGCGCCGATTGCGGGAGAAGTTGACGATGGGTGTCGCGGTCAAGCGCGGTCGCCGGTTGGGGAGGACGTGAGCGGGCCCGGCCCGCCGGAACGGCTTTCGCCGGGCCTGCCGGGAGTGCGATGGGCTTCTGTTGCCCGGGCAACTGTCGGCAGGGGTTACGCATCACCATGAGCGAACGGTCCCGGAAGTCAAGCCGTCCGCGGGGCGGTGGGAAAAGGCGAACGGCTGGTGTAGTCTGAAAAAGCAGCGGGTCGCCGCCGTGGCATCGCACGGCCCCTGCAATACCGTTTCCCTGATCATGGCCGCTCCTCGACGTTCAGCCGGACGCCTTCCCGGGTGGAGGGCCGGCAGATGCCGCATTAGCGCCCCAGGAACGCAAGAGCCCAGATGAAGAAGCCGGCGATGAACCGATCGGACGCGGGAGGCGGTCGCAAGACCGAGATCCTCCAGACGCTGATCGACATCAGCCGCATCATCACTACGTCCCACGACCTCGACGAGACGCTGCAGCAGACGGTCAACCTGATCGCCGAGCGAATGAGTGCGGACGTCTGCTCGATCTACATCCACGACGAGCACACCCACCTGCTGGAGCTGAAAGCCACTCACGGCCTGAATCCTCAAGCCGTTGGGCGCGTGCGCATGCCGATGAGCGAAGGCATGATTGGCCTGGTGCTTGAGCAGCAGGCACCGGTGAACCTGCGTGACGTCGGCAGGCATCCCCGCTACAAGTACTTCCCCTCCATCGACGAGGAGAAGCTCTCCTCCTTCCTCGGCGTGCCGCTGATCGAATACCGGCGCCCCCTGGGCGTGCTGGCGATCCAGAACCAGGAAAACCGGCTGTTCGATCCGGAGGAGGAGAATCTGCTCATCACCATCGCCTCGCAGATCTCCGGACTGATCTCCAAGGCGCTGCTGGTCAATCGCATCCAGAAGGAGGCGGACCAGGCGGACGGCACCCGCAAGCGTGGCGAGCCGATGCAACTCGAAGGTGTACCCCTCGCCCCGGGTCTGGCGAAGGACAAGGTGTTCATTCTCACGCGCCGCACGCGCGAGGAGCCGGTCAAGGCTTCCCAGGTCAGCCCCGCCGACGAGCAACATCGGCTCGATCAGGCGCTCTCGGCTTCCGAAGCGGAGATCCTCGAGCTGATCGAGCAGATCACCGCGCGCGTGAGCGAGGAGGAGGCGCAGATCTTCCACGCGCACCTGATGTTCCTGGAGGACCGGACGTTCCTCAAGCGTATCCGCGACCCCATCGCCAGCGGGTCGACGGCGGCTTGGGCCGTTTGGCACGTCGTCCAGGAATACCTCCGGGCGTTCCAGAACATCGACGATCCTTACCTGAAGGAGCGCGGTGCGGACCTTGACGACGTCGGCCACCGGCTGCTGAGCCACCTGGGCTACCATCTCGATGACGGGGAAATGCACAAGCGCAGCGGGATTCTCGTGGCCGAGATGCTTAGCCCGAGCGACACTGCACGCCTCGATCCGCGGCGCATCCGCGGCATCGTCACCGCCGTGGGCGGTTATGTCTCCCACGCGGCGATCCTGGCGCGCAGCCTGCGCATCCCGGCGGTGAGCGGCGTGGAGGGCGTCGTCACGCTCCTGCACGAGGGCGAGGAGGCACTGCTCGACGGGCAGAACGGCCGCTTGTTCGTCAATCCCACCGGCACCCTCAGCCAGGAATACGAGCGCTACCAGCAGACCCGGCGCGAGTACCTGTCGCACCTGGAGGATCTGCGGCTGGTGCCCGGCGCCACTCGCGACGGCGTGCGCGTCGCGCTGCGCGCCAATGTGGGCCTTACCCAGGACCTGGAGGACTACCGCACCTCCGGCGCGGAGGGAATCGGACTGTACCGCACGGAAGTGTTCTACCTGATGCGCTCCACCCGACCCACCGTGGATGAGCTGACGCAGGCGTACGCCAGGTGCATCGAGGTCGCCGCGCCTCAGCCGGTCGTGTTCCGTATGCTGGACTTGGGCGGGGACAGCGTGCCGACGTACCTGGAGATGCCAAAGGAGGAAAACCCGTTCCTCGGCTGCCGCTCCATGCGCTTCCAGTTGCGGCGCCCGGACCTGCTGCGGGAGCAATTCACTGCGATTCTGCGCGTGGCGCACCTGGGCCCGGTGCGCATCCTGCTACCCATGATCACCCAGCTCCAGGAGCTGCAGGAGGTGAAGCGCGTTCTGTTCGATTGTCACTCCGAGCTGCGGCGAAAAACCGGCAAGGAGGTGCCCCTGCCGCGGGTCGGCATGCTGTTCGAGGTGCCTGCCGCCATCCTGCAAAGCGAGCTGTATGTGGGCGAGGTGGACTTTCTCTGCATCGGTAGCAACGACCTGACCCAGTACGTGCTCGCGGTGGACCGGAACAATCCCCTCGTGAGCGACCTGTACGATCCGCTCGCGCCGGCGGTGTTGCGCATGGTGGCGATGCTGGTGGATGCTGCGCGGCGCGCGGGAAAGCCCCTGGGTCTGATCGGTGAGGTCGCCTCCGACCCCGATGGCTGCATGGTGTTGGTGGGCCTGGGCCTGCGCGAGCTGAGCATGAACGCGCCGCTGATTCCGATCGTCAAGGACCGCCTGTCCCAGTACACGCTGGCCGAGCTGGAGGAGATCGGCCGGGCCGCGCTCGATTCCACCAGCGCGGTGGACGTGCGGCGCAACCTGCAGCTGACTTCCCCACGAGCGGCCGCCGCGCCGCACTGACTTCCTCATGGCCGCAAAGCCCGCTCCGTCCCGCGCCGCGCCGCAGGTCCTGCTGATCTACGGCAACCAGGCCTATGGGGTGGATCATGCCGCGGCGGCATACGGGGACCTCGTGTTGGGCGAGGGCCCGCGCGACTTCTCTCTGCAGCGTTTCGACGCGGCGGAGCTGCTCAAGGCGGGCGGGGGCGAGGCGGTGCTGGCGCGGGTGGAAGGCTTCCACGAGGCCTGCATGTCAGCGCCGCTGCTGAGCGAGCGATACCTGGTGCGCCTGGACCACTTGGAGGCGGTGCGTCTGCCGGATCGCTCGGCCCAGGCGCTGCTGCGCTCCTTGGAAGAGCTTCGGCTGCGGCGTGTGGAGGATGGGCGCGGGGAGGCGTGGCGCGCAGTGACCGAGGCGGACGGGGCAGCGCCGGGCGCGCTGCCGCTGTCGCGCTGGATCGCGGGCGTCTCGCCCCGCGCCGCAGGCGGGCCGCTCGTGGAGCTGGCGCCCGGCGCGGACGAGGTGACGATCGTCGCGGACGAGGAAGGCGCCAGGCTGGGCGTGCGGGCGTTCCTGCGGCGCCGCGTCAAGACCAAGTTCGCATTCTCCGACGAGGCCGAGCCGCCCGCCGAGGGTGCGGAAGGGACCGCCGCCGCGGGCACGAGTTCGGGCGCCGCGCGGCTGCACCAGATCCTCGAGCGAGTGTTGGACAATCCCCCGCCGGGCCTGTCGCTGCTGCTGACAGCCGACTGCACACGCGAGGCGGACCTGTCGAAGGAGTTGCTCGAGCGTGTGCGCCGCCTGGGGCGCCTGGACAAGCACGTCCTGTACGCGGACCAGGCGCCGGTGGAGTGGCTGTTGGGCATGGGCCGCGAGCGCAAGCTGCCCTTGTCCCCTTACGCCGCAGAGCTATTGATCCAGCGCGTCGGCAACGACATGGGACGGCTCGTCCAGGAGCTGGACCGGCTCCAGCTGCTCGCCTTGCCCGGGCAGACTGTCTCCGAGGAGGCGCTGCTCGATACGGTGCGCCTGGAACAGCAGGGTTCCGTTTTCACCCTCGCCGAGTGCGCCGCGGCCCGCGACTTGGCGGGTGCGCTTGGCGTGCTGGAGCGCATCCTGTCCGATTCGGCCCATGAGTATCCTATGATGATCGCGGTGCTGGCCCGCCACTTTCGGCAGTTGCGCCAGGTGCACCTCGCTAGGGAGGACAATGCCTCCGACTCCGAGCTTGCCCAGCGCCTCAAGGTCCATCCGTTCCTCGCAAAGCGTCTGGCTACCCAGGCCCAGCGCTTCTCGCGGCTGGAGCTCGAGCGCATCCAGCGCTCCCTGAGCGAGCTGGACCTGGCCGCCAGGCGCCAAGGACCGGTGATGCGCGTGCTGCTGCAGGACGTCTTGCAGCGCATCTGCCAGGGCGCGTTCCGGGGCCGCGCCGTTCGGGGTTGAGCCGTGCCGGAAACATGGGCCCGGGGATGCGCCGCACGGCGATGAGCGGCGGGCTTGCCCGGCCGCCGCGTTGAAGTGCTCGCGGCGATCTGCGATAACCCGGACGACTCGCCGCCCCATTCCTGGTTTCCCAGCCGCCTCCGGCCCTGTGACACCTTCGCCGCCATCGCCCCCCCCGCCACACGCTCCGCAGGCTATGCCCGCGCACGCGCCTGCTCCGGCAAGCGTGGCCGGGGAAGCGGACAACCTCTACGGGTCCGCGGGCGTCGTGACTTTCTTCACTCTGCTCTCGCGCATGATGGGGATGGTGCGGGACCTGGTGATCTCCCACCTGTTCGGGGCGAGCGGCGCCACCGACGCGTGGGTGCAGGCGTTTCGCATCCCCAACGCCCTGCGGCGGCTGACGGCCGAGGGCTCGATGACGATCGCCTTCATCCCGGTCTATGTGGAGGTCCGCGAGCGGCGTGGGCGTGAGGCCGCCGGGCGCTTCGCGGCTAAGGTGCTAGGGCTGGTGCTGGCCGGGACCGTTGCGCTTAGCACCGTGGGGATGGTGTACAGCCGCGAAGTCACGCTGCTGTTCTCCCCGGGCTACGAGCATCGCCCTGACCAGCTCGCCCTGACCGCCCTGTTCACGCGCTGGACATTTCCGTACCTGGCGTTCGTGTCGGTGGTGGCGTGGGCCATGGGCATTCTCAACGCGGAGAAGCGTTTCTGGTCACCGGCGGCTTCGCCGGTCCTGCTGAACATCGCCATGGTGGCGGCGGTGCT
>JBGOTW010000001.1:0-58309 GCA_041476685.1 bacterium | reverse complement strand
TGGGGCGGCAGCGTCTGGTAGATGGATTCCGAGCGGCCGCGGTCGAAGTGCAGGTACCAGCGCCAGAGCACCTCCTGCGCCGGCAGGCTCGACTGGAGCAGGAAGTGCAGCGAGATGGTGGAGACCGAGTTGTAGTAGTAGTCGCCGGCCTCGTCGCGGCGGATGTTGCCGTGGGTTTCCTTCAGGAAGGCCAGCACGTCGGAGGTGTAGTCGCGGTCCGGCCAGGGCATGCCCTGCACCCGGGCCGCGCGGGAGGCGCCCGTTCCCGCGGTCCGGCTCGCTGTCTCTCCGCGGGTGCGTTTCATGGGCCATTCCCCTTGAGGCCTCGGGCGGGCCGTCAGAGCAGGTGCTCCAGCCCGTACACCAGCTCCTTGAGGCCGACGACCTTCTTGATGCCGAGCAGCACGCCGGGCAGGAAGCTCTCGCGGCTGATGGTATCGTGCCGGATGCGCAGCGTCTCGCCCAGGCCGCCCAGGATCACCTCCTGGTGCGCGACATGGCCGGGCAGGCGCACCGAGTGGATCGGCACGCTCCACGCGTTCGTTCCCCGCGCACCCGGGGCCAGCTCCTTCGACTCGACCTGGAGCTTGGGCGCCTGCGGCCGCGCGGCCTGGATCATCTCGGCGGTCTTGATCGCCGTCCCGCTCGGCGCCTCGGCCTTGCCGTCGTGGTGCAGCTCGATGATCTCCACGTAGGGCAGGTGGCGCGCCGCCTCGGCCGCGAAGCGCATCATCAGCACGGCGCCCAGGGCGAAGTTCGGCGCGATCAATCCGCCCAGCTTGCGCTCCCGGCAGCGCTCCTGCAGCGTCTGGATCTCCGCGGCCTTGAACCCGGTCGTGCCGACGACGGGATGCACGCCCGCCGCGACGATCGCCGACGCGTTGCCGAAGGCGGCGGAGGGCGCCGTGAAGTCCACCACCACCTGCGCCCGCCCTTCGCGGATCATCCGGGTCAGATCGTCGCCGAGGTCGGCCATGCCGGCCAGCTCCAGCTCCGGGTCGGCGCGCACGGCCTGCACGATCTGGCCGCCCATGCGGCCCTTCGCGCCATTGACGAGGACTCGGATGGCCATGCTGCTCCCCGGCGCGCCGTCTCGCGTGGGAATCCGTTCCGCGCGGGACGCCGGCCCGCTTGGGCGTGCCGCCCGCCCTGGGCACCCGCGCTCCCTGCCGCGCCGGCACCGGCGTGGCCGCCCGGACCGCGCGGCTACTGGGCGTCCGAGCGCACTTCGCAAGTCGCGTCGATCCCCCCGCGGGTATTGTAGGCGGTTGTCACACAAAGCCATTGGGGTTGCAACAAGGCCCACAGGTCGCGGTACACGCGCGCCGTGGCGGGCTCCTGGAAGATGCCGACCGGGCGAAAGGAGACGATGTAGTACTTGAGCGACTTCAGCTCGACGATGAGCCGGGCGGGAATGTACTCGAGCTTGAGCTTGCCGTAGTCGGGCAGGCCGGAGAACGGGCACACCGCCGAGAACTCGGCGGTTTCGTAGGTGATGCGCTGGCGCGGGCCCTCGTAGGGAAAGGTGCGCAGCAGCGCGGTGCCGATCTTGTCCTCGCTCTCGAAGTCGAGGACGCGGCCTTCGGCGTAGGAGCGGTCGGTGACGTCCACGAAGGTCAGTTTGCCATGATGTTGTAGCCGCAGTCCACGTACAGGCACTGGCCGGTGATGCCTCCGGCCGCGGGGCTGAGCAGGAACGCGGTGGCCTGGGCAATCTCCTCCTGCGTGACGTTGCGCTGCAGCGCGGCGTGCTCACCGGCCACTTTCAGCATTTCCCCGAAGGCCTTGATGCCCGAGGAGGACAGCGTGCGCACGGCCCCGGCGGAGACGGAATTGACGCGGATGTTGTCCGGCCCCAGCTCGCGCGCGAGGTAGCGCACCGCGGATTCCAGCGCGGCCTTGGCCGGCCCCATCACGTGGTAGTTGGGCACGGCGAGCACCGAGCCGATGAAGGTCATCCCGACGATGGCCCCGCCGCCGGCCTTCTTCATCAGGGGCGCGGCATGGTGCGCGAGGGGCACGATGGAGTACGCGGAGACGTCCTGCGCGAGGCGCCAGCCCTCCCGCGACGTGCCGGAGAAGGGACGCTCGAGGTCCGCGCGGTCGGCGTAGGCGACGGAGTGCACGATGAAGTCCAGCGCGCCCCAGGCCTGGCCGAGCGCGCGGAAGAGGCCGGCGATGTCCTCGTCCTTCTGCACGTCCACCGGCAGGATCTGCGTGACGCGCATGTCCGCGGACAGTTCCCGCACGTTGGCCTCGAATCGCCCCTTCAGGTCCGGACCATACGTCAGGCACAGCTCGGCGCCGAGCTTGTCGAGTTGCCGGGAAATCGAGTAGGCGAGGCTGCGCTGGTTGGCTATGCCGAGCACCACGCCGCGCTTGCCTGTGAAATCGATCATGTACTGGCTCCAGATGACTTGCCTGCGCGGCGCGAGGGGGCATTCGGCCACTCTCGCCGCGGGGGGGAAGGGCGCGCCGGGAGTGCGGGCACGCGCCCGTCCACCGCGCGGGAAAGACCGTCTCCCCGCCTCATTATCGTAAAGCCCGCTGCTCCGGGATGAAGTGTCCAGCCGCGCGGCGCGCGCCCAGGGACCGCCAGGGTCGCAGGTCGGCCACGATCGCCAGCACCCGATCCGCCATCCGTGGCAGGCAGCCCATCGTCCGTACCAGCACGCGGGCCCCACGGGGGGAACCGACAAGGACGCGAAAGACTCTACCAAAATGGTGGTAATGAAGAAACAACCGTCCGCGCTCACGCGCAAAGGCGCGCTCGGCATCGCGCAGCGCACCGGCATCGCGCAGCGCGCCGGCAGCGCCCAGCCTGCCGCCATCGCGCAGCGCGGCGGCAATGGCATCCCCCGCCGCGACAGCCGTGTGCAGCGCCAGGGACATGCCCATGCCCAGGCAGGGATCGATACCGCCGCCCGCGTCGCCCACCAGAAAGACGCCGCCTGCGACATACCGCCGCGCATAAAAGAGCGGGTGGTACCACTCCAGGCACTCGGACACCGGCTCGGCCGCGGCGAACAGCGTCCCGAACGGACCGCCGCGCAGGAAGGCGTCGTAATCGCGCCGGGCCGCGAGAAACCCGGCGCGATGGGTGAGGGTCGTGGCCAGCACCTCGTCGGGCCCCACGGGCGTCAGGTACACGTCGTGGCCGCCGAACAGCCCGACCTGCACGCGCGCGGGCATCGCTCCCCGCGGCAGCCGGTAGTGCCGCCGCAGCGCCAACCGCTCCCCAAAGCGCCGCGTGCCCGCCTCGCACCAGCGGGCCAGGCGGGAATTGACCCCGTCGGCGGCAACCAGAACCGCGGCGCGGTAGCGGGCTTGCCGCCCTCGCAGCGCGTCCACGCGCCCGTCTCGCCACTCCACGCCGCGCACCTCGTCCACCTCGAGGCGTACCGTGGGACAGGCGAGCGCGGCCCGCTCCAGGGCCGCCAGGAGGCGTGTCCGGCGCACCCCCCGACCCCGCACGCCCTGGGGAAAGCGCAGCCGGTGGCGCAGCAGTCCGGTGCCACCCGACGATCCGTTCGAAGCAAAGTAGTCGAGCCCGTCGAAATCGGCGCCCGGCAAGGTGCGCGCATCGAAACCGAGGGCGTCCAGGCAGCGCAGCCCCAGCGGCATGATGCCTTCGCCGCAGACCTTGTCCCGCGGGGCGGGCGTCCTGTCCACAAGGCAGACCGCGTGGCCCCGCTGTCCCAGGTGCAGGGCCAGTGCCAGGCCGGAGACGCCGGCGCCGACAATGACGACCTCCGCGTTCAGCTCCGGGTTCATGTTGCGCTTTCGTCACAGCGCGGCGGCTTGCTTGTGAGCCGGAGCGCTCGTCGGATAAGGTGCATTTCTAACCGATGCCGCTTGCCGGACAGCAGGAGCGGACGCGCGCCTGCATTGCGGCGCCCGCCATCCGGATTCGACCCCAGGAGCACGGCATGGACCTCCGGACCCCGCTGCGCGAGCAGACATTGCTGCGCGACCATCCCTTGCTGCGCGATGCGGCGGCCATCATCACCCGGGGCGAGTCCGCGCTCCACACTCTCATTGCGGCTCTGGGGCGGACGTGCATGCGCAGCGGCAAGCCGGCTCCGGCCGAACTCGAACGCCGCCAGTCCGAGGGCTTCCGCCTCGCGCACCTGTACGCGCAGACCTTCGCCGCCCGCCGCACCCTTTCTTCCGGGATGCTCGGCGAGCTGGAAGCCCTGCTCACCGTCGCCGCCGCGGGCCTGACGGCGAACCTGTTGCGCGAGCAGCTTCCCGTGCTGGCGATGCAACTGGACTGCGCCGAGCCGGGGCCTCTCGCCTTCGCGCAGGAGGCCGGCGTGCTGGATCTGGTGCGCCACACGTCCAGCGCATCTTTCCACGCCCAGGTGCTGGATGCCATCGAGGGCCGTCAATCCTTCGGCGCCGACGGCCTGGACGAGGAGCGCCACCTGCTGCGGCAGAGCTTCCGCAGCTTCGCCGACAAGCGCGTCAAGCCCGTGGCGGAGCGCTGGCACCGGGAGGACCAGCTCATTCCCGACGAGCTGATCCGCGCGGCGGCCGAGCTGGGCTGCTTCGGCCTGTCCATTCCCCAGGCTTACGGCGGCGTGCAGGACAAGCCGGACAGCCTGGGCATGGTGCTGGTGACGGAGGAGCTGTGCCGCGGCTCGCTCATCTTCGGCAGCCTGATTACGCGCCCGGAAATCCTGGCGCGCGCCCTGCTCAAGGGGGGCACGGAGCGCCAGCGGGCGAAGTTCCTGCCGCCGATGGCGAGCGGGGAGCAGATGGTGGCCATCTCCGTGACGGAGCCGGATTTCGGCTCGGACGTCGCCCACATCCACTGCAGTGCACGCCGCGTGGCCGGCGGCTGGCGGCTGAACGGCACAAAGCTCTGGTGCACCTTTGCCGGGCGGGCGGAGTTGATCGGGCTGCTGGCGCGCAGCGAGCCCGAGCCGGGGCTGGGGTACAAGGGGCTGTCCATGTTCGTCGTGGAAAAGCCGGCCTACTACGGGCACGACTTCGAGCATCGCCCCGCGCAGGGCGGGCGGCTGGCGGGACGGGCCATCCCCACGCTGGGCTACCGGGGCATGCACTCCTACGAGCTGGTGTTCGAGGACTATCCGGTGCCCGCGGAGAACCTGATCGGCGAGGAGGGCGGGCGGGGCAAGGGGTTCTACCTGCAGATGGAAGGCTTCGCCTTCGGGCGCCTGCAGACGGCGGGCCGGGCGCTGGGGCTGATGCAGGCGGCGCTGGAGGCGGCGACGGGCTACGCGCGCGAGCGGCAAGTGTTCGGGCAGCCGCTCATCCGCTTCGGCCTGACGCAGGAGAAGCTCGTGCGCATGGCCGCGCTGGTGCACATGAGCCGGCAGGCGTGCTATGCGGCGGCCAGGCGGCTGGACGAGGCCCCGGCCGAGGCGCAGATGGAGGCGTCCCTGGTGAAGTTCCTCGCCTGCCGGCAGGCGGAGTGGATCACGCGCGAGGCGCAGCAAATCCACGGGGGGATGGGCTATGCGGAAGAATTCGCAGTCTCCCGGCTGTTCGTGGACGCGCGCGTGCTGAGCATCTTCGAAGGGGCGGAGGAGGTGCTCGCGCTCAAGGTGATCCTGCCCGCGCTGCTGAAGGCCCACGGCGAGTGAGGCGCGGCAGGGGGGCGATCCTGGGGACCCTGCGACCATGCCGACCCGCCGCCGCCGCGTGGAGAGCGGGTCAATCCCGGGGCAGATACCGGAGACGAACAGCAGCCGACCCTGCGCCGCACCCGGGGTGGCGGTCTCTTGTCATTTCGGGTGTGGCGGGAAATCTCCGGCAGCACGCATACGGACCTCGCCGCCACGGGCGAGGGGTTGTATTCTTTCTCGCAATCCAATACCAGAATGTGCTTGAGGACCGCTGGACGCCGGGCCGGCGAGAGGCCCGTGTGAAGACGCAAGGGATTGGCGAAGCCCGCAAGGGAATGCTTGCAGCGGGTGAATCGAGAAGAAGGAGGAACCATGGTTTCGTCGCCGCAATCGCTGCCTGGCTCGCATTCCACCCAGCGCAGGGTGATTGCGAAGGTCGAAAGGCTCATGCGCGGGTTCAACGTGTCGTGCGAGGTCGTGCTGCCCAGCGGCGAGCCGCTGCGGTTCGGGAACGATGCGCCGAAGTTCCGCGTCATCATCCACAAGGAGCGGGTCCTCGCCCGCGGCCTGGACGAATTCGCGCTCGCCGAATGCTTCGTGAACGGGGAGTTCGACATCGAAGGCGACATGATGTCGTTCTACGACATCCGCCACCAGTTGAAGCGGGAAATCGGCGCGCTGCCCTGGCTCAAGTTCTGGGCGCAGCTGCTGCTGATGGATCCGACCCAGATCAACCGCAAGGCGATCCAGCACCATTACGAGTTCGGGGACGAGTTCTTCCTCGCGTTCATCGACAACGACTACCACCTGTACTCGCACGGCTTCTTCAGCTCCGACGCGGAGTCGCTGGAGAAGGCGTGCGAGCGCAAGCTGGCCACGGCGTTCGCGTGGACGGAGCTGAAAGCCGGCATGCGCGTGCTGGACATCGGCGCCGGCTGGGGCGGAGCGACGCGCTACTTCGGCCCGCGCGGCGTGCACACCACCAGCCTCACGCTGGCCAACGACTCGTTCGCCCACATCTCGCGGCTGCTCAAGGAAACCGGCTACCCCGGCCAGGTGCTGCTCGAGGACTATCTCGTGCACGCGCCCGAGAAGCCCTACGACGCCATCGTCATCCTCGGCGTGATCGAGCACATCCCCTACTACCGCCGCTTCTTCGAGCAAGCCTGGAAGGTGCTCAAGCCGGGCGGGCTGATCTACATGGATGCGTCGGCGGACGTCGAGAAGTTCGGCGTGAGCCGCTTCATCCGCCACTACATCTATCCCGGGACGCACAGCTACATGTGCCTGCAGGACGTGCTGCAGGAGATGCTGTTCCACGGATTCATGCCGCGCCAGGTCGTGCAGGACAACCACAACTACAGCCTGACCATGACGCACTGGGCGCGCCGCTTCGAGGCCAGCAAGGAGCTGATCCGCAAGCGCTGGGGCGACCAGGTGTACCGGGCGTTCTGGCTGTATCTGTGGAGCGGGGCGTACGCCTTCGAGCACAACGTGCTGCAGGCTTACCACCTCGTGGCGGAGCGGACGGCAGACCCGGGTCCGCGGCCGGGGCTGATCCGCCGCGCGCGGCATTTCGTGCGCCAGATCACGAGCTAGGCGCCGTTTGAACCGGCGAATAACCAAGGGGTGCGGAGCGTGTCCTCTCCGGCTGTGGATCGCCGGCGGGGGCAACGCCTCCGACTCGGTCCTCTCCCTGCGCGCCCTTGCCGACTAGGCCGGGCCGGTCCCCTCCGCGAGCAGGCGGGCTTCGGTGAATTGGCCGGAACGCTCGTCGAACCAGGCCAGCACGGCGCCGTCCGGCCGGCGCTGCTTGATTCCGCATACGAGGTAGGCCACGCCCGGCCAGAGCGGCCTGCCGTCCCAGAGCGCCCGGCGCTGGTCCTCCGCGGAGAAGTAGGCGCCCACGTCCACATGGCTGTGGTAGATGACGCGGATCGCCTGGCCCTCTGCGCCGAGCCTGCGTTCGAGCAACATGTGCTCGCGCGGATCGAGCACGTAGCCTTCCCGCGCCGTGCGGGGATAGCGCTCCGGGTCCTCGCCGTGCAATCGGGTCAGGATGTTGGGGAGCGGATGCGCGGCGGTCAGGCGCTCGGGCTCTCCGGCCGGCCCGCTCAGCACGCCGCAGATCTCGTCCGGATAACCCTCCGCGCCGTGCGCAAAGCAGAGGCGCAGCAGGTCCGGGGAAATATTCAACAAATTCATTCCGATAGGACCCGCTGCGGGGACGCCGGCGGACGCGCGAGCGGCCGCGTTCCGGCGCCTCCATGGCGTTGTTCTTGCTTTGCAACTGGTGTTCTTGCTCCGCAGCAGCATAGGTTGCCCGG
Source organism: bacterium (assembly GCA_041476685.1). Lineage (GTDB taxonomy): Bacteria > SAR324 > SAR324 > SAR324 > JACQKK01 > JBGPEV01. Next base: position 50,388 of record JBGOTW010000001.1, on the reverse strand, counting down.
GCCGGGCTGGCAAGCAGGGCCAATCCGGGCGCAACCGCTACGGCGAACCTGGGCAGTCCGCGGGCCCCAAGTCCCCCGCACCTGTCCAAGGGACCCCAATTCGGCTCCGGCATGTACTGGTATTCCCCAGGGACCGGCCTCTCGCGTCGCGTACGCGCCGCCTTGGCCGCGTTTGCGGTGGCCTGGGCTGCCGCAGCCGCGTTGCTGGCGTCGTCCTCGCTCGTGCACGGCCAGGCGGGCTTTCCCCCTGCGCAGCCGCCCCGCGGCGGCATGCCGGCCACCCTGTTCGCCGGCCAAGCCCAGCTCTTTCCCGACGATGGCCGCATCAAGCTGCTGGTGCTGCCCCTCAATCCGACCGGCCTGACCGAGTCGGCGACCGAGCAGATCGGCCTCATCCTGCAGAAGAACTTGAGCAACACCGGCCATTTCGCCGTCGTCGGTCCGCGGGAGGTGAACGCGGCCTTCGAGAAGGATCGCCCGAGCCTGGTGGACTGCCGGGAAATCGCCTGCGGGGTCGAATCCGGCAAGGTGCTGGCGGCCGACCGCATCCTGGTCGGGACCATCCGCAGCGAGGACACGCGCTTCATGCTGCGGGTCCGCCTGATCGACCCGACGAACAACCTGACCGACTTCGAGGAGGAGGTCCGCTTCACCAACGTCTCGATGGACGACGAGCTGTTCCGGCTCGCCAACTCCATCTCGCGCAACTCCCTGCGCGTGGGACGGGTGCTGAGCACGTCCGTCCGCGGCCTGGTCATCAGCATGGGCAAGCGTCAGGGACTGAAGATCGGCGACATGCTCGTCATCTACAAGCAGGATGTCCCGATCACGAACCTGGAAGGCGAGCAGGTGGACGTCCAGCGCAAGAACATCGCCATCGTCAAGGTGCTCAACGTCAACGAAAGCACCGTCGAGGCGGTTCTCTCCCACCAGATCGAGGAGCCCCAGGTCGGCCACTTCGCCGCGACCTATCTCGACTCCGGTCGCCAGATCGAGCTGGTCGAGAACACGCGCCGCGAGCTGGACACGGGCATCCGCCTGGCCAACAAGGTGCGGCCGCTGGAGCTGGCGCCGGTCATGCTGGCGGACAGCGAGCGCAAGAAATGGCTGCGGCGCCTGGAGGAAGCCGAATCCACGCGGCGCTTGTGGCTGGGGATCGGCCTGATCGGCGCGGCCGCAACCGCGTACAACCTCAACTTCTACGACACAAGCACCTTCGGCCAAGTGCGCCTCTACGCCTCCATCGGCGTGGCGGGCTACAGCTTCTACAAGTGGATCCGGGCGCGCAACGAGGTGAACCAGATCAATGTCGAGGGCCGGGCCAAGGGCTTCGTCCTCGAATGGGCGGCGCCCACGATGACCGCCTACGGGCCCGCCCTCGCGCTGAACTTCAGCTTCTAGTCCTCATCCAATCCCCGCGGAATCCGCACTCTGCATGCGGCCACGTCTTACCGGCCGACCGCCGCAGAGCGCCTCCGCGCTACTTGCCGGTGTCCGACCTGCGGGAGTGCGGCTTGCCCACTTACCGCTTGGCTACGCGCGGCTTGGCTACGCGCGGCTTGGCAACGTGCCGCATGGTGGCGTGCCGCTTGGCTACGTGCGGCTTGGCAACGTGCCGCATGGCGGCGTACCGCTTGCCCAGGCCCGCCTCCTAAGGTCGCTCTTGCGGGCGCTGGGAAGCGATGCGGCCTCGCGCGCCCAAAACTCAGGCGCCCCGAAGCCGCCGAGCCGAATTTTTAGGCAGGGCCGTTCTAGTGGCGTCGGGCTGGGATAAGAATTTCGTCTTATGTTTCAAATGAATACGGACGGCGAAGCAGATGGTACGAATTCTGTAACAGGGATAGCTGTGAACGTCATCAACGGCTGGTTGGAGTGAATCTTTGTCCCTGAGAGCAATCGTCCCTGAGAAAGCGAGCGCTGACACAAAACGGTCGTTGATGACGGCCACATCCTTCCGCCCTACCGAAATTCTTCGCTGAATTCGCCCCGCAGTTGCCCCGAGTTTCTTCGCAGGTCAGCCTGGCTGCACGGTGCAGGCTGTCCTGCCGCGCGTCTGTCCTGCCGTGCGTCTGTCCTGCCGTGCAGTCTGTCCAGCCGTGCGGGCGGTACCGCCGTCTGCGGCTCAGCCCGCGCCGCTGGCCGCGACCCGGCCCGGAGCGGCCTTGGCCGCGAACTGAATGTAGTCCACCAGGATGTTGACCGCCTCATCCAGCGCGAAATCGGGGCCGCTGGGCTTGCCGGTCTCCGGATTCACGTCTTTCGCCGCCTTGGCGGCTTCGGCCCGCTCCTTCGCCGTGCCCCGCTCCGCCATCAGTTGCTTGAGCGTGATCTCCTTGCGGTCCTTCTGGGTCTTCAAGTAGGTCTGCACGTCCTCGCGTACCTTGCGGAAGTAGTCGCTCGCCTGCTGCCGCCTGTCGGAGCGCTCGGTCAGGGCGAGCAGGTAGGGTTGGGGGTCGCCCCAGGGCTTGAGCGTGATCTTCGCCAGGGCGTCCCAGGGCATCGCGTTTTCCAGCGAGGACTCGCCGATGTCGAGGTGGTTGTTGAGCGAGGGCAGCACGATATCCGCCTCGACGCCCTTGTTCTGGGTCGAGCTGCTGGCCGGCCGGTAGAACTTGGCCACGGTGGTCTTCAGCGCTCCCTGGCCGGTCGGCAGCGAGATGATGTTCTGGACGGTGCCCTTGCCGAACGTGGCGCGGTCGCCGACCACGACCGCGCGGCCGTAGTCCTTCATGGCCCCGGCGAGGATCTCCGAGGCCGAAGCACTGTAGCGGTTGATGTACACCAGCATCAGGCCGCGATAGACCGGCGCGTCGTGGGGATTGTCGTAGGTCTGCACGTCCCGGTTGTTCTTCACCCGCACGATCGGACCGCGATCGAGGAACAGGCCCGAGAGGGAGACCGCCTCGTCCAGCCCGCCCCCGCCGTTGTCCCGCAGGTCCAGCAGCACGCCCTCCACGTTCTGGCTGTTGAATTTCTGCAGGATGCGCTCCACGTCGCGCGAGGAGCTCTTGTAGGCGTCCGGATGCGAGTCGCGCTGGGAGAAGTCCACGTAGAACGATGGCAGCTCGATGATCCCGATCTTGTACGGCTGCTCGCGCTCCGGGCGCTTGACGTCCCGCACCGTCCCTTTCGCCTCGCGGTCGGTGAGGACGATCTTGTCGCGCTGGATCGCCACCTCGAAGCGCTTTTCCTGCACCCCGCCGGACTTGCGCAGGTAGGCCAGGCGCACGATGGAGCCGCGCTTGCCCCGGATCAGCTTGACCACGTCGATCAGGCGCAGGTTGCGCACATCCTCGAACGGCCCGTCCTTGCCCTGGGCCACGCTGATGACCTTGTCCTCCACCTTGAGCGTGCCCTCGCGCGCCGCGGCCCCGCCGGGGATGACGGACGAGATGATCGTATAGCCGTCGTCCCAGCGCAGCGTGGCCCCGATCCCCTCCAGCGACAGGCGCAGGGAGATGTTGAAGTTCTCCTGCTCGTCCGGAGACATGTACGCCGAGTGCGGGTCGTACGTGGCCGTGAACGAGTTGAGGTACATGGACACGACCTCGTTGTGGGAGGTCTGCTCCATGCGCAGGTATGCGCTGTGGTACCGCCGGCGGATCGCCTCGCGGGCCTCCGCCTCGGTGACCCCGGTGGCGAGCTGTTCGGCGAATTCGAACTTGATCCGCTTCCGCCAGATCGCCTCGGCGTCCTTCTCGTCCTTCGGGTAGGGCGCATTGTGCCGGTCGAGCAGCTCGGACTCGTCCGTGTTCAGGTCGAACTTCCCGCCCAGCAGGCGCGTCACGGTCGCCTCCCGCTCCTCCATCCGCTTCTTGAAGCGGGAGTGGATCGCGAAGGCCAGCTCGATGTTCCCCGCCCGCAGGTAGTCGTCCAGCCGGTCCTTGTTCGCCCAGAACTCGTTGTAGTCGCTCTGCAGGAAGTAGTAGTGCCCCGGATCGTACAGGTTCAGGAAGTGCTTGAGCATCTGCTCGGAGCGCAGGTCGGTGAACGGCTCGCGCGACAGATGGTAGTTCTGGAACGTGTTGCTGATGCGGGCGACCTGATCGCCCTGCAGCTGCAACTCGGCATCGGCGCGGGGCTGGCTGCCCCACAGTCCGGTGAGGAGGAAGGCCAGCAGGATCAGCGTGCGGAGCGAGCGGATCATGGCGCTTTCCTGCGGATGGGTTGTCGCGCGGCGGCCGGACCGGCTCTCGCCGCCGGGCCCGGTCGCGCCAGGTCCTGCTCCCTGACATTAAAATCTGCCGCATCCCAGCCGGTTTCGCAATCGTGTCGCGGACGCGGGTACCGCGGCGGCAATGCCCGGGCACCGCTGCCGAGGCACCGCTGGCCGTGCGCTCCCGCCCGCGGCGGGCCTCATCCGCCCTTCGGGCACCTTCTCCAACGCCGAACTACCGGCGTGGAGAAGGACTCCCCGCCCGAGAGTTCCTCCTTCTCCAACCCGCGCTGGTTGCGGGTTTGGAGAAGGTGGCGCACCGCGCCAGCGGCGCCTGCGGCGCGGGCCGGATGAGGCGCGAGTGGACGATCGGGCAACGCTTGTGCCACCACGGCTGATTCTGGCCTTTGCGTTTGCCCTGGGTTCAGGGGAATCCCGGCGGGCGCCGGCGGGCCGGGCTGTGCTAGACTCGGGCGCCCGGCCCGGGGTGGGGCGGACCCGCCCGGCCTGCCGTGCGCAGCGTAGGGGGGCCCGCCAAGCGGTGGGCGGGAGGGGATCCTCACAGCGGAGGATGGCCATGGACCCAGCCGTCGCGCAGCTCGCCGACCTGGTGCGCCGCTCCCGGCGCATCGTCGTCTTCAGTGGAGCCGGCATCAGCACCGAATCCGGCATCCCCGACTTCCGCGGCCCCGGCGGGGTCTGGAGCAAGTACGACCCGTCCGAATTCCACATCGACCGCTTCCTGGCGAGCAAGGAATCCCGCCGGCGCTACTGGCTGCGCACCACCGAGTTCTACCAGAGCATTCGCGAGGCCGCGCCGAACGCCGCCCACCATGCCGTCGTGGAGCTGGAGCGCATGGGCCGCCTGGGCGCGATCGTCACCCAGAACGTGGACGGGCTGCACCAGGCGGCGGGCAGCTCCCCGGACAAGGTCGTCGAGCTGCACGGCACGCACCGCTTCGTCGCCTGCCTGTCTTGCGGCCACTCCCACCCGCGGGACGAGTTCCAGCGCCGCGTCAGCGCGCAGGGCGAAGCGCCGGACTGCGAGCGCTGCGGCGGACTGATGAAGCCCGCCACCATCTCCTTCGGGCAGATGCTCAAGCCGGAGGTGCTCGAGCGGGCCACGCGCGAAACGCAGCAGTGCGACCTGTTCCTCGTGGTGGGGTCTTCCCTGGTCGTATATCCGGCGGCGGGCTTTCCGCTGCTGGCCGCCGAGCGCGGCGCCCCCCTGGCGATCGTCAATCACCAGGAGACGCCCCACGACGCCCACGCCGCCGTGGTCGTGCGCGCGGGAGCCGGGGATACCCTGCGGGAGGTGCTGCGCGCCGTGGCCCCCGAGGCGCCGCTGCCCCTGCCGTCCTGAAGGGCCGCCGTCCTGAAGGGCCGCCATCCTGAAGGGCCGCCATCCTGAAGGGCCGCCATCCTGAAGGGCCGCCATCCTGAAGGGCCGCCATCCTGAAGGGCCGCCATCCTGAAGGGCCGCCGTCTTGAGATTGCCGTACCGATTCCGCTGCACAGTCCGTCCGCTGCGCCGTCCTTCCGCTGCACAGTCCTTCCGCTGCACAGTCCTTCCGCTGGACAGCGCGGGCCTGCTTGCCGCCAGCATACCCTCCGCGGCCGGCATGTCGCGCCCGGCCAGCGCCCGGGCGGTCCGCCGCGCCTAGGCTCTGTTCGGAAATGCATTCCGAGGGGCTGTTGCCCGGGCAACCGCACCCCTCGGACTCCCCAGCAGGGTGCGAGGCACCCTGCACCCGGTTATGGCGCTGACGCGGCATCCTGCCTGAGCACCCGGCTGGCATCGAGGGGATCCACGGCGATGATGGCGCGGCCGCCATCGGTCTTGGCGCGCGTCATCCCTTCGTCCGCCAGGCGGATCAGGTCCTCGTCGCTCTGCGGGAACTGCTCGGGCGTGTTGGACACCCCGACGCTCACGGTGACGCGCACCGTGGTCTCCTTCCAGGAAAAGTCCGTCTCCTCGATGCGCCGCTTCAGCTGCCGGGCGACGAGGAACGCCTGGTCCAGCGACGTCTCCGGCAGCAGCACGGCGAACTCCTCCCCGCCGTAGCGGCAGTCCACGTCGTGCCGCCGCTGCTTGGCGCGCAGGATGGCGCCGATGCCCTGCAGCACGACGTCGCCGCATTCCCGGCCGTGCCGCTCGTTGATCCGCTTGAACTGGTCCAGGTCGAACAGCAGCAGGCTCAACGGCCGCTTGTGCCGCTTGTAGCGGCCCCACTCGGCCATCATACGGTTGCGGAACTCGCGCCGGTTGAACAGGCCCGTGAGGGGGTCCACGGTGGACTGGATGTTGAGCGACTCGTGCAGCAGGCCCAGGGCGCGGTTGCGCTGGTCGAGCTCCGTGCGCAGCAGGGTCAGCTCGGCCTGGGCGGCGGCCAGCTGGCGGCCGAGTTCGGCGACCTCGGCGGCCAGGTCGTGCTGGGATGGACCGGATTTGGGCATGACGTCAGCTGGGCCCCTTCATGCGGTACCCCGCGCGCTGCGGGGGCACGACGGCGCAGCTTGCGACACTTTGCACAGCCCCGTCAATGGGCCGCCCAGCGGGCCGACAGCGGGAGGGCGTTTTCTCCGCGGCGACTTCTCCGCTGCGCGGCGATGGCCGGCGCAGGACACCAGGACGCGCCGCGCTCCATGGGCGAGCGCAACCGTGCCGGATGCGCCGTCCGCTGACGCCCCGCGGGCTGACACGCCGCCGGCAGGCGACCTGCCTGCCGGAACAAGCGCGGCATTCGCACCACCGGCCGGGCCCCATGCACATCCAGCTTCAGTCCGAGCCTGACGCCGCGCCGGCTAGCGCACCGCGCGTCTGAGGAACTTGCCCGCCCGGAAGCGCGGGACGCGCGACGCGGGAATGTTCATCGGGTTGCCCGTGCGGGGGTGCCGGCCGCGGCGCGCCTTGCGCTTCGCGACGGAGAATGTGCCGAACCCGGTGAACGAGATCGAGTCGCCCTTCTTCATCAGACCCTCCACCTCGTCCAGTGTTGCGTCCAGCATCTTGCCCGTCTGGGCCTTGCTCAATTTGACGCGCTTGCTGACCTTGGCGATGAATTCGGCCTTCGTCATGGCTCCCCCGCTTCGCAGATGGTCCGGATCGCATGGCTGCTCCCCCCGCTCCAGCACAGCGAGCGGCGGGCCAGCCACTGTGCACGCTTCCCCAAGCGCGCACCGCCCATCCCTAGGGGATTTCCCGGTCTATTTCAAGGGGCGCACCGCTCGCCCGGGGTTTGCCCCAGCCTGCGCCCTCCTGGTCGGGCAAAGGACTCGCTGCCGGAGAATACTCGCCGCAGCGGAGGAGCAGGGGCGCGCGAGGAGAGGCGGGGTTTCAGCCCCGGGATCCGCGCGCCTCCATGCTTCAACGGCCGCGGCCGCGCCCATAGCGTGCTATTGAATCGCGCGCCATTGAAGCGCGGGCCACAGAAATGGCGGCCACTGAAATGCCGGCCATTGAAGTGCCCGCCATTGACATCCCGCGCCGGAGTCGGCATCCGATGGATCGGCTGACGCTCCGCCCGATACGCGCACCGCGCGGGCAAGCGCCGCGTCTTGCACCGCATCCCTGCCGCGGGGACATTCCCATGATCGACGCCGAGCTGGTCCACATCCTGGCCTGTCCCGAATCGAAGGAGCCCGTGCGGCTGGCCGAGCCCGCCCTGATCGAGCGGCTCAACGCGGCGATCCGCGCGGGGCGGGTGCGCAACCGCGGGGGCGAGGCGGTCAGCGAGCCGGTGGACGGCGCCCTGGTGCGGGAGGACGGGCGCTACCTGTATCCGATCCGGGACGACATCCCGATCATGCTGGTGGAGGAGGCGATCGCGCTGCCGCTGCCGGGCTAGTCCCGCGCGGCGGCGCCCCTCGCGCTCCCTTCGCTCTTCAGCCCCGGGCCGAATCCATGCGGGTCGTCTCGTTCCTGCACCAGAAGGGCGGCACCGGAAAGAGCACCCTGGCCATCGGCCTGGCGGCGAGCCTGGCGGCGCAGGGCGCGCGCGTGCTGCTGCTCGACGCGGACTACCAGGGCACGAGCGCGGAGTGGGGCAACCGCTTCGGCGCGGCGTTCCGCGTCGAGGTGCGCTCGCAGGTGCAGCCCATCGTGGAGCGGGAGGCGGGACGCTTCGCGGCAGTGGCCGAGTGGCTCGTAGTTGACGGCCCGCCGGGGCTGTCCCCGATGACCGAGAGCATCCTGCGCGCCGGCGGGCGCGTGATCGTCCCGCTGCGGCCCGCCCTGCCGGACCTGTGGGCGCTGCCGTGGTTCGCCGCGGTGATCGGCAAGGCGCGCCAGGCGGGGCCAGTCGCGGCGCCCCTGATCGTGTGCAACCAGCACCGCGGGGAGGACCTGGCGCCGCTGCTGCAACTGGCCGCCGAGTGGCACCTGCCCCTCCACCCGGAGCCGATTCCGGACGATCCCGCCTTCCCGCGCCTGTACCTGGGCGAGCCGCTGCCGGAGCCGCTCCGGGCGCGGCTGCTGCGCCTGGCCGAGGGCGTGGCGGAGCAGGCCGGGCGCGGCTAGCCGCCCTCGTCCTTGCCGCCCTCGGCTTGGGTCAGCGCCTGCTGCACTCGCTCCACCTCGGGCAACAGTTCCCGCACCTTTGCGTGCAGCGCCTGCGCGCGCTCCTCCCGGTCGGCCTGCTCGCTCCGGGAAAGGGCCACGATCTCTCCTTGCAGGTCGTGGATCTGGCTGTGCAGGGCCAGCAGCCGCTCCAGGGCGGCCTGCATGCGCTGCACGCGCTGCCTGTGCCGATCGAGAGGATCCATCGCCGGAAGGGGTGCTCGGGTGCGAGGGCGGGCGGCCGTGCGGGAACGGTGCGCGGGCGGCGCGGCTGCGCTGTCTGCCGGCCACACCTGCATCCTAGCACGATCGCGCCGCGGCGCGTCCGAGGCTTGCGGCGAGGCGCTGCGGGCTGAGGGGCTGCCGGCTCAGGGGTGCCGACTGCGGGGGCTGCGGGCCGAGGGTCAGCCGGCTGAGGGGACTGGCGCCCGAGGGGCTGCGGCCAGTCACCCTTGCGGCGCGCAGGGAGCGGGGCCGCCCCGGGGCAAGCCTTGTCAAGCGCGCGGCCGGGCAGTACAAGTGCGCCAGGTTGCCGATCCCCTCTTCATCACGCTGCCCCAGGCCACGCGCCCGGCGCGGCTTTGCGGGCGCATGCGCGCGGACTTCATGGCCAAAGCTTCAGGCAAGACGTACAAGGGCAGGCAGATCTTCATGGAAACCCTCCTCGCCGAGGGCGTGGACACCCTGTTCGGCAATCCGGGCACGACCGAGTCGCCGATCCTCGACGCGCTGCTCGAGTATCCGGGCATCCGGTACATCGTGTCCCTGCAGGAAGCGGCTGCCGTCAGCATGGCCGACGCGTACGCGAAGGCCACGGGCAAGGTGGGCGTGGTCAACCTGCACGTCGCACCCGGGCTCGGCAATGGGCTGGGCTCGCTCTACAACGCCTGGGAGGGCCGCACGCCCCTGCTCGTCACGGCCGGCCAGCAGGACACCCGCATCCGCCTGCGCGAGCCGCTGCTCGGGCACGACCTGGTCGCGATGGCCGCACCCCTGACGAAGTGGAGCGTGCAGGCCGAGACGGCGGACGAGATGCCGCTGCTGCTCAACCGCGCCTTCAAGGTCGCACGGGAGGAGCCGAGCGGGCCGGTGTTCGTGGCGCTGCCGATCAACGTGATGGAGCAGGACACGGCCCATCCGCCCATGCAGCCCGCCCGGATCTTCTCCCGCACCCTGCCCGATCCGGCCGGCGTGGACGAAGCGGCGGGGCTGCTTGTCTCGGCCGCCCGGCCGGCGATCATCTGCGGGGACGGCGTGGGCCGCTCCGGCGCGGTGAAGGAGCTGGTGGCCCTGGCCGAGCAGATCGGGGCGCCGGTGTGGGGCGAGGTGCTGATCGCGCAGCTCAACTTCCCCACCGGCCATCCGCACTTCCGCGACCGCCTGCCCGGCGACCATACCCTGATCCGGCAGAGCCTGGGCGGCGCCGACACGGTGCTGCTGGTGGGCGGCGAGTTCTTCGAGGAAGTCTGGCACACGGTGGGCTCCCCGTTTCCCGAGGGCGCCGCCGTGATCCAACTGGATGCCGCCCCTCGTCAGCTCGCGCGCAATCTGCCCATCACCGTCGGCCTCGTCGCCGATCCGAAGGCCGGGCTGAGGGCGCTGAGCCGGGCGGTCGCCGCGAAGGCCACGCCGGCCTTCACCGCCCGCGCCGAGGCCGCTCGCGCCGCGCTGGCCAAGCTCAAGGCCCAGGAGTGGGAGAAGCAGCAGGCGCGCATCGAGCATGCCGGCGAGAAGCGCCCGATGAGCTCGGCGCGGCTGATGCTGGAGGTGCGCAAGGCGCTGCCCAAGCGCGTCATCATAGTCCATGAAGCCATCACCGCCGCGCCGGACCTGTTCCGCACCCTCCCCGTCACCGAGCCGTCGGACTTCTACGGGCCGCGCGGGGGCGGGATCGGCCAGGGCCTGCCCAGCGCCATCGGCGTCAAGCTCGCCCACCCCGACCGGCCCGTGCTGTGCATCTCCGGCGACGGCTCGTCCCTCTACACGATCCAGGCCCTCTGGACGGCGGCGCACCACAAGCTGCCCGTTGTGTTCATCATCCTCAACAATAAGGCGTACCGCATCCTCAAGATCAACATGAACCGCTACCGGCGCGACTTCGGCACGGGCGGCGAGCGGCCCCATCCGCACATGGACCTGACGGACCCCGACCTGGGCTACGTGGACCTGGCGCGCGGCTTCGGGCTGGAAGGCCGCCGGGTGTCCGATCCGGCAGAGCTGGGCCCGGCCCTCAGCGCCGCCTTTGCCAGCGGCAAGCCCACCCTGCTCGACGTGCTGGTGGACGGGACGGTGTAGGCCACGTGGGTTGGGCGTGCCCGGGTGTCAGCGGCGCGCGGCGCGGGAGGCGGCCCCGGGCAAGCGGGTTGGGTTCGTTTTGGTGAATTTTCTCAACCAACTGTTATAACAGAGTAAATCCGACAAGAACGAGGCTTCACAGCCGCGCGGGCGGGTTTGTCGCCAGAATCCGGCTCAGCGCCGGCGGCGCAGGCTTGTGCGATCCCCAGCGATATTGGGTTCGATTTCCGCCTTCTTCGGCGCCCCTGCCCGCCTTCACCGTGCTGATTTCCTATGCGCTGAACTCCAGGGCAACGTTCATCGCCGCGGCCGGAGGCACCAGGATCCGGTCCGCCTCCACGCGCAGGCCGCCGATCCCGCCTGCCCGCAGCGCGTCCGCGGCCCGCTGCAGCGCGCGCACCCGGATGCCGAGCAGCGCCATGTGGTCCGAGCGGCCTTGGGCGTCGGGCATCGCATCGCCCAAGCGGCGCGCGAGCGCGGCGTGGGGGACCAGCTCGATCCTGACGTTCCCCGCCTGCACGACGCGGCTGCCTTCAGCTCCGGCTTCGTCGGCGCCGGCTCCGAACATGCGCTCGAACATCCCGGCGACCCGCGCCGGCTCCTGCGCCGCGATCACGACCCGCGTGAGGGCCAGCGCCCCGTTCGGATGATCCTGCCACTCCGGGCGCCAGACGAGTCCGGGCGTCAGATGCTCGCAAAAATAGACCCGGCCGTCGAACACGGCGCGCGGTTCGAGCCGCACCACATGGAAGCGCGCCTCCTCGCGGCGGCCGTCCAGGTCCACGGGCCGGGAGAAGGACTGCACCGGCAGCACCGGGACGCCGCGCTCGCGCAGGTCGGCGTACCGTTGCCCGGCATTTTCCAGCTTGAAGACCAGCCCGTTAAGGCCGATCGGGAAGCCGGCGAGATCGGACCGGGCCTCGCCTTTTACATCCCCGGTGCCGAGCAATTCCAGATAGTCGGAATCGAACATGGCGAGGTGATTGACCGAACCCAGCGAGTGGCGCCCGCGCTCGGTCAGGCGGAAGCCGAGCGCCCGATAGCGCCGCGCCGCCTCCTCGATCCGGTCCTGCACGTCCACCACGACGTGATCTAGTTGAGGAACCACCCACGCCCTCCCCGCCAAGGCCGGACATTCGGCCGCCGGCATTCCGTTTTCTCTACGCTACGCTCGCAGGCAGGTCCATCATCTCGCAGAAGCCGAGGAAAAGCTCGGGCGAACCGCTCCCGCCGGCTCAATCGAGGTGCTGACGCAGCGGCTTGAACCGCTCCCGCGCGAGTTCGCCCTTGGTTTAGAGCTCGCCCAGGATGCTCGGCGCCCGGTCCGCATGGGCCCCGCGCTGCTGCGGGGCAAGCCCTTGGCTGGAGCCGGTGCGCCCTGCGGTGCGCCATCCGGGATCCGCGCATGGTTTGGCGGGCCTCGCATGGAGGAGCTTCAGCGAGGCGCCCGTACGGGAATTCACGTGGGTCCACGCGGCCGCGACTCAAGGATTCAAGGTCGGCACCCGGTCGGCGCGGTAGTTCTGCACCGCAAGTCCAACGGACGGACTGGGATCGTTGATCCCGATATTGAGCTGGAACACGACCTGGCCCGTCCTCGTGGTTTCGAGGACTCGCGACACTTGTTTGCTCGTAGCCACACCCCCAAGGAAGGTGATGAGCCCATAGTCGATCAGCACGTTTCCGGTCTGAGGCAATTCGTCGGCGTCGCCGAGAGCGGACGTATACACCCGTTCGAGCGCGGTGGCGGGCGAACCGTACTCCCACATTTGGGTCACCCGCAATTTCGTCTCGTCAACTCGGAATTGCACTGCGCCGCTGAAGTTCGCATTGTCGGGAGTCGGCATGCTCGGGGGCTCCGCCCTGAAATTTCCATTGTCATGAAGCAGAATGTCGCCATTGGCCATGACCATCGCGGCATGCTGATGATACGGCCAGAGGGAGAAATTGGCGGGCTTGAGCAGGTAGCGCTGCCAGGTGGGTCCCCAGCCTTGCGGATCTCCCAGCATCCAGACCAGGTCCGACGGATTGCCGTGGCTGGCCAGGTTTCGCTTGAACTTGATCACCACATCCTGGTGGCGCACGGAGACGATGAATGCGTCGGAATTCGGGTCGTAGACGACTGAATTGGCGTGGCCCCAGTCCTTGGCGCCGTACGCACCCACAGAGAGAGAGCCATAGCCGATGCGATAGGGGTCCAATACGTCCAGCAAATTCCAGGTATTCACGATCGCGCCATCCCGGCCAAATTCGACGATGTAATCTCCCAAGACGCTGGCGCTGGGAGTGGTTTGGGTCAAGTCCGTTTGCGAAGCCGGATAGTTGAAATAGGTTCGCACTTCCTGGGACAACCCCACGAAATGTCCCGAGGGCATTGGAGATACTTCGTGGTGAAATGTGGGGATGGCAATCGGGAGTGCACCCGCCGGCGGAAGCGGGCTCCCGGCCGGTCCGTTGGCGTATAGATAGGTCAGCTGGTCGCCGGCTGGCGTGATTTCCAGGAACGCTCTCCCGGTGTTGAACGTGATATTTCCATTCGAAATCCGCCGCGCGTCGAGCAAGCGCCCTCCCAGCGACACCGTTGGCGCGTAGTACCAAACTACGTTTCCGCTCCCATCCAGCGCAACCAGGTAGCTGTCTCCCGTCGGAACGATAAAGGGCTCCACCAGCGTCAGGCCCGGCTCCATCTTGGCCGGATCGGAGACGACGACGGACATGGGAGGAAAATTCGCGGGAAGCGGTCCCGTCGTATAGCTCAAGCTCGTGGGGTATTTCCCCGTAGTGCCCGACTGGTCTACCAGCGTCACCCGGACCGTGTGCACCGAGTTCGGCCTGAATCCGACAACCGGCCCGCTGCGAAGGGTCTGGTAGTCGTTCAGCGGAATGGACCAGGAGTCGGTTCCCGCGGTCACGTCGAGGACGACTCGGGTGGGCCTGTCCGACTGCACATTCAATATTCCCACTAAAGGAGCGTCCGGATTCGGATTGTGATTGAGCGTCGGCGCCGCGAGGTACTTGATCGCAGGTGGTGGAACCGTGGCTTTGACGGTAACGCCATTGTCCTCGCATGAGGCGAGCAAGCATCCCGCCAGAAGGGAGAGCCACAGGAGCGAGCGCCGCACGCTCGCGAAGGCTTCCACAGTGGACATCATAAGCGGTTCTCCCACCGTGATTCGCGCCGCGACGCCAAGTCCCGCTGCAGGAGTGCTCGCGCGCCCAGCCGCTGGTGACCGAGCATCTGAGGGGGTGCGCTGTAGTGCGCCGCCGGAAGACGGCGGCTCATTCGTTCTCCATTCATGAGACGAAACGGGTTGTATCAGAAGTATCGGCGCCTCTTTGTAAACCTATAGGGGAAGCCTGGAAGTCTGGTTTAGAAGTAGATAAGCCACTGATATACAAAAAGAATAATAAGACTTAAAACCGAGCAAGTGGAACCCACGATCAGATCGGACGTCGGCGGGTTGGCGATTATTGGGGTGGAGGGGCTGGGCGGCATCCGCCGTACGGACAGGCGGAAGTGGGGTAACCAATGTGCGGGACTATCCTCCGCGCTTACAGCCGGTACAGGCGCAGCGCGTTGTCGTGGAACAGGGCGCGCTGGTCGGCGACGGTCTGGCCGGCCACGGCCGCGCGAAAGCCGGTGTAGATCCTGTCGAACGGGTCGACGAGGCGGTCCACGGGATAGTTGCTCGCGAACAGGCAGCGCGCGACGCCGAAGATCGCGACGGCGTCCCGGATTATCGGGCCGTTGTCCGCCAGCGTCCAGGGCCGGCCCCGCTGGCCCAGGCCGGAGATCTTCAGGCAGACGTTGGGGCACTCGGCGACGCGGCCCAGGCCGGCCCGCCAGGCGGCCAGCCCTTCCGCGCTGCGGTCCACCGGCAGGCCCGTGTGGTTGAGGAGGATCAGCGTGCGCGGGAAGTCGCGCGCCAGGTCGGCGGCCGCGTCCAGGTGCCACCAGGGGGTCTGCAGGTCGAAGGACAATCCGTGCTTTTCCAGCAGGGCGTAGCCGTGCCGCCAGCGGGGGTCGTCCATGGAGCCTGGCGCGCCCCGCCGCGCCTCCCGGGGCGAAAGGGCCGCGCTGGGCTTATGCCGGATGCCGCGCACGAGGGGCCGGGCCGCCTGGGCCGCCAGCACCTCCGCCGCATCCGCCCGGTCCAGGTGCGCCTGCGCCACGCACGCGCTCGGCAGGCCGTGCCTCGCCGCCACCTCTTCCAGCCAACGCGTCTCGCCCACCGGATCGCCGGGGTCGAACTCCGCCTCGACGTGCACGGTCTTGACGACCCGATGCGCTCCGGCGTCGGCGCGGTAGTCGGGCGGAAGGTAAGGACGGCGAATCGGCGCGACGTCCCCATAGCGGAACGGGACGGGCTTGGGGTCCTGCAACCAGGGGTAGTAGTAGCGCCCCGGGTCCCAGAAGTGCTGGTGGGCGTCCACGATGGGGAAGTCGGCTGCCGGCGCGTCTGAGGTCATCGCATGCTCCCGGGTCATGCCTGATGACGGGCGTGTGGCTTGCGCCGTAAGCGTGGCTTGCCCTGGGCTGATGGCATGCGCCGTGCTGATAGCGTGTGCCGTGCGCTCGGCTGCGCTGCAGCCCTGCGGCTCCCGCTCAGCCGAAGTACAGCCCGCCATTCAAGTGGATCACCTGGCCCGTCATGTAGGGCGTGCGCACGCAGAGGAGCACCGCCC
This sequence comes from bacterium, assembly GCA_041476685.1. Taxonomy (GTDB): domain Bacteria; phylum SAR324; class SAR324; order SAR324; family JACQKK01; genus JBGPEV01. The sequence goes on along the minus strand of JBGOTW010000001.1, from coordinate 34,693 downwards.
CGGCGCACTCCTCGCTGGTGCCCAGCCGCCCCACGGGGATCATCCGCTCCCGCTGGGCGCGGTTGCCCACGCGCATCTCGGTGTCGATCAGCGCGGGCGCCACGGCATTGACGGTCACGCCGTCCTTGACGACCGCCTTCGCGTAGGCCCGCGTCATGCCGTGCATGCCGGCCTTGGCGGAGGTGTAGTGCACGCCGACCACGCCGCCGGTGCGGGCGGCGCCGGAGGAGATCATGATCACCCGCCCCCAGCGGCGCGCGACCAGGCCCGGCAGCACCGCCTGGGTGACGAGGAAAGCGGACTTGAGGTTGTTGTCCACGACCGTGTCCCAGTCCTGCTCGGTGATCTCGGACCAGGGCTGCGGCAGGGCGCTGCCCGCGTTGTTGACGAGCACGGCGATCGGACCCAGCTCCTTTTCCACCTGCTGGACGAGGCGCGTCACCTCCGCCTGCTTCGACACGTCCGCCTGCAAGGCCACGCCGACCCGGCCCCGGGCGCGGATGTGTTCGGCCACCTCGTGCGCCTCCGCCTCCCGCGTGCGGTAGTTGACCGCCACGTCCATCCCCTCCGCCGCCAGGGCCAGGGCGATGGCGCGGCCGATGCCCCGTCCGCCGCCGGTGACCAGCGCCACCTTGCCGCGCAGCACGCTGTTCGGATCGCTGCCCGGCGCGGTGTTGCTGGGTGAAGGGCTGCCCGGCGCGGTATTGTTCTTCCATTCGGACATGCTGCCTCTCCACTATCTGGGTTGAATTGCTGCAGTCAGACGAGCTTCGACCAGGATGTGCTGTCCAGCCTTCGGATCAGGGCCGGGTATTCCGGAGGGGTGGGATCGTCCAGTTCGACGTAGGAATCGGAGTGCGCCAAGTTTTCGGGGAAGACGGCCAAGCAGGGTTTGTGGGACTTGACGGACAGATATCGAATCGCTTCGATGCCTGCCGCACGGGCGTCTCGACCGAGTTGTTGGGAATGGCTTAGGACGCCCAGCAACAACGGGATCTTTCGCCAGTCATAAAGCATGAGAAATTGCTCCAATTCTTCAACCGATTGAACGACACCAAGAGGAGATTGGGAAAACGTCTTGGCCCATTGAGCAATCTTTTTAGGAACGCGGAAATTCCTCGTGACTTCGATGAATGGTTGGAGGGCCCTGGGTTCCGTGATGTCGAGCACGCAGTCGATTTGTCCGCTCAAGGAATACATTGCATAGGAATCGACACTCTTCAGCGCCAATTCTCGAAATGTCATACCGCGCCTCGGCTGGATATCTCCCAGTGCTTCTTGAAGCGCGGTATCTTGATCTGCTGCGAGATAAAGGGCAGCGAAAGACGGGTATCGGTCCGGATCAATTCGACCGACATTGAACCGGCCACCAATCCCGTAAATTGCGCTCCCTCGGGCGGAAAGAGGCCAAAGGGAATACTTGGAGGAGACTTTGCGCTGCCAGCACTTGAATACAAAAGGTCGGCAAACTTCAAGAAGGCTGCGGGCTATAGCATCCCTATGCTCAATCCGCTGACTCTCCAGTGCGGCTTGGTACGCCGCAACAAAAGCACGGAGGTCCGAAGCTTTCGCATCCGCGACCCCTAGCGATTGAGAGTCAGGTAGACTTAACCGATAAACGCCCGGTTGTCGGACTTTCTTTCGTCTGCGTCCGCGAGACCTCGCCATGGGGACCTACGGGACTTCGCCGGCAATTTCATTTTGCACGATTTGCAGGAGCTTCCTGGCCCGTCCGTACAAGATCATGTCTCGCGGAGACAACTCTCCCAGCAGAGGATTGGGAATGTTGAACCAAAGGGCCGTCTTTTTCACATCGCCATCAAAGAATCGCGCCACTTCCTCCAGGACCAGCGCCCATATCCGCACGCGCTCCTCTATCTCCTTGGGAATCTTGAGGGCGTCCGCCATCTGCTTTTGAGAGGCTTGCGCAGCACGGGCAAATTCACGCTTGGACAATTCCAGCAGTTTGCGGACTTCCTCAAGTTGAACTCTGCCCTGGTCATTCCAGAGCATCGGCAACGCCGATGGTACGGTGTCGAAAAGACTGGATTGCGGACGCATATTGGAAGCTCCCTGATACCGTGCGGAATACTCTGCCGATCAAGCTACCACAATCTCTGGCGGGAAGAATCGCATCTGCCGAGCCCCCGTGTTGCCGTTTGCAATCCCCCCGGAAAGTTCGGAGAATGCGCCGCGATCCGAACCCCCTTGCGGCCGCCCCCGTCCGATCCGGCCGCGCCACGCCTGCACCCGCGGGCCAGCGAGCTTCCCATGCCTTCCACGCCCAACGCCACCACCGTTCCCGCGCACAAGCTGCCCCTGGCGCGCTTCAAGGTGCTCGACCTGTGCCGCGTGCGCGCCGGGCCCACCTGCGTGCGGGTGCTGGCCGATTGGGGCGCCGACGTGATCAAGATCGAGCAGCCGGAGGCGCTCGAAGTGGGTGAGGGGATGGGCGGCCCCCGCGACGGCGGCGACTTCCAGAACCTGCACCGCAACAAGCGCTCCCTCACGCTCAACCTGAAGGAGCCGGAGGGGCTGAGCCTGTTCATGCGGCTGGTCAAGGGCGCCGACGTCGTCGTGGAGAACTACCGCGCCGACGTGAAGGACCGGCTGGGGATCGACTACGCCTCGCTGCGCCAGGTCAACCCGCGCATCATCCTGGGCAGCATCAGCGGCTTCGGCCAGGACGGCCCGTACCGCGACCGCCCCGGCTTCGACCAGGTGGCGCAAGGCATGGGCGGCCTGATGTGGATCACCGGGCTGCCCGGACAGGGCCCCGTGCGCGTCGGGATTCCCGTCGCGGACCTGACGGCGGGCATCTTCTGCGCCCAGGGGATCCTGTTGGCGCTATTGGAGCGCGAAGTCTCCGGCGAAGGACAGTGGGTGCACACGTCGCTCCTGCAGGCCCAGATCGCCATGCTGGACTTCCAGGCCGCGCGCTGGCTGGTGGATCACGAGGTTCCGCCCCAGGCGGGCAACAACCACCCCACCAGCATCCCCACCGGCGTCTTCCAGACGCAGGACGGCTATATCAACGTCGCCGCCGCGGGCCAGCCGATCTGGGAGCGCTTCTGCAAGGCGCTCGAGGCCAGCGCCTGGCTCACCGATCCGCGCTTCGCCAGCGGCAAGCTGCGCTCGCAGAACCGCGACGCGCTCAACGCCCTGATCCAGGAAGCCCTCAAGGGCGGGACGAGCAAGGACTGGATCGTCAAGCTCAACAAGGCGGGCGTGCCGTGCGGGCCGATCTACAAGATGGACGAGATGTTCGCCGACGAGCAGGTGCGGCACCTCGGCATCGCCCAGGACGTGGCGCATCCGAAGCGCGGCAAGATCACCCTCGTCGGCCAGCCGATGGTGCTGGAGCGCACCAATTCCTCCCTGCGCAGCGCCCCGCCCGAACGCGGGCAGCACACGGAGGCGATCCTGGCGGAGCTGGGCGTGGGCGCGGAAGAGCTGGCGGACTTGCGCAAGCGCAATGTGGTGTGACCGAGCCGGGTGCCCGGAGAGTCTCGCGGCGATCCTTGAGCGGGCCAGCAAGGAGGCTCCGCCGCTCGACGCGCCCATTCTTCGCCTGAGCGTCCCTCACCACGGGAACCCTTCAACCACTCGCATCCGCCCAGCCATGAACGCCGCCCAGCCCTGATTCCAGCCGAGCCATGACCTCCTCCCCCTCCCCCCAGCTCCGCCCCGAGCGCTCGCTGCTGTCCGTGCCCGCCTCCTCGGAGCGCTTCTTCGCCAAGGCCGCCGCCGGCGCCGCCGACACGATCATGCTGGACCTGGAGGACGCCGTCGCTCCGGAGCAGAAGGACGCCGCGCGCCTGCGGGCCATTGCCGCCGTCAACGGGCTGGACTGGGGCGGGAAAACCTTGCTCGTGCGCGTCAACGGGCTGGACACGCCTTGGGCGTACCGGGACCTGATCGCGCTGGCGGAGGGATGCCCGCGCCTGGACGGCGTGATGGTGCCGAAGATCGGCGCCCCGCGGGACGTGCAGTTCGTGGAGACGCTGCTGGCCCAGCTCAGCCTGGCCACCGGCCGCGCGCGCCCGCTGCACATCGAGATCCTGGTGGAATCGGCGCTGGGCATGAGCCAGGTCGAGGCCATCGCCGCCAGCTCCCCGCTGCTGCAGGCGATCAGCTTCGGGCCGGGCGACTACGCGGCCAGCATGGGCAACCGTGCCCGGCGCATCGGCGGGCCGGACGCCGACTACGCCGTCCTCACCGACCCCGACGCCGCGGGGCGGCGCGAGCGGCACTGGAACGACGTCTGGCACTACCCGCTCGCGCGCCTCGCGACGGCGTGCCGGGCCTACGAGCTGCGCCCGCTGGACGGGCCCTACGTGGACTTCAAGGACCCCGCCGGTTTCCGTGCGGCCGCCCGGCGCGCCAAGGCGCTCGGCTACGAGGGGAAGTGGTGCATCCACCCCGACCAGATCGAGCTGGCCAACGAGGTCTTCAGCCCCACCGCGGAAGAAGTCGCCTGGGCGCAGGGCCTGCTCGAGGCGATGGCCAAGGCCCATGCCGGCGGCGCGGGCGCCGTGGCCGTGGCGGGACAGATGATCGACCTGGCTCATGTCAAGCAGGCCGAGCGCATCCTCGCCCGGCAGCCCGCAAGTCAGCCGGCCAACCCTCCGGCCGGTCAGCCCGCGGGCCAAGGGGCAAATCAGCCCGGCACCCCGCGCGCGCCCGGCCGGCGCTCCGGCCCGTGAATTTTGCCCTGCGGAGCCTCCATGCCTGACCTGCCCCAGCCGCTCGCGGGCGTGCGCGTCCTCGACCTGGCCACATTCCTCGCCGGACCGTTCTGCGCGTCCACGCTGGGCGAGTTCGGCGCCGAGGTCATCAAGATCGAGCAGCCAGGCACGGGCGATCCGCTGCGCAAGTTCGGCACGCCCGCTACGCCCTCCGGCGACACGCTCGTGTGGCTGAGCGAGACGCGCAACAAGCGTTGCATCACCCTCGACCTGCGCAAGCCCCAAGGCGCGGAGCTGTTCAAGCGGCTTGCGCGCGAGGCGGACGTCGTCGTGGAGAACTTCCGTCCGGGGACGCTGGAGCGCTGGGGCCTGGGCTACGAGACGCTGGCGGAGATCCATCCCGGCCTGGTGCTGCTGCGCATCTCCGGCTATGGGCAGACCGGCCCGAAGCGCAACGATCCCGGCTTCGCGCGCATCGCCCACGGATTCTGCGGCCTGAGCCACCTGGTGGGGATGCCGGACGGACCGCCGCTGATGCCCGGCTCGACCTCCCTCGCCGACTACGCCTCGGGCCTCTACGGCGCGCTGGGCGTGCTGCTGGCGCTGCGCGTGAAGGAGCGCACGGGGCAGGGCCAGGTGATCGACATCGGGCTCTACGAGCCCATGTTCCGCCTGCTCGACGAGCTGGCGCCGGCCTACGCGCGCGACGGTTTTGTGCGCCAGCGCATGGGCGCCGATACGGTCAACGCCGTGCCCCACAGCCACTATCCGACGCGGGACGGGAAGTGGGTCGCGCTCGCCGCGACGAGCGACAAGATGTTCCAGCGCCTGGCGGAGGCGATGGGGCGGCCGGAGCTGGCGGCGCCCGAGGCATTCGGCCAGGTGGCGCGGCGGGTCGAGCGGCGCGCGGAGGTCAACCGCCTCGTCGCCGAGTGGACGGGGAGCCTGACCCGGGACGAGGTGCTGCGCCGCTGCGCCGCCGGGGAGGTGCCGTGCGGCCCGATCTACGACATCGCCGAGATCTTCGCCGATCCGCACTACGCGGCGCGGGGCAACCTGCAGACGGTCAAGGACGCAAGGGTGGGCGAGATCACGGTGCCGGCGCCCGTGCCGCGGCTGTCCCGGACCCCGGCCCGGATCGAGCAGCTCGGGCCGGAGCTGGGCGCGGACAATGGCGCGGTCTATGGCGGGCTGCTGGGCCTGAGCGCGGCGGAACTCGAGGAGCTGGAACGGGCGGGCGTGATATGAGGTCCGGCCGGGGCCCTGCTACAGCACCCCTTCCTTCGCCTCCAGCACGGAGATCGCGGTCATGTTGACGACGTCCTTGACGAGCGCCTCCTGGGACAGCACGTTCACCGGCTTGGCCATCCCCATCAGGATCGGGCCGATGATCTCGCACTCGCTCAGCTCCTGCAGCAGCCGGTAGGCGTTGTTGGCCGCGTGCAGGTTGGGGAAGACGAGCACGTTGGCCGGCCCGTGCAGCTCGCAGAAGGGATAATCCCGCTGCCGCAGCTCCGCGTTGATCGCCAGGTGCGCCTGCATCTCCCCCTCGATCTCCAGGGCCGGCTCGCGCCGCTTCGCGATGGCCAGGGCGGCGGCGATGCGGTCCAGGTCCGCGTTGCGCACGCTGCCGAAGTTCGAGTAGGACAGCATCGCCACGCGCGGCTGCACGCCGAAGAAGCGGGCGGCCTTCGCGGTGTTGAGGGCGATCTCCGCCAGGATCTCCGGGTCCGGCTGCTCGTTGACGGTCGTATCGGCCAGGAACAGCGTCCGGTCGCGGTAGATCGCCATGTAGAAGCCCGCCACGCTGCGCGAATTGTCCCGGATGCCGACGATCTGCAGGGCGGGGCGGATGATCTGCGGGTAGCTGCGCGTGATGCCGCCGACGAAGCAGTCCGCCTCGCCCATCCGCACCATCATCAGCCCGAACTCGACCGCGCGGTCCATCAGCAGGGCGGCCGCCTGCGCCTCCATGCCCTTGCGCTGGCGCGCCTTGAACAGGGCGTCGGAAAAGCTCTTGTGCAGCGGCGAGGTGTGGTTGTCCACGATCTGGACGCCGTCGAGGTGGAGCTGGCACTCCTCGATGCGTTGCCTGATCTGCGCCTCGTCCCCCACGAGCACCGGCTGGGCGATGCGGTCCTGCACGATCTGGGCGCAGGCGCGCAGGATCGTCTCGTGGCGCGCCTCGGGGAAGACGACGCGCTGCAGCGGAACCCGCCGCGCGCGCCGGATGATCCGTTGCGAGGTCTCCTGGATCAGGCTTTGGGTGGCCGCGAGCCGGTCGCGGTAGGCGTCGCGGTCGAGCCGGGTGATGCGGGCGACGCCGCTGTCGATCGCGGCCTGGGCCACCGCTGGCGCCACGGTGCGCAGCACGCGCGGGTCGAAGGGCGTGGGGATCAGGTACTCGCGGCTGTAGTGCAGCGAGCGCAGGCCGTAGGCGATCAGCACCTCGTCCGGCGTGTCCTCCTTCGCGAGCTGGGCCAGCGCCCGCACCGCCGCCAGCTTCATCGCCTCGTTGATCTCCCGCGCCTGCACGTCCAGCGCCCCGCGGAAGATGAACGGGAAGCACAGCACGTTGTTCACCTGGTTCGGGAAGTCCGAGCGCCCGGTGGCGATGATGGCGTCGGGGCGCGCCTCCCGCGCGACCGGGTAGGGCACCTCGGGCACCGGATTGGCGAGCGCGAAGATGATGGGCTGGGGCGCCATCGTCTTCAGCATGTCCGCGGTGACGACGTTCGGCGCCGAGACGCCGACGAATACGTCCGCGCCCTTCAGGGCGTCCGCCAGCGTGCGCGCCTTTGTCTCCCGGGCGAGGGCTTCGAGCGGCGGATGCATGCCCTCCTTGCGCCCCTTGTAGACGACCCCGTGGATGTCCACCATCGTGATGTGCTCGCGCTTCACGCCCAGGTCCAGGTACAGGCGCGCGCAGCCGATGCCCGCGGCCCCGGCGCCGCTGAACACGACCTTCACCTGCTCGATCGGCTTCTCCGCGAACTCCAGCGCGTTCAGCAGGGCCGCCCCGGTGATGATCGCGGTGCCGTGCTGGTCGTCGTGGAACACCGGGATGCTCATGCGCTTGCGCAGCTCGGGCTCGACGATGAAGCATTCGGGCGACTTGATGTCCTCCAGGTTGATGCCGCCGAAGGTCGGCTCGAGGCTCTGCACGATCGCGATGAACTTTTCCGGGTCCGTCTCGTTGATCTCCAGGTCGAACACGTCGATGTCGGCAAACTTCTTGAACAGGACGCCCTTGCCCTCCATCACCGGCTTGGCCGCGTCGGCCCCGATGCTGCCCAGCCCCAGCACCGCCGTGCCGTTGGTGATGACGGCGACGAGGTTGCCCTTCGCCGTGTATTCGTAGGCCAGCTCGCGGCTCTTCGCGATCTCCTCGCAGGGGACGGCGACCCCGGGCGTGTAGGCCAGCGTCAGGTCGTGCTGGGTTGCGGTGGGCTTGGTGGGGCGCACCTCGATCTTCCCCCGCGGGCGGCGGCGGTGGTACTCGAGGGCTTCCTCGTTCAGCATGGCGGATGGCTCTCCTGGCGGTGTTGCCGGTCCGGGCCGCGGGCGATTCGCTGCAATTCGGTGCAAATCAGGCGCATATCGCCCCGCCGGCGTCAGGCGTGCAGTTCCAGCGCGCCATCGTAACGGGTCGCTGGTGCCGAAACAACCGCGCTTTCCGCGCGCCGCTGCGCACCGGGTACGGCCATTACGGGGCGAGGCCCTGCTGCAGACGCGCGGCCTTGACCGTGTTGTCCATCAGCATCGTCACGGTCATCGGGCCCACGCCGCCGGGGACGGGGGTGAGGGCGAGGCACTTCGGCGCGACCTGGTCGTGGTTCACGTCGCCGCACAGCCGGTAGCCCTTCGGCCGGCCGGGATCGGGCACGCGATTGATCCCCACGTCCACGACCACCGCGCCCTCCCGCACCATGTCTCCGGTCACGAACTCGGGAATCCCCACGGCCGCCACGAGCAGGTCCGCGCGGCGCGTCCACTCCGCCAGATGCTGCGACTTGGAGTGGCACAGCATCACGGTCGCGTTCCAGTCGCGCTGGGAGAGCAGGATGGAGATGGGACGGCCCACGATGTTGCTCCGGCCGATGACGACCGCGGTCTTGCCCGCGACGGGGAGCCTGTAGAAGCGCAGCATCTCGAGGATTCCGGCGGGCGTGCACGGGATGAAGCGCGGCGCTCCCAGTGCCAGCAGTCCCATGCTCGCCGCGGTCAGCCCGTCCACGTCCTTCAGCGGCGCGATCTGCTGCACCGCCTCTTCGGCGTTGAGGTGCGCCGGCAGGGGAAGCTGGCAGAGGATGCCGTGCACCTGCCGGTCCCCGTTCAACTCGCGCACGCGCTCCAGCAGCTCGGCCTGCGTGACCGACTGGGGCAGCTCGAAGTGACGCGTATGAATGCCGACGCGCTCGGCCGTCTTGAGCTTGGCCCGCACGTAGCTCTGCGAGGCGGGATTGTCGCCCACCAGCAGCACCGCCAGCGTCGGCTCGCAGCCCCGCCCGCGCAGGGCGCCCACCTCGTCCTTCAGGCGGCGCTCCAGGCTCTCGGCCACCTCGGCCCCGGACATCAGGATCATCGCTGGACTCGGCGGCTGGGCAAGCGAGGCGTGACGTGATTAGCTTGGAGCGGGGGCGCGGCATCCCCGGCGCGGCGGCCTGGGCAGCCCGGACGGGCCGCGGGAGGCCGGCACCGCCCATGCTGGGCCGCCGAAAACCGGCGCCGCCCAACCCGGGCCGCGCTGCAGGTTACCCGGCCCCTCCGGGCTCCGCTCGTGCAGGAGACTCCGACCATGGCGTTCGGCCGAGACCCGCGCAAGAAGGCCGTGCTCGACCTGGCAATGAAGCAGGTCGAAAAGGTGCTACGCGAATTGCAGGATGACGGCAAGGACCTGACGCGGCTCAAGCTCAAGAAGTTCCAGAAGACGCACTTCACGAATTGCACCTGCGTGCAGTGTCTGGCCGCCACGCGCAAGAACGATCCCCGCCTGCGCGGCATCCTGGAGGACGGCTTCAAGGTGTACGTGGGCGAAGGCGGCCCGGACGAATGAGCGCCCCGCCGGGCGAGGCCGGTGCGCGTCACTTCACCGCGATCGCGTTGGCCGGCGAGCCGACTCCGCCGCGCAGGTTCAGGGGCGATGAGGTGAGCAGGAAGACGTATTGCCCGTCCCGCGCGCAGTCCTCGGCCAGGGCGTCGAGGGCGAAGAATTCCCCGATCGTCAGCCCCAGCCGGGCGATGGCCAGGTGCAGGTTCTTGCCCTTCTCCATCGGCGACGCCTCGCAGGTCGGGTTGTCCCCGGCCACCGCCGCGATGCGGTGATCCCAGAGGAACTCCCACGTCTCCATATGCCCGGACAGGCCCGCGAAGAGCTCCTCCTTGAAGATGCGGTTGCGCCGCGCCGGGTCCGGCTCGTTCAGGAACGCGGCGATCCATCCGTAGCGCAGCAGCAGGATGTCGCCGGGCTGCAGCGTGACGGCCTGCCGCGCGAGGCAATCGCCCAGGTCCGCCGCGCTCAGCACGTCGCGCCGGAACGGATCCCACTGCCGCCCGATCCGCGCGCAGTAGCGCGGCACATCCACGAGCACGCCGCGCGTCACGATCCCGAACTCGGCAAGGTGCTCGATGCCGTTGCGCGTATCGGGCCCGAACGTGATCTGGTCCGCGCGCACGCCGTTGTAGAACCCGTACTGGGGCGAGCCCACATGCGTCAGGCCGTCCCACTGGGTCGAGCCCTGCAGGTAGAAGCCATCGAGCTTGTCGTCGCGGACATGCAGGGTCCTGAAGTCGAGCTTGTCCAGCCCGTGCACGGGGGCGCGGCGCTGCATGAGGAAGCCCTCGCTGATGAGGCTGTAGGGCAAGTGCAGCGGCAGGTCCAGGTTGAAGCGCACGCCCCGCCGCACCAGCCGGCACGCCGCGGCGGCCGTCTCCGGCGCGATGTGGTTCATCGTGCCGAGCTGGTCGTCCGGGCCCCACACCTGCCAGGAGCGCGGCAGTCCGGAATCGTCGGGACGGGGCAGGTCGACGAATTTCGGAATCGGCGTCGCGGAAATCCGAGTCACGGAGCGAGGCTCACTGACAGGGCGGAGCTCACGGGCTGAGAAATCCCTTGCCCTGCCCGGCCAGACGCGTGAGCAGCGCCGCCGGCTCCCACACGTCCCCGTGCTCGGCGCGGAATTTCGCGATCGCGTCGTGCACGTTCTTCACGCCGACCGCGTCCGCGTAGAACATCGGCCCGCCGCGGTAGGCGGGGAAACCGTAGCCGTTGATCCAGATCGTGTCGATGTCGCTGGCCCGGATCGCGATCCCTTCCTGCAGGATCTTGGCGCCCTCGTTGATCATCGGATAGATGCAGCGCGCCAGGATCTCCTCGTCGCCGATCTTGCGGCGCTGGAAGCCCTGCGCCTTCGACTCCTTCACGATCAGCTCCTCCACTAGCGGATCGGGGATGGGCGTGCGGCTGCCGGACTCGTACTTGTAGTACCCGGCCCCCGTCTTCTGCCCGAAGCGCCCCTGCTCGGCCAGCTTGTCCGCGACGTTGCCCGCGTAGCGCCCCTTGGGCAGCTCCCCGCGCTCGCGCAGTCCCTTACGGATCCGCCAGCCCACGTCGAGCCCAGCCAGGTCGCCCATCGCGAACGGCCCCATCGGCAGACCGAAGTCGTAGAGCACCTTGTCCACCTGCTGGGGCAGCGCGCCCTCCTCCAACAGGTACGCCGCCTCGCGCGTGTACTGGTGCAGCATGCGGTTTCCGACGAAGCCGTGGCAGACGCCCACCAACACGCCCACCTTCTTCATCCGGCGCGCCAGGTCCATCGCCGTGGCGATCGTGGGCGCGGCGCTCTTCGACCCCCGCACCACCTCGCACAACCGCATCACGTTCGCCGGGCTGAAGAAGTGCATCCCGATCACCCGGTCAGGCCGGCGCGTGGAGGCCGCGATCTCGTTCACGTCCAGGGTGGAAGTGTTCGTGGCCAGGATCGCCTCCTTCCGGCACAGCTCGTCGAGCTGCTTGAAGACCTCCTTCTTGATGCGCATCTCCTCGAACACCGCCTCGATCACCAGGTCGGCCTGGGTGCAGGCCTCGATGCCCACGCCCGGGGTGATGAGCCCCATGCGCCGGTCCATCTCGCCCTGGCTGAGCCGGCCCTTCGACACGGTGGAGGCGTAGTTCTTGCGGATCGTGGCGAGACCCTTGTCCACCAGCTCGCGGCTCACGTCCGTCAGGGTGACGGAAATGCCGGCGTTGGCGAAGTTCATCGCGATGCCGGCGCCCATCGTGCCCGCGCCCAGCACCGCGCCGCGCTTGACGTCCAGGGCGCCCGCATCCTTGGGCAGGTCCGGGATCTTCGCCGCCTCCCGCTCCGCGAAGAACACGTAGCGCAGGGCCGCGGACTGCTGGCTCGCCATGGCGGCGATGAACAGGTCGCGCTCCTTCTTCAGGCCGTCGTCCAGGCCGAGGCTGACGGCGGCCGCAACGGCCTCCAGGCAGCGCAGCGGCGCCTCGTTCCCGCGCGCCCGCTTGGCCACCTCCTTGCGCGCCTCGGCCAGCAGCGCGGCATTGGCCGCCGCGGCTCCGATGCGCGAGGGCATCGTGCGGATCGAGGGCAGCGGCCGCTTGTCCGCGACCTTGGCCGCCAGCGCGACCGCCCCCGCCAGCAGGTCGCCGCTCGCCACTTCCTCGATCAAGCCGAGCTTCAGGGCCTCGGCCGAGCCGATCGGGTCGCCCGAGGTGATCATGTCGAGCGCGGGCTTCAGGCCGATCAGGCGCGGCAGCCGCTGCGTTCCGCCCGCGCCGGGCAGCAGCCCCAGTTTCACTTCCGGCAGCCCGTACTGGGCCGCGGCGACTCCGCAGCGGTAGTTGCACGCGAGGGCCAGCTCCAGGCCGCCGCCGAAGGCCGTGCCGTGGATCGCGGCCACGACGGGCTTGCTCGCCCCTTCGAGGGCCGCGATGATGTCGTGCAGCGTCGGGGGCAGCAGAGGCTTTCCGAATTCCTTGATGTCGGCGCCGGCCACGAATGTGCGGCCCGCGCAGATCAGCACGAGCGCCTTGGCTCCCGCGTCCGCCATTCCCTGCTGGATGCAGGCGGACAGGCCCTGCCGCATCGCGTGACCGAGGGCATTGACGGGCGGGTTGTCGATCGTGATGACGCCCACGGCCCCTTGCCGCGTGTAGGTCACTGGCGTGCCCATGGCATCTCCTGCGCGCTTGAGGTGAAGGGTGGTGCGGAGCGTGCGCCTACTCGCCCTTGAATTGCGGCTTGCGCTTCTCGCCGAAGGCCGTGACGCCCTCGGCCCAGTCGCGCGATGCGGCGCAATCGGCAAAGCTGATGCCTTCCGCCTGGAGCTGGCTCTCCAGCGTGTTGCCCAGCGAGCCGTTGAGCAAGAGCTTGGTGTTGCCCAACGCTTGACCGGGCCCGGAGGCGAGGCGCTCGGCGAGCTTGCGGGTCTCGTCGGCCAGCCGGTCCGCGGGGACGACAAAGTTGACCAGGCCCCACTGCTGCGCCGTCTTTGCGTCGAAGCGGTCGCCCAGCAGGGCAATCTCCATCGCCTTCTTCATCCCTACCGTGCGCGGCAGAAAATAGGTACTGCCCCCGTCCGGGCTCGTGCCGATGTGGACATAGGCGAGCGTGAAGAAGGCGCTGTCGGCGGCGACGACCAGGTCGCAGGCCATCATGAACGACATGCCCGCCCCGGCGGCCGCTCCCTGCACTCCGGCCACGATGGGCTTGCGGATGCGGCGCATCAGGAACAGCACCGGGTGCAGGTTGTGGATGCGCTGCTCGAACAGGGCGCGGCGCTCCGCGGACGGCAGGCCGGCCAGCGCGCCCATGCGCTTGACGTCCCCGCCCGACTGGAAATGCTCCCCCGCGCCGCGCAGCACGATCGCCCGCACGGCCGTGTCCCGCTCCCAGGCGACAAGCTGGTCGCGCAAGCCGGTCACGATATCCTCGGACAGGGCGTTGCGCACTTCGGGCCGGTTGAGGGTCAGGTATCCGACGCGGTTCTCGACGGAGACGATCAGGTCGCTGCTCATGGACGCGCGCTCCTGGCGGGAGGGGGACGGGGCCGGAAACGGGCGGACGCGGCTCCGGCGGTGCACCGCGGCCCTGCTGCGCCCGGCGCTCGGCGGATAGCCCGCGGACCGGCACGAGCCCGCGCACCGGCACAGGGAGGAAACGGTGCTGGTTTAGACCGGCCGTTGCCGCCGCGTCAATGGAAAATCGCGTGACAGCGGGCGGCGGCAAGGGAACGGGGCGCGGCGAAAAGAGACTCCGCCCCCTCATGGTGCCGTCACGCTCCGGCGGCCGGCTTAGCGGAGTCGCGCGCTGACCACTTCCCCGGCGGCCACCTTTCTGGCGCAGCTACCCGAGAACCCAATCGGCACCCGTGGCAGCGCGCGGCCCCGCTCATGTACCGAGCCCGGCTCGGCGGCGATGGCGAATGGGCCGTCGGCAGAGCTGATCGTGCGCGAGCACCCGCCCGCGCGAACGATCGGTTCCGTGATGCGGCAACTACTCACGCCGGCAGAATACCCGCGATCACCGCCCATGCCGGGCGCCATTTCATGTCCGGCCTCGCTGCCTGGCATGGGATCAATGGTACACGTAGGCTTTCGCCTGCGCGGCGATCTGTTTCGGATCGAAATTGTTGATCTCGTCGATCCACTCGTTGGTGATCACGTCCTTCGCTTTCACCTGCTGCTTGATGACGCCGTACTTGAGCAGGAACGCCAAGTAGGCGTCGAAGTTCGCCTCGACGTTCTCGCCCCAGCGCTTCGCCCCCGACTTCGTCATGCGCCAGTTCACGGCGCGGGCTTCCAGCGTCTTGATGTCGTCGCGCAGGGCGGTCGCTTCGTCCTTCCCGGTGGGCTTGGTCTGCGGATAGACCTCCCACAGGATGCGGATGGCCGCCTCCGGGTTGTTGATCGCGAAGATCGTGCCTTTCGCGTAGCCGCGCGCCACGGAGACGAGCTCCTTCTTCATCGTGCCGAACGTCTCCTCGAGCGCAACAAAACCGTTGGAGGGAAAGCGGTCGATCTCATTCGTTTCCAGCACCCGCAGCGGCACGCCCGCGTTCTCCACCATCGCGTACTGGGTGTCGAATTGGCTGAGCGCGTCCACCTGGCCCCCGCGCAGCATGGCCGCCGTCTGCGCGCCTTCCCCCGCCACGACCAGCTGCACGTCTTTGTCCGGGTCCATGCCGGCCTGCGACACCAGGGCCCGGGCCACCGGCACCCCGGCCGAGGCAAACGAGATCAGGCCGATCCGCTTCCCGCGCAGGTCCGCGACCTTGTGGATCGCGCTGTCCCGCGGCACGGCGATGCCGTACACGTTTCCCTGATAGGCCGTGTAATACGTGCGCAGCTTGACCCCCTGGGCCAGGAACGCGGGGACGGGCTCGATGGAGGCGAGGGCAGCCGGAATCTCCCGCGTGGCGACGAACTTGACGCAATCGCCCGAACCCGGCAGCGGAACCGGTTGCACCGCAATGCCTTCGCTGGCGAACCAGCCCAGCTTGGTCGCCACGGCGTACGGCGCCGCCGCCGAGCTGAGCGTGCGCGCGCACCAGCCGACACGCACGGTCTTCTGGGCGCCGACCGGCGCCGCCGCGACGATGGTGGCCAACCCGGCCAGGACGATCCATTTGCGCAGGTTCATGCGACTTCTCCTTTCACCGGCCCGACCACGGCCGCTGTTTTTACCGAAGGGTCCCAGAACAGCACGCGCCGGCGCAGGGCCAGGATGCCGCGATTGAGTACCAGCCCCACCACCGCCAGCACGATCAGGATGGAGAATTGCCCCCCCACGTCCATGGTGAAGTTCATGCTCTGGATGAGCATGCCCAGGCCCGCTTCGGAGCCCACGAATTCGGCGACGATCGTGCCGATCAGGGCGAGGATGAGGGCGACTTCCAGCCCCGCCATGATGAACGGCAGGGCGCTGGGCACGCGCAGCATCCAGAAGATCTGCGTCTGGCTCGCACCCAGGGATCGCAACAGGTTGATGCGATCCTCCTCGGCCGAGCGCAGGCCCACGATCGTGTTGACCATAAGCGGGAAGAAAGCGATCAGGGCGGCACTCACCACCTTCGAGGTGATGCCGAGCCCGAACCAGACGACGATCAGGGGTGCCAGCGCCACCTTCGGCATCGCCTGGAACATCACGATGTACGGATAGAGGAAATAGTCGAAGCGCCGGCTCATCGCCACCGCCGTGCCCAACACGAAGGCGAAGATGCAGCCCGTCAGGAAGCCCAGGCCCGTGCCGAGCAGCGTGACGCCCAGGTGCCGCTCGTACAATCCGCTCATCGTGCCGCGGTACATCGCCATGGCGATCTGGGAGGGGGGCGGCAGGATGAACACGGGCACGCGCAGCAGGCGCGTGCCGCCCTCCCAGACGACCACCACCAGCACCATCAGCAGGGCGCTGAACCCAAAATTGCGCGGCGTATTCATCCGTCAATCCCGCTGTTGGAGTTGAAACAGGCGCGGATCCGGCGCACGTGCTCCCCGAACGCGGGAAGCGTCATGGCGTCCAGGGTGCGCGGCCGGGGAATCCGGATCGATTCGGTGAGCATGAGCTTGCCCGGCCGGGGCGTCATCACGAATACGCGGTCCGCCAGGAACACCGCTTCCGGGATGGAGTGCGTGATGAACAGGACGGTCTTGCGGCGCTCGAGCCAGATGCGCTGCAGCTCCAGGTTCATGCTTTCGCGTGTCATCGCATCCAGCGCGCCGAACGGCTCGTCCATCAGGAGCATCGCCGGATCGTGGATCAGCCCGCGCACGATCGCCACGCGCTGCTGCATGCCTCCCGAAAGTTCCCACGGGTAGCGCGTCTCGAAGTCGCGGAGCCCGACCAGCAGCAGGAGCTCCCGCGCCGCCTTCAAATGCCGGGCGCGGTCGAGCCGCTGCACTTCCACCGGAAGCATCACGTTGTCCAGCACCGAGCGCCATGGGAACAGCACGGGCGATTGGAACACGACCCCGATGTCGTTGCGCGGCCCGGAGATGGGCGTGCCGCGCAGGGTCGCCTTCCCGGAGGTCGTCTCCAGCAAACCGGCCAGGATCTTGAGCAGGGTGGTCTTGCCACAGCCGGAGGGACCGACGATGGAGACGAATTCGCCTTCCGCCACGGAGAAATCGATGTCCTCCAGGGCGAGCAGTGTGCCCCGCTCCGTGCCGTACTCCTTCGTCAGGTGCCCGACTTCGATCGCTGTCCCGATGCTCAACCGAGCCCCTCTTTCGCCAAATGACACGCCCCGCAGAGACATTCCCGCGCTGCAGGATGGGCGGAAATTATCCGATCCAGTGGGGGAAGTCGATTGATCTGTGCGCTTGGTTGGATTCGCGCGCAAGCCTACCACACGCCGCGAGGCATGACTGCGTTCCACACTCGCGGGAGGATGACCGAGTCCTGCGGGCGAATGCGGCGCAGCCTCGCCGCTCCTGCCGGCGCCTGTGAGCCGCTCGCTAGCCCTCCAGGACGTATTCGGGCAGCTTCTCCAGGCTGGGCAGCGTGATCGAAGGCTTGGCAAAGCCGTACTCGACGGGCTGGCCGCTGCGGTTGATCCAGGCGACCCGGAATCCGAACGCCGCGGCGCCGGCCGCATCCCAGGCATTCGAGGACTGGAAGCAGATCTCGCCGGGCTCAACGCCGAAGTGCCGGCAGGCGATCTGGTAGACGCGGGCGTCGGGCTTGTAGATCCCGATCTGTTCGACCGACAGCACCGCATCGAGCAGGGAAGCGATGCCCGCCGCCTTAACCGCGTCCTGGAGCATGGCCGGCGTGCCGTTGGACAGGATCGCCGTCTTCATTCCCGCGCCGCGCAGCCGCGTCAGCACCGCGGGCACTTCCGCGTAGGCCGTGAGCCGGCGGTAGGCGTCGAGCAGGGAATCGCGCAGCACCCCGCCGCCGACGCCGAACGCGGACAAGGCAACGTCCAGGGCCTCGCCCGTCAGGGCCCAGAAGTCCGCGTGGCGGCCCATCAGCGTGCGGGTCCACGTGTACTCGAGCTGCTTGGCCCGCCACAGCTTCGACACGTCCTCCGCCTTGGGGCCCACGGCGCCCGCGTGCCGGGCCACCGCGGAGTGGACATCGAACAGGGTTCCATAGGCATCGAACACGCACACCCGAATCCGACTCGTCATACGCCCGGCTCCGAGCAGTTGGACAACCTCTTCTCGCACATCCGCGGCGGCGCGGCACTTGCCGTCCCGATCAGGGTCGGGCATCGGCTTGCATGCACCGCCGTTCACCTGGCGCGAAGTCGGCCGCAGGGAGCGGAGCGGGGCCTGCAGCCCGCTACCAGGCTAGCTCCAGGATGGCCACGATGTCCTCCGGGCCCTGGATCGGCCGCGGGTTGGAGCGCACGGGCGGATCGAGCATCGTGTGCTCGGCGATGGCGCGGAAGTCCTCGCGGCGGATGCCCACGTCCCTCAGCCGGCCCGGCAGGCCGAGCCGAGCCACGAGCTCCGCCACGAGCCGCGCCGCTTCGCGGTCGGGCTGTCCCATCAGGGCGGCCACCTTGCGCTGCCTTTCCATGTTCGCCTGAGCGTTCCAGCGCAGCACTCCGGGCAGCGTCACGCAGGACGTGATCCCGTGCGGGATGCCGTAGGAGCCACCGAGTGTGTGGCCGATGGCGTGGCTGGCGCCCACTCCGACTCCCGACGCGGCGCCGGTGATGGACAGCCACATCCCCAGTTGCCCATCGAGCCGCGGCCCCAGCGCTTCCGGCGCGGCCTTGATCGCGGGCAGCGCCCCCGTCAGCAGGCGCAGGGCCTCCGCGCCGGTGGCGTCCGAATAGGGATTGGTCTGCGGCGCACAGAGCCGTTCCACCGCGTGGTCCACCGCTTTCATGCCCGTGGACAGCAAAAGCTCCAGCGGCGTCGTCAGGGTCGCCGCCGGATCGAGCACGACAGCCTGGGGCGTGAATAGCGCGTGGCCGTAGATCTCCTTTACGTGCCGCTTCGTGTCGGTCACGCCCGCGATGTAGGTGAACTCCGCGGCGGAGTAGGTCGTCGGCACTGCCAGCATGCGCACCGCCCGCTCCATGTCGGCGGGGCGCCTGCTCGGGTCCACGCCCTGCGTGTCGCGATAGGGATCGAGTTCCTCGCTGCGCGTCAGGCCGCGCCAGAGGCAGAGCAGCATCAGCTTCGTCGCGTCGATCACCGAACCTCCGCCGACGGCGACCAGCAGGTCGGCGCGGGCCGCACGGGCCTGGGCGGCGCCCTCCACAACGCATTCGCGCGGCGAGTGAGCCGTGATCCCCGCGTAGGTGCCCGCATGCAGGCGACCCAGCCCCTGGGCCACGGCTGCGGCTAAGCCGCGCTCGCCCCCCAGCGAGCGGTTGGTGGTGACGAACACGCGGCTCGCCCCGAGCGCCTGCGCCTCCTCGGCCACGGCCTCCGGCGCGGGCCGGCCGTAGATGACGCGCTCCTGCAGGAAGTACCGGTGTGCGCCGCTCAGCATGGCTCTCCTTCTCTTCGAATCGGGTTTCGGGCGTCTTGGGGCGGGACGGGGCTGGCGCGCAGGCTCGCCGAGGGCATCCCGGACGCCCGCTGCGTGGACGTCCGCGGCTGCAGGCACTGTCCCCGGATCGAGCAACCGGAGCGCTTTGTCAGCCTCCGCGACGCCTTCCTGTCGCAAGCCTGGCCCGCGGCCGCCGGGCGCCGCCTCGGCTGCGCTTGGCCGGCGCCCGCGGTGACGGCATCTGGGCGCGCGAGCCTCCATCGCGTTCGGCCAGATGCTGCAGCAGAGCCTCCAGCCCGAGCGTGTACGAGCGCACGCCGAAGCCGAACACCACTCCAAGCGCGGCTTCCGCCGTCACCGAGCGCGTGCCGCGCTTGTCCAGATTGGTCATGTGCGCTTCCACGTATGGGAACGGCACGGCGCGCAGGCAGTCGCGCAAGGCGTAGCCCGCATAGGTGAATCCGGCCGGGTTCATCAGCAAGCCGTCGCACCCCTCGTCCACGGCCTCGTAAATGCGGCGAATCGCTTCGCCTTCGAGATGGGTATAGAAGATGGACAGCGTGCAATTCCGCTCCGCGGCGAACGCAAGCATGAGCGCGTCCAGCTCCTGCGCGTTGGTCGTGCCGTAGATCTCGGGCTGGCGCCGGCCGAGATAGGCCATGTTCGCCCCCTGGATCAGCAGGATGTTTCGCGGAATGTTCCTCATGAGACCTTGCGCGTGGGGATGAAGGTTCGGGGGTCCGCCCCGGCCCCAGGCATACCCTGGTTTCTGCCGTCCCGCTACGGGATTGCTCGCGAAAGTCTCGCCACGCCGGCGCTGGGCGAGCATACCGCCGCCGTATTTACCGCTCCCACAAGGATACCCCGATGAAGCTGCCAGACTACGAGACCCTGAAGACCGCCATGCCCGAGCCGCACCTGCTCGTCATCACGCTGAACCGGCCCGAGGTGCGCAACGCCATGAACACACAGATGGGGCACGACATGCTCGACTTGTGGACGCGCCTGACCGTCGATCCCGAGGACGTGCGTTGCGCAATTCTCACCGGGGCGGGCGACCAGGCCTTCTG
This sequence comes from bacterium, assembly GCA_041476685.1. GTDB lineage: Bacteria > SAR324 > SAR324 > SAR324 > JACQKK01 > JBGPEV01. The sequence goes on along the minus strand of JBGOTW010000001.1, from coordinate 14,461 downwards.
CGCGGGGGGCGACCTGAAGGAGCGCAACGGGATGACCGAGCAGGTCTGGCGCGCGCAGCACGAGCTGTTCGAGCGCTCCTATTGGACGCTGATCGAGGTGCCGATCCCGGTGATCGCGGCGCTCAACGGTCACGCCTACGCCGGCGGGCTCGAGACCGCGCTCACGTGCGACTTCATCTACGCCGTCGGCACGGCCCGCTTCGCCCTCACCGAGGTGACGCTCGGCATCATGCCCGGCGCGGGCGGCACGCAGAATCTGCCGCGCGCCGTGGGCGAGCGCCGGGCCAAGGAGATCATCCTGACCGGCAGGCCCTTCACGGCCCAGGAAGCCTACGAGTGGGGCGTCGTCAACCGCATCGTCGAGCCGGCCCAGCTCATGCCGGCGGTGCTCGACACGGCCCGCACGATCGCCGGCAACGCCCCGCTCTCGATCCGCCAGGCGAAGAAGTCCATGCACTTTGGACTGCAGATGGAGCTCAAGACCGCGTTCCGCTTCGAGATCGAGGCGTACAACCACCTCGTCCGCACGGAGGACCGGATGGAGGGCGTGCGCGCCTACAACGAGAAGCGCAAGCCGGTATTTCGGGGACGGTGAGCGGACGGCGAGCGGATGGCGGCGGAAAAGGACGCACTCTATCTGCCGGGCACCGTTCCGGCCGGCAGGCTCTCGACATGCTCTGCGATCTGCCCGGGGCGGGTCAGCCAGATTTCGCCCGCGTGGTCGGCGATGTGCCGCAACGCGCGGCGCAGCCGGCGCAGGCGGAAGGGCTGGCCCACGATGAAGGTGTGCAGGGAGATGGGGCAGACGAGCGGCTGCTTGCGCGACTGCTCGAGCAGCTCGTCGAACTGGTCCACGATCATGCCGGCGAAGTGGTCTTCGGACACGCGGCGGTAGATGAACGCCGGGGAGTCGTTGACCTCCATCGCCGGGTACGGAACCGCCAGGAGCGGCCCGGCGCGGGTGGAGAACCATACGGGCTGGTCGTCGAAGTGCCAATCGAGCATGTAGCGGTAGCCCGCCTCCTTCAGCAGGTCGGGCGTCACCCAGCTCTGGGAAATCCAGGGTCCCAGCCAGCCGCGGGGGGGCTTGCCCTCGTGGCGGGTGAGCGTGGCGGTGCACTCGGCGATCAGCTCGCGCTCCAGCTTCTCGCTGAGGTCGGCCTGGCGCAGGCTGAGGGTATTGGTGCGGCCGTGCCCGACGATCTCGTCTCCCCGCTTGCGGTAAGGCGCGATGATTTCCGGGCAGTAGTCGTAGATCTCCGAGTTGACGAGCAGGGCCACCGGCAGGCGCAGCTCCTCGAACAGGTCCAGCAGACGCCCGATTCCGACGCGGTTGCCGTACTCGCGCCAGGCATAGCTGCGATGGTGGGGCGGCACCGCGGGCGCGGAGAAGTCCGCTCCCGGCGCCTCCCCGAAGGCGAAGTGCTCCACGTTGAGCGCAAGATAGACGGCCAGGCGCTTGCCGCCGGGCCAGGTGTAATCGGGCCGGCCCGTGATGGGCGAATAGGGATAGCGACCGTGTCCGGGCAACATGGGTGTGTCTCTCGGTGGTGCGCGCCAGGACGCCGCCGGCCTGCCGGCGACGGGATTTCCCGGCGCGTGGACGGCTTTCCGCGCGCATGGGCCAGTGCACGCCCTTCGCCGGCCCTCAAGACCACAGCGCAGGATCAATCCCTCTGCGCCGGTTCAGTTGCGCTTCGCGGTGGCGCGCAAGCGGCTCGTTTCCGCCGCGTCCACGCCCTGGAGGCCCGGCAGGACGGCGACACCGTATGCGCTGCGCGCCTGCTCCGGGCTGACCAGGCCGCGGCGGATGTCGTCCAGCACCCGTTCGGGGGCGCGCTCGAAGGGAGCGCCGAAGCCGCCGCCGCCCGGATAGCGCATGTGGACGACGTCCCCCGGGCCCAGTTCGAGCTGCCGGCTGCGCTGCAGGGGCTCCTCGTCGTTGACCTGGGCGCTTCCGTTCGCCCCCGGCCCGCCACCCTGCAGGCCCGTCGCCGGATAGCGGAACCGCCCCCCGACGACGCCGCTGCGCACCGTGCGGCCGGACAGGTTGCGGATCACGATCTCCTGGCCGCAGCCGCCGCGGAACTTCCCCGCGCCGCCGGAATCGGGAATGAGGGATTTCCGCTCGCACAGCAGCGGCGTTTCCGCCTCCAGCAGCTCCACCGGCGTGCTGGCCACGTTGGGCGGATACACGGTCGTGGACAGCCCGTCCATCGCGAAGCGGGCGCCCTGGCCGCCCTGGGCGTTGAAGTGCATCTTGAAGGGCCGGCCGTCGTCGAATTCCCCGGAGAACATCGCGATCCAGAGCGGATAGGTCCCGCTCGGCGCCATCACCTTCTCGGGAATCGCCTGGGCCAGCGCGCCGAAGATCGCCTCGACGGCGAAGTACACCAGCGAGGTGCGCCACATCACCGCCACGGGAAAGCGCGCGTTGAGCAGCGTGCCGTCCGGGACGCTCAGGTGGATCGGGCGCGCGCAGCCCGCGTTGTTGGGAATGTGCGGGTGCAGGGCCGACTTGATGGGAAACACGGTGTAGGCATAGGTGATGTTGTACACGCTGTTGATGGGGAGCGGCACCTGCGGGGAGGTGCCCGCGAAATCCACGAAGATCTCGCCGCCCTTGACGTCCACGCGCACCTTGATGTCCAGCCGCTTTCCGCTCGGGTCCACGTCCTCAAGCTGCAGCGCGTGCGCGTAGCTGCCTTCGGGCACCTCGGCGATCGCCGCGCGCATGCTGGCTTCGGAGTGATCCATGATCTCCTCGGCGAGGTCGCTCAGGCCGTCCAGCCGCATCTCCTCCAGGAATTCCAGCATGCGCTTCGAGGCGGAATGGTTCGCGGCCAGCTGGGCGCGGATGTCGCCGATCACCTTGTCCGCCAGGCGCACGTTGCGGCGCAGGATGCGGAACAGGTCCTCGTTCGGCTTGCCGCGGTCGTAGAGCTTGCAGATCGGCAGGATGATCCCCTCTTCGTACACCTCCTGGGCATCGGGGGCGGAGAGCCGGCCGCCGATGTCGATATGGTGCGCGGAATTGACAGCGAAGCCGACCAGCTGGCCGTGGCGGAAGATCGGCATCGCGATGAAGATATCCGGGGTGTGCCCGGAGCCCAGCCAGGGATCGTTCGTGATGAGGACGTCGCCCGGGGCGAGCGTTTCCCGCGGATATTCCTTGAGGAAGTCCTGCATCACGATCGGCATGGCGCCGAGCTGGCCGGGCGTGCACTGGTTCGACTGGGCGAGCATGCGCCCGTCCGCATCGTACAGCGCGCAGGCGTAGTCGTGATTGTCGCGCACCACGTGGGAAAAGGAGGTCTTCACCAGCACGGTGGCCATCTCGTCCGCCATGTTCACCATGCGGGACCAGAGCACCTGGAAGGTGATCGGGTCGAAATGGCGGCGCGGCGGCACTGCGGCAGGCTTCATCATGGCTCAGGCTCTCCTGGGTGCGGCCGGAATCCGGATGCGGGTCAGTCCAGCGTGACGAGCAGCCAGCCGCGCCGGTCCACCTCCACCGCCGCCTGCTCCCCCACGATCAGGGTCGAGCTGACGTCTTCGACGATGAGGGGGCCCTCGAGGCGGGTCCCGGCGCTCAGCTTCTCCAGCTCCACCACGCGATGGGGGATCATCTTGCGCCGCGCGGGCGCGTACGCCAGCCGCTCGCCCTTGGCGGCGCCGCCGTTCCCGCGCGCGGCAGGGGCGAAGGGCAGCGCCACCGGGGGCATGTCCTGCCGCGCGCTCGCCGTCACGCGCAGTGTCACCCATTGGATCTCCAGATCGTCGTAGGTGTACCCGTAGCGCTCACGGTATTCGCGCAGGAAGCGCTCGGCCACGTCCTCGAGCCGGATCCGTCCGTCTCCGTCCGCCGCGAGCGGGATGCGGATGGAGTGGCCCTGTCCCGCGTAGCACAGGTCGGCGGCCCGCGCGAAAACGACCGGCACGCCCGGCACCGCCTGCCGGATCATCGCCGCCGCGCCCTGCTCCAGCTCGCCAAAGAGGCGGCCCAGCGCTTCGGGCGTGGCCTCGCGCAGGCGCAGCAGGTGCGTGCGCGAGGTCTCGAAAGACACCGGCGCCACCAGGAACCCGAGCGCCGAGAACACCCCCGCGCCGCGGGGCACGAGGATCCGGTTGATGCCGAGCTTTTTCGCGAAGCCGAACGCGTGCACCGGCCCGGCACCGCCGAAGGCCACCAGCGTCGCCCGCGACAGGTTTCCGCCCTTCTCCGCGCAGTAAGTGCGGATGGCGGCGGCCATGTTCTCGTTGACGACCTCGTGCACGCCCCACGCGGCTTCCGTCACCGACAACCCCAGCGGGCGGCCCAGCACCCGCTCGATGCCGGTCCGGGCCGCATCCAAGTCCAGGCGCATGGAGCCGCCGAGGAAATAGTCGCAGCTGAGGTAGCCCAGCGCCAAGTCGGCGTCGGTGACGGTGGGCTGGACGCCGCCGCGCCCATAGCAAATCGGGCCCGGATCGGCCCCGGCGCTGCGCGGTCCCACCTGCAGCAGGCCCAGCCGGTCAACGGCGGCCAGGCTGCCCCCGCCCGCCCCGATCTCGATCAGGTCCACCGTGGGCACGCCCACCGGCGTGCCGCTGCCGCGCTTGAAGCGGTGCACGCGGTCGACCTCGTACTCGGTGCTGATCGGAAGCTCCCCGCCGTGGACGAAGCAGGCCTTTGCGGTGGTGCCGCCCATGTCGAACACGACGAGGTCCTCGATCCCGCCTTGCCGGGCGAGATGGACGGCCGCCAGCACGCCACCGACGGGGCCGGATTCGATCAGGCGCACGGGAAACTGCCGCGCCGTCGCGCTGGACATGATGCCCCCGCCGGAGAGCATCAGGAACAGGCCGCCCGCCAGTCCCTGCTCGCGCAACCGCTCCTCCAGCCGGTGCAGGTAGCGGTCCGTGAGCGGCTTGGCATAGGCGTTGACCACCGTCGTGCTCGTGCGCTCGTACTCCTTGATCTCGGGCAACACCTCGGAGGAGAGCGAGATCGCCAGCTGCGGCTGCTCCGCGGCCGCGATCCGCGCCACTTCCCGCTCATGCGCCGCGTTCGCGTAGGAGTGCAGCAGGCACACGGCCACCGACTCGACCCCCTCGGCCGCGAGCGAGCGCAGCGCTTCCCGTACTTCCGCGACGTCCAGCGCGACAAGCACCCGGCCGTCGCTGTACACCCGCTCGGTCACTTCGCGCCGCCAGGGGCGCAGCACCAGGGGCGCCGGGAAGCCGGCATTGAGGTCGTAGATGTCGTAGCGGATCTCCCGCCGCATCTCGAGCACGTCCGGGAACCCCTTGGTGGCCAGGATTGCCGTGCGCGCGCCCGTGCGCTCGATGATCGCGTTGATCACCAGCGTCGTGCCGTGGATGACGTGCTCGGTGCGTTCCAGGCAGTCCGGCAGGCGCTTGCGCAGGTCCAGGACGCCGGTCTCGACCGCCTCGGACGGGTCCCGCGGCGTGGTGAGCACCTTGTGCACCTCGAAGCGGCCCGTGCTCGTGTCCAGCAGCACGAAGTCGGTGAAGGTGCCGCCGATGTCGCAACCGAGCCGGTAGCGCACGGTGCTCGCAGTTTCCGCCACGTCCGCCATGTCCGCCCGCCCTGTCTTTCGTTGCGCCACGTCCGCTCCGCGTGTCGTTCAGCCGCGCCCGCCTGCGACCGCGGAGCCGGACTCCGCGCCCCTGCCGGTAGCCGTACCGGTGCCCGCGCCGGCGCCCGGGAGGTCCGCGGCCAGCTTCCACGCCGCAAGGCTGAGCACCTTCACGCCGATGGGCAGGGCCGCCTCGTCGAAGTCGAAGCCGGGCGTGTGGTGCCCGGCAGCCAGGCGCGCCCCGATGATCACGTAGGCGGCGATTCCGCCGCGCTCCTGCACGCGCCGCATCAGGGCCGCCGCATCGTCGCTCGCCTTGGCCACTTCAGCCGGGTCGAAGCGCTCCACCTCCGGGACCAGGGCCGCGGCCCGCCGCACCCGCTCGATCGCCGCCGCGTCGCTGGCCGTCGTGGGACTGGCCCCGGCGACGCTGACCTCCAGCTTCAGCCCGTGCATGTCCGCCGCGGCGCGGAGGATGGCGCGGGCCCGCTCCTCCATGTACTCGACCACCGCGTTGGTCGCGCCCCGCACCTCCAGCTTCATCTCCGCGCGCCCCGGCACGACGTTGCGCCCCGATCCGCCGTGCAGCACGCCCACGTTCACGCGCGATTCGCCCCCGCTGTGGCGCGGCAGGGCGTGCAGATTGAGCAGCGCCGTGGCCGCGCCCAGCAGCGCGCTGCGGCCCTGCTCGGGCCCGAGCGCCGCGTGGGCCTCGATCCCGGTGAAGGCGGCGTCCAGCTTCGTCGTCGCGAGGAAATTGGAGATCCCGCCGATGATGTGCCCGGTCTGGCTGGACTGGGCGCCCAGATGGCAGCACAGCAGCGCCTGGCAGTCGTCCACCACGCCCGCTTCCACCATCGCGCGGGCACCCCGGGTGCCTTCCTCGGAGGGCTGGAAGATCAGCACCACCTCGCCCGGCCAGCGCTCCCGCAGGCGCGCGATCACCTGGGCGACGCCCAGGCCGATGGCGGTGTGCCCGTCGTGACCGCAGGCATGCATGGCGCCAGCGTGGCAGGAGGCGAAGCCCTCCCGGACAGGCAGGTGGCCGGCGTCCCGCGACTCGACGATGTCGAGGGCGTCAATGTCGAAGCGGAAGCCGATGGTGGGGCCCGGCCGGCCCCCCTTGAGCCGGGCGACAACGCCCGTGAAGCCGCCCTGCATTTCCTTGAGCAGTTCCGGGGCCGCCCCTTCGCCCAGCGCCCTGCGGTAGGCCGCGTCCAGCACGTCCTCCGCGGGCACGCCCATGCGGGCGTCGGCCTTCAGGATCGCCCGGCCCAGCGCGATGCGATAGCCGAGGCCGGAAAGCGTCTGCGCGATCAGGCTGGAGGCGCGGAACTCGGTCCAGGCGGTCTCCGCATAGCGGTGCAGGGCGCGCCGCCACGGCACCAGCTGCGGCGCGACTTCCGCCGCGTGCTGCAGCAGGCGGGACACGGCGGCATCGGGTTCGGACATGCTTGGGTATCCTCGTTGCAGGTACGGTGCGGCGGGCAGGAGGGTGGCCTGCGCAAGCGCACGCCTCCTGCGGATCCGCGCCTAGGCCCAGTTGGGCTTCGGGTAGATGGCCTTGGCTTTCGCGAACTCCGCGGGCGCCACGGGGAGCCAGGTCTTGTTGCGGATGACGAATACGAGCCCGCCCGCCCGCTCGTTCTCGCCGTTCGGCTCGAACTTCGCGCCGCGCAGCTGCAAGTACATGCGGTCGCCGGTCTTCATGTCGACTCCGGCGATGGCGTCGCGCAGCTTCTTGCCGTCGGTGGAGCCCGCCCGCTCGAGACCTTCCCAAATCACCGCGAGGGCCGTGAAGCCGCCCGCGGCGGTGGAGTCCATGTCCTCGCTCCAGCGCTGCCGGTACAGCGTGCCCAGCTCCTGCAGCCCGGGGATGGACAGGTCCGGGGACCAGCTCGTCGTCGCGAACACGTTGTCCGCGTCCTTCCCCAGCGCCTCCAGGTATTCCGAGGAGACATGGCCGCCGAGAATTCCGCCGTAGGCCGGGATGTTGAAGTTCAGCTCCTTCATGGTGCGCGTGATGAGGATCGCGTCGCTGGGCTTGTTGTGCCCGACCACCAGGTCCACGCCCGCGCTCTTGTACTTGGCGATGTATCCGGTGAAGTTCTGGGACTTGCTCGCGTCGTAGGATGCCGCCTCCACGACCTCGTACCCCAGCGCCTTGCCGATCTCCGAGGACACCTTGAGAGAGCTTTGCCCCACGATCGAGTTCTCGCTGAGGATCGCCAGCTTCTTGGCCGGCTTGCCCGCCTGCGCGCTGAGATCCCGCACGTAGGTCAGCAGGTCCCGCGCATAGGCGCCGATCAGCGGGGAGGTGCGGAACGTGTACTTGAAGCCGCGCGAGGTGATGAGCGGATCCACGTCCGTCGCGCAGACGAACGGCACCTGCTCGCGCTCGGAGATCTGCGTCGTGACGATCGTCGCGGCGCTCTGATTCGTGCCGGTGATGGCGATGGCGCCCTGGCTGATCACCTTCTCCGTCTGGGAGCCCGCCACCTCCGGCTTGCTCTCGGTGTCGGCGACGATGTAGCGGATCTTCGCCCCGCCCAGCGACTTGATGCCGCCCATGCGGTTGACCTCGTCGCAGCCGACCTGGAACGCGCGCCAGGTGCGCTGGCCCCAGGCCGCGTTCGGACCGGTCAGGGCGACGACGGCCGCGAGCACGACCTCCTTGTTGGCCTGAGCGCGCAGGATGCCCGGGGCCGCGACGGCGGCCAGGGCGGCGGCGCCGGCCTTCAGCGCGCTGCGGCGTCCGATCTTTCCGTTCAGGGCGTTCCTTCCGATGCGTGCAGTCATTCTGTCTCCTCGTCTGCTGCGAGAGTCCACTGCGATGGGTCCCGACGTTTTCGGGGTCAGGACTCGGCCGGGATGCCAAGGAACGCCTGGAGCGTGCGCGGGTCCGCCTGCAGCTCGTCGGCCTTTCCCTCGTGTACGACGCGCCCCGTCTCCAGGACGTAACCGCGGTGAGAGTGTTCGAGGGATTGCACGAGGTTCTGCTCGACCAGCAGGACCGCTACTCCCTCCGAGTTGATCTTGTCCACGGTTTCAAAAATCTGGCCGACGAGCAAGGGCGCCAGACCCAGCGAGGGCTCGTCCAGCAGCAGGAGCTTGGGCTTGAGCATCAGCCCGCGCGCGATGGCCAGCATCTGCTGCTCCCCTCCGCTCAACGTGCCGGAGATCTGCCTGCGGCGGTCGGCGAGGCGGGGGAACAGCTCAAGCACCCAGGCGAGCGTCTCGGGCTCACTCTGCTGGGCGCGGGGCAGGTAGGCTCCCAGCCGCAGGTTCTCCTCCACGGACAGCCGCGTGAACAGCTGGCGTCCCTCCGGCACGTGGGCGATGCCCCGCTCCACGATGCGGTGGGGAGCCAGGCCGGCGAGCGACTCGCCCTGCAGCTCGATCCTGCCGGCGCGCACGGGCAGCAGGCCCGAGATCGCCCGCAGCAGCGTCGTCTTGCCCGCGCCATTGGCGCCGACTAGGGAGACGACCTCGCCGGCGGCGAGCGAGAGCGACACGCCATGCAGCACCTCGACGTCCCCGTAGCCGACGACCAGGCCGCTCACCTCAAGCATGGTAGGCCTTTCCCAGGTAGGCGGCGATCACGTCGGGGTGCTTGGCCAGCTCGGCGGGCGGGCCCTGCGCGATGACACGGCCGTAGTTGAGCACGATCAGGTGGGACGAGACGCTCATGACGGCCTCCATGACATGCTCGATCAGCAGGATCGTGATGCCCTGGGCGGCGATCTTGCGCACGAGCACGATCATGTCCTGCACCTCGTTCGGGCGCAGGCCCGCGATCACCTCGTCCAGGAGCAGCAGCGCCGGCCCTGTGGCGAAGGCGCGCGCCAGCTCGAGGCGTTTGCGCTCCAACACCGTGAGGTGGATACCCAGTTGGTCGCGCTTGTGGGCAAGGCCGATGAAGTCGAGCACCTCCTCCGCCCGGGCCGTGGCGGCGGCCATATCGGAAATCCGGTTCAGCGCCCCGACGCGCACGGTCTGGAGCACCGTCAGGCGGGGGAACGGCTTGCTGAGCTGGAACGTGCGCGCCAGCCCCTGCCTGCAGATGCGGTGTGGGGCCTGCCCCGTGATGTCCTGGCCGCGCAGGCACACCCGGCCCCGGTCGGGCTTGAAGAATCCCGTCACCGCATTGAACAGGGTGGTCTTGCCCGCCCCGTTCGGGCCGATGATGCCCACGATCTCGCCCTCCGCCACGGAGAACGAGACGTCCGCAAGGGCCTCCAGCCCCCCGAACCGCTTCGTCAGATCCTCGACTTCCAGCAGGGCGCTCATCAACGGCTACCTTGCGCTGCGCTTGAACAGGCGGATCAGCCCGCCCGGCAGATACATGACGATCAGGATCAACAGTACGGCGTAGATCATCTTGCTGAGGATGGCGATCTGGCGCGGCTCGCCGAAGGGCAGGTTGCGCAGGGCCTCGCCGATGGCGCTGAACAGCACCGCGCCCAGGATCGGGCCGCCCGCGGTGCCCGCCCCGCCCACCATGGCCCCGAGCATCATGTTCAGCTGCGGCTCGAAGCTGAACAGGTTCCCCGGCGAAATGTAAAGGTAGAACTGGGCGTAGAACGTGCCCGCAAAGGCGATCGCGAAGGCGCTCAGGCCGATCGCCACGACCTTGTAGCGGTGCGTGTCGATGCCCGAGGCTTCGGCCGCCTCCTCGTCCTCCCGGATCGCCAGCAGGTACTGGCCCAGCCGCGACGCCTCGATCCAGCGCGTGCCGAGGGCCGCCAGCACGACCATGGCGAGGGAGACATAGTAGAACGGCACCCGGCTGAGGAAGAGGAATTCGCCGGGCGCGTCCTGCAGCGTGAGCACGATGCCCACGGGACCCTTGATGAAATCCCAGTTCTCCGCCAGGCCCCGCGCGACTTCCATGGACCCCAGCGTGACCACGGCGAAGAACACCCCGCGGATATTGTAGCGGTACACGATCAAGGCCAGCAGCACGCCCACGAGCCCCGCCAGCAGCGCCCCGGCGAACATCCCCAGCCACGGCGTCAGCCCCAGGGAGACGAACAGCATCGTCGAGGTATAGCCGCCGATACCCAGGAACACGCTGTGGCCGAGGGAGAACTGCCCGGCGTAGCCTGCGGCGATGTTCCAGCATTGCGCCAGGTAGGACATCTGCAGGGCGACGATGGCCGCGGTGAGGATGTGCTTGCTCGCGACCGAGGGCAGCAGCAGGGCCAGCACCCCCAGCGCGGCGAGCCCGACCCACCCGAACCGTGCCGATATCTTCACCGCCGCCCCCTCTGCTGCAACGCATGCCCACTGCAACGCCAAGCGGCCACGACGCGCGCCCGCCCGCCCGGGACCGGCACCCTGAAGTGCCGGAAGGCCGGAATTACTCCCCTGCCCGGCGCAGCAGGCCCGCCGGCCGGAATAACAGCACCAGAATGAGAATGCCGAACACGATTGCATTTCCCAGCGACGCCACGAGGAACAGCCCCGCCAGCGCCTCCACCAGTCCGATCAGCACGCCTCCGGCCAGCGCCCCGGTCACGCTGCCCAGCCCGCCGACGATCGCGATGACGAAAGCCTTGAGCATGAATTCGTCGCCGACGAACGGACTGACGAGGGAGTACGGCATCATCACCGCCCCCGCGAGCGCCACGATCCCCGTGCCGATGGCAAAGGAGACCAAGTACACGCGCCGCACGTCGATCCCGACGAGTTGCGCCGCCATGCGATTGTTGGCCGCCGCCCGGATCGCCCTGCCGAAGCGCGACAGGCGCAGGAACAGCGACAGCAGGGCCACGGCCAAGAGGCTCATCGCCGCGGCCGCCGCGCGCGCCACCGGGACGCTGATCCCCCCCAGCGGCAGCGACGTCGTCGTGTAGGACGTCGTCACCCCCCGCAAGTCCCCGCCGAAGAAGAAATTCATCAGGTTCTCGAGGAAGATCAGCACGCCCAGCGTCACCATCATGTGGGCGAAGTGGGGCGCCTCCACGATGCGGTCGATCACCAGCCAGTAGAGGACCATGCCGAGCAGGAAGAACGCGGGCAGGACGACCAGCAGCGAGACGTAGGGATCCATTCCGGCGAAACGGAAGAGGACGTAGCTGGCGAACATCGCCGCCATCACCAGGTGCCCGTGGGCGAAGTTCACGATGTCCGTCACCCCGAACACCAGCGTGAAGCCGATGGCGATCAGGGCGTACACGCAGCCGGTCAACAGGCCGCTCAGGATCACCTGGAGCACGACATCGGTGCCGATCACCCGCGTCTCCTGAAATCCACCACCGCGCCCCCCGCTTCGCGCACTTCGCCGTCCAGGGTGAAAGCCCGGTACTCGTTCCGGCACACAGGCCCCGGCGCCACCCACAAGACGCCCTGCGTCAAGTCCATCACGACGGATGCGACCGTCTCGATCTCCACGCCGTCCGCCCGCGCCGCCCGGTGGCGGCAGACGGAATCGGGCAGCCCGAAATGGTCCTGGAGCGCGAGCTTCAGATCGTCGGCCGTCAAAGGGCCGTCCTGGCGATTCAGTTGGACCAGGACGCGCCGGTCCCGGAACAGGCTGTCCGGATATCGGGCCAGGCCGGTGTCCCTGACCCGACCCTGGGCGGCCTTGAAATGGTTCGCATGGGCGAGCAGGCCCTGCTCGGCGAACAGCGTGAACACCTCCGGGGGAGAGGACTCGAGATCGATCGCTTCGCCGTCGCGGTGCGCCAGCAGGTGATTGGAGGAGAAGGCGCGCGGCGACCGCAGCACCGCGCCCACCGCCTGGGCCAGCGTCTCGGACTGCAACATCGCCCGGCGCAGCAGGGGGATCGGCACGCCCGACTGGCGGAAATCCTGGTCGGACTGGAGGAAGTTGCCGCACAGCCCGATCCCGGCCGAATTCATCCCGCTGCGGGCCAGCATGCCGGCTTCCACGAATGTCAGGATGCGCGGCCCCTGCTCCGGCACGATGCGCAGCAGGATCGCCAGGTCCCGGCACGCCGGGCGCCAGTCCCAGTTCTGCCCGATGATGACGCGCCCGCCGGAACGCTCCGGCAAGATTACGGCGCCCGTGCAGCCGTCCGGTGGGGTCTGCGCTTTACGCTTGGCGGATTTCGCACCGCCTTTCGCGGTCTTCGCGATGCCTTTGCCTTTGGCCGCATTCATTCCGTCCTGGACGGCTTTGGCAGCGCCTTGGGCGGAGTTGGCGCCGTAGAGAAGTTCGGTGCGCGCATTGAGCGCGACCACGTCTTCCAGGACCAGGTCTGCGCCTTCGGCAATCCCCTGCATCTCCTCCAGCAGGTCCGGGAAGCGCCCGCGGATCACTTGCGCGAATTCCCGCGCCCGGGCCAGCAGGGCGTCGCGATTCCCGGCGCCCCCCGCGCTCCACGCCGGTGCGTATACCCGCAGCGCGGCATGGATGCGCTCGCGCGCTTGCCGGCCATACTGACGTCCCCGCTCCAGCGGCGGACCCTCGATGGTGACGAGGGGAAACGGAAATTCGGCCATCGGTCTGCCTCCTGAGAAGCCTGCTCCGCGACGGACGGCGACCTGTCCCTCATGTCCAAACAGGCATGGCCGACGCTGCGGGCCCGACTTTCACGCTATGCGCCGCAATGCCGTTTGCCGCGCAATCGAGGGCCGCACATTCCCGCCGCCGCGCACGGGCTGTCCTGCGCCACCTGCGGCTTACGCCGACTACCGCGGCTCATGCCGGCCATTGCCGCCTACACTGGCTACCGCGGCTCAGGCCGTGCCGTGCAGCAGGCGGCCCAAGAAACCGTCCCAGGGCTCGCTCAACTGCGCGGGCATGGACGTCAGCAGGTCCTCCATGGTGCCGGCGAAGTCCGGATAGACTGGCTCGGTCAGCTGCCGGATCTTGCGGAAGATGTCCGCCTCCGCGAAGGGGCGATCCGGGCCGCCCTGGGCGCTTAAGCATTCGCGCACGATGCGCCGGCCATCGCATAGCTCCACCGTCACGCGGGAGGGCCTGTCGTTCGGAAAGGGCAGGAGCGGTGCGTAGGGCTTGAGCTGCACCTTGCCGCGCAGGGCTTCCATCTCCGGCTGCGCGAGCGTGGCGCTCGAAAAGCCCTCCGCACCTGCGCTGCCGAAAGTCAGGGCGGCGGCCACCGCGTGGGGGATGGAGAACTTGGCTGCGAGTGTCGTGCGGGGACGGTAATTGTTGAGGGTCAGGCCGCCCGGGCTCACTTCCACCGTGATCGCCCGGATTGCGCGCGGCAGGTCCGCCCGCAGCGGGTCGGGACGCAGCAAGTCCGCCCGGGGCGGGTCGGCCCGCAGCAGTTCGGGACGCAGCCCGAGCACGGCCTCGACGCTGGAATGGGCGTACTGGCAGCAGGCGTAGAGCTTGTGGTAGCCGTCCGCGACCGCCCACTCCTCGCCCAGGCGGGCGGTCAGCCGCTCCGGGTGGGCGGTGCCACCGAGAATGTCGCTGTACACGTCGTAGGGCGTGCCCGGCAGCCCGCCGATGCCGCACTGTGCCCAGTCCACGGCGCGCAGGCCGAGCCACGCGCCTGCCGCCGGCCACACATTGCGCACCAGGGCGCCCTGCACGGCGTGATTCCACGGACCCGCGGCGATCAGGCTCGTCGCCGAGGTCACCGCGTCGAGGAAGACCGGCGGGTCGAGCCGCCGGGCGGCCGCCACTCCTGCCGCGGCCCCGACCGCGGCGAGGCTGGCATGGGGATGCAGCACGAGGCGCGGGTGCTCCCACGCCCGGCCCACTCGGGCCACGACCTCGTAGCCGACCGTGGCGGCCCGCAGCAGCTCGCCGATGGGCAGGCGCTCGGCTTCCGCCTCGGCCAGCAGGGCCGAGAGCGTGTAGAGTCCGGCGTGGCAGACGGCCTTGCGGTAGCCGCCGTCCAGCTCGCACCAGTCCGCCGCCGCGCCGTTCGCGGCCG